>JBEKGC010000028.1:0-28925 GCA_050013055.1 Streptosporangiaceae bacterium
CCGATGGCCTACCCCGAGCTGGAAGAGCGGGCCGCCGCCGCGCTGGCACCGTCGGTGCTTTCCTACGTCGCGGGCGGCGCGGGCAGCGAGCACACCCAGCGCGCCAACGCTCGCGCGTTCCACCCGTGGGGCCTCATCCCGCGGATGTTCGTCGGGGCGGCGCAGCGGGACCTGACCGTGGACCTGTTCGGACTGACGCTGCCCTCGCCGCTGCTGATGGCCCCGATCGGCGTGATCGGGCTGTGCGCCCAGGACCGGCGCGGGGACCTGGCGACCGCCGAGGCGACGGCGCGGACCGGGGTCCCGATGATCGCCTCCACGCTGTCCGTCGATCCGCTGGAGGATGTGGCCGCCCGGTTGCTGGCGTGGTCCCGTGGTGATGCTGGCGGGGTCAACGGTACGCCAGCGTTCCATGGTGCGCCGGACCCCGGAATATCACGGATAGTTTGGCTCCTACGGATTTTTTGGTACCTGATAGGGTACCTTTTTCTCCACTAAAGCCGAATCTTCCACGTAGTTTTCGCCGTCCACCGCACTGGTGATCGACGTATGATCCGGATGGGGCGGGGGGTGCTGGTGAGGCCGTACGAGGGCGCGGGCGGCCCCGGAGACGGCCCCGGAGACGGAGACGGCCCCGGCCCCGGAGACGGAGACGGCCCCGGCCCCGGGAGACGGGGCCTGGCGCCTCAGGTTCAGCGGATCCAATGACCACGCATCGAGCCCGCCGTACCAGGATCAGCCGTGCGGTGTCAGGCGCGTTTGAGGCTGCCGATGCTGAGCGATCCGGCGTGCGGAGCGGAAAGGCTTTCTTCTACCTCGCGGACGTAGGTCGCGGGGTCCTTGTCCACCGCCGGCACGCCGGCGTAGTTCCGCGCCTCGTAGGCGGCGAACGCGACGGCGAGGTCGTGCCGGCGCTGCAGCCCGGCCAGGCGGCGGAAGTCGGTCAGGCCTTCGCGTTCCTCCTCGGCCATGTGGTCGCCGTTGGCCAGGTTGGCCGCGGCGATCGCGGCGTACCAGCCGTCGGTGCCGACCTGATGCCTGGCCACCTCGGCGACCGCGTCCCTGATCTCGTTGTGGTCGCCGATGGCGTCCAGGGTTTCCTCCTCCACCCCGGTGGTGCGCTGCGCGGCCAGGCCCACCTGCAGCAGCTCGGGATAGAAGATCTCCTCCTCGGCGGCGGCGTGCAGCTCGAGGAACGCGGCCAGCCGGCCCCACACCGCGGCCAGCACCCCGGTTTGCCCCCGATCGACCTGCTCCAAGATCGCGAACAGCCGGCGCTGCTCGTGATGGTCGTCAAGGATCAGCTGGGTAATGTCCACAGTCCCCTCCCGGCACCGCGTCTGAGGCCACTGACATGCCCTCAAGCAGCCGACGATAACGCACGGCCGGCGTCTCGTTCTGCGGGGCCGGCGACGAGCACGCGGAAATCATGGCGCGCGGGCATTGCCGATGGCCGACAAACTGCATACAGTTCTGACTGCATAGAGTTTGACCGTCCTCCGGTCACCGTCGATTGGAGCACCCGATGGGGCGAGATGACCAGGCAGAAGGGCAGTTTCCCTTGACTTCACCAGCTCACCCGCCGGTCGACGAGATGGTCCGCCAGCTTTGGGACCGGCAGCAGATCAGCGACGTGATGCTGCGCTTCGGCCGCGGCCTGGACCTGCACGACTGGGACCTGTACGCGGCCACCCTGGCCGACCCGTTCGAGGTTGACTTCTTCGACCTGACCGGGCGGCCGCCGGCCGTCACCACGCCGAAGGTCTGGGCCCAGTTCGCCCGGGCCTGCCTGGAGCGACTTGTGGTGCTGCACCAGTACTCGAACTTCCACATCACTGTGGACGGCGACCAGGCCGCGGGAATCTTCTATCATGTTTCCCGGCACCGGCTCCCGAACCGGTTCGGCGATGACCACTACACCCAGTACGGCTGGTACGAGAACTCGTTCCGCCGTACCTCCGATGGCTGGAAGATCAGCCGGCTCAAGCACACCTTCCAGTGGTGTGACGGCAACCCGACCCTCATCGATGTATCCGACCCCGCCTGGCAGGAAGCCGCCGCGGCCGTCTTCGGCCCGGCCTGAACCGCCGGCGGCGACCGCAGAAGGACAGAAGATGGCATCCGTAACTGCCGCCCACCACACCGCCCAGGTCAACGGAACCAAGCTGCACTACGTCACCGCGGGCGAAGGGCCGGCCGTGTTGCTCCTGCACGGCTGGCCGCAGACCTGGTACGAATGGCGCCACGTCATCGACCTGCTGGCCGGCGACTTCCAGGTGGTGGCCCCTGATCTGCGCGGCTTCGGCTACTCGGCCAAGCCCGCCACGGGTTATGACGCGGCCACCATCGTCGCCGACCTGGCGGCCCTCGGCGACCACCTGGGCCTGCGGGACGTGACCGTCATCGGCCACGACTGGGGCGGCGCTTTCGCGTACGCGTACGCGGCGAAGACGCCCGGCCAGGTGCGGGCCCTCGGCATCGTGGAAATGGCGCTGCCCGGGGTGGGCGTCATGGAACAGGCGATGGCGCCCGCGCCGGACGGCAACTTCCTGTGGCACATGGGATTCCAGTCCGTCCCCGATCTGCCCGAGCTGCTCATCGCCGGCAAGGAAAAGCCCTACCTGCGCTGGTTCTTCGAGCATTTCGCTTATGACCCGAGCGCCATCAACGCCGCCGACCTGGACATTTACGTCGATGCCATCACCCAGGTCGGCGCGCTGCGCGCCGGGCTTGCCGTCTACCAGGATTATTTCCGAACGGCCGATCAGGTGGCCGCCCTGGCCAAGACGCCGCTGGAGATCCCGGTGCGGGCCTACGGCGGCGAGGCCTGCCTGGCCGGGCTGCCCCTGATTTCGGTGCAGGCCGCGGCGCCCGGCGCTGAGGGCGGGGTCATCGAGCGCTGCGGCCACTGGGCCCCCGAGGAGCGTCCCGACGTCGTGGCCAGCATCGTCCGCGACCTGGCCGGCCGCTGACACCGTCAGGGGAACGGCCGGGCCTTCAGTACTTTCCGGCGCCGGGAATCCGGTGGTTGCCGGTGGCCGCGACTTGCCGGGCGAGGATGTCGCGTAGCTCGCGGGTGATCCCGTCCGGGTACCGGTCGAGGGTCGCGCCGAGGTCGTGCCGCTGGCCCGCCGTGGAGTAGGCGCCAAGCTCGCGCGCCAGCTCGGAGCGGCGGGCCCGGTCCGCCTTGGTGCTGGCGGGCAGCAGCGGGGCGGTCAGCAGGAACATGAGTCCTGGCAGCAGGACCACGCCGCCTGGACCGCTGCGCAGCGCGAGGCCGGCCGCGGTGAGCACGACCCCGGCCAGCACGGGCCGCCAGCGGGCGTGCACGCCGCGGGCCAGCTCCCGCAGCCCGATGACCGTGAACAGGGCATAAGGGCGGACAAACCGGCGGAGCCGCCGCGGGCGCGCGGGCCGCGTGAACTGCGGGACGACGGCCCTGGGGGACGAGCTCCACACCACCAGATTCCGACGTGGTCGCAGCCTCATAGCGGCCTCCCGCAACGCTGGGCTCCCCTGTGCGTGGGCTCAAGCCTACGCTTCCGCGCCCCGCCGGGACCATACCGTGCCGCCGCCACCACGAGGCCGGGCCGAACGGCGGGTGGGTGAGCCCCCGGTCAGCGGCCGGTCCAGGCCGGCCTGCGCTTGTCCCGGAACGCGGCGGGCCCTTCCTGCGCGTCCGCGCTGTGGTAGACCGGCGCCCAGAGCCGTTCGGCCTCGTCGAAGACGTCGGGCCGGGCCAGGTAGGCGGTGCGCTTGGCGGCCAGCACGGACAGCGGGGCGTTCGCGGCGATCCGCTCGGCTAGGTCCTGCGTGCGCGACCGCAGGTCGGCGAGCGGCACCACCTCGTTGACCAGACCGACCTCATGCGCCCGCTGGGCGCTGATCGGGTCGCCGGTGAGCAGGATCTGCAGCGCGATCCGGGGCGGGATGAGCCAGGGCAGTGGCGCGGCCCACGGGGCGCCGCGGCCGACCTTGACCTCGCTGATGGCAAACGTCGCGTGCTCGGCGGCCACGCACAGGTCACAGTACTGGGCGAGGAGGAAGCCGCCGGCCCAGGCGATCCCGTTCACCGCGGCGATCGTCGGCTTGGCGATGTCGATGTTCCGGCCGAACTGGGGGAGGAAGTCAAGCGGCGGCACGGTCAGCGCGGTATCGGCCATCTCCTTCAGGTCGCCGCCGGCGCAGAACGCCTTGTCTCCGGCGCCGGTGAGCACGAGCACCTTGGCGGCGGAGTCGTCGTTGAAGCGCCGCGCCCCGGCGAACAGGCCTTCCCGCACGGCCGTGTTCAGCGCGTTGCGGGCCTGCGGCCGCTCGATCGTGAGCCAGGCGACGCCGTTGTCCACCCGGTAGCTGACCGCGTCTGTCATCGCTTCACTCCCTCCGCTCTGGCCACGCTTCACAGCGGCGAACCGGGCCCGTATAGTAACACATTAGTGAACCGTGAATCACTAGCGCTTTCGCCGGAGGACGCCGTGGACCTCGATGTGACTCACCTGCATCACCGGCGCGCCACCCACCGGTGGGAGCGGATGAGCGTCGGTGACCTGATCGAGCGGGTGACCTGGAGCCGCCCGGACAAGCTGGCCATCGTGGGCCGCCCGGGCGCCTACGCCGACGAGCGGCTGAAGGCGCTGACCTACCGGCAGGCCGACCAGGCGGCGAACCAGGTGGCGCACGCGCTGCTGGCCCGCGGCCTGCAGCGCGGCGACGTGGTCCTGCTGTTCTGCGAGAACTCGGTGGAGGCCTACCTGGCCAAGATCGGCATCGCCAAGGCGGGCCTGGTCGTGGCGCCGCTGAACCCGGCGATGGCCCCGGACCTGGTGGCGGCCATGATCGAGCTGGTGCAGCCGAAGCTGGCCATCGTGGACGCCGAGCTGTGGCCCAGGGCGCGGCAGCCGTTCGCCGACCAGGGCCTGCCCGCCGGGATCAGCATCGCCCTCGGCGCGCCGCCGGTCGCTGGCAGCGTCTCGTTCACCGATTTCATCGCGGGCCAGGAGAACAGCGAGCCGGACGTGGAGATCCACGCCGACGACATCTGGGAGATCCTGTTCACCTCAGGCACCACCGCGCTGCCCAAGGGCGTGATGATCTCGCACGCGTGCAGTTACGCGGCCGGCTTCGGCTTCGCGCTCTCGCTGACCCGCGGGCTCCGGCTCGAGTCCGACCTGACGGTGGGCACCTACCTGCCGATGATCTACCACGTAGGTGATCAGCCGTTCACTTACTCCGTGTTCCTGGCCGGCGGCACGCTGGTGCTCGGCCGCAAGCCCCATCCCGGGCACATCGCCGAGATGATCGCCGAGGACCAGGTGACGGCGCTGTGGGCCGGGTCGCCGGCCATGGTCCGGGCGGTGGACGCGGTGCTGACCGCGCGGCCGGACCTGGACGCGCACAGCCTGACCGTGCTGGTGTACGGCTGGGCCGCGCTGCCCCCGGCCACGCTGGCGTCGATGAAGCGGCACTGCGGCGAGGACCTGTGCGCGTTTGAGATCTTCGGCCAGACCGAGTCGATCTCCTGCCACCGGTTCTGGCCCGACGAGTGGCCTGAGCTGTACGCGGCCACGGCGCCGCAGGACAACTACGTCGGGGTGCCGAGCCCGATCCTGGCCTCGACCGTGCTCGACCCGGACGGCGCGGACCTGGCCGGCCAGCCGGGCGTGGCGGGGGAGGCGGTGTACCGGTCTCCGGCCGTGATGGCCGGCTACTACCGGGACGAGGCCGCGACCAGGCACGCGTTCCGGTACGGCTGGTTCCACTCCGGGGACAGCTGCGCCTACGGCGAGGCCGGCCTGCGGATCATGGTGGACAGGTACAAGGACATCGTCAAGACCGGCGGGGAGAACGTGTCAAGCCTGCGGGTCGAGGCGGTGCTGGCCCAGCACCCCGAGGTGGCCAAGGCCGCGGTCATCGGGCTGCCGCACCCGCGCTGGAGCGAGGCGGTGACCGCGGTCGTGGTGCTCACGCCGGGCGCCACGGTCAGCGCGGAGGACCTGATCAAGCACTGCCGGGCCCAGCTGGCGGGCTACGAGACCCCCAAGTCGGTGGTGTTCGTGGCCGACCTGCCCGAGACCGTGGGCGGCAAGGTGCTCAAGTACAAGCTGCGCGCCGAGCACGCCGCCCACTACGCCGCCGGGTTATCCCTGGCTGTAATCGCGGAGCCGTTCGGCATAGGTTGCGCTGAACTCGGTGTACGCGGCCCGCAGCCCGGTTCCCGGCCAAGCCGGCGGGAGCAGTTCCGCGGGCAGGCACGGGTCGATGAACAGGTGCCTGATCACCTCGGCGGTCGCGATGAAGCCGTCTTTGAGGCTGGCGGCGGTGCTGGCGGCGGTGCCGAGCTCGCCCCGCAGCCGTCGCGCCTCGGCGGCCCAGCCGGGCAGGTCCCACAGGGACCTGGCGAGCTCGAGCGGTGCGGCGGCGGGGTGGCTGGTGAAGAGGGCGCACTGGCCGGCCACCAGCCCGTCGGCGGCGCGCGCCAGGTTGGCCGGGCGGAGCCAGACGCCCTCGCGGATCGGGGCCAGCCGCAGCCGCACCATGTCCTTGCGCAGCGCGACCCGGTCCGCGAGCGAGCGCGAATTCGCGGTGACGACCGCCATCTCCCAGTGGCCGTCCCAGGGCCTGGTCCGGGGTGAGCAGCCCTCCTCCTGCTGGACCTGGCGCTGGACGAGCCGGTGAGTGAGCTGGTAGACGCCCACGTCGGCGGTGACGTCGCCGGCCGCCACCATCCGCGTCAGGGCGACCCGGATCGTCGGCTCGGCGATATTGAACAGGCCGCCGACCCGCACCAGGGCGCTGACCGGAAGGGCCGGCGGGTGATAGCCGAGCAGCGTGCTGAGGACGACCGACCGGGCGGTGAGCGGCCGGATGGCCGGAAGGTTCCGGTCCTGCACAGCCGGAAGCATATGACCCTTCCCTGTGGTCTCGCGGTGTCCTAGCCAGGCTCAGGCTCCGATGTTACAGTGATGCATCGCTTAATGCGATGATGTAACACTCATCTCCGTGCGGCACCGTGACCGGGGAGGCTGGTTCTGGCATGGACGTGGCCCAGCAACTCAGCGCGATCGATCAGGCGCTGGCTCAGCCGAGTTTGCCCGCCGCATTCCTGGCCCAGGCGGCGGCCAGCCCCGGCCGCGTCGCGCTGCGGGCGTTCGGGTCCTCGCGGCGGCTCACCCGGGGGAGTGGTCGGCTCAGGCCGCGGCGGTGGCGGGCGGCCTGGTCCGGCTGGGCCTGCGGCCGGGAGACCGGGTCGCGCTGCTGCTCCGGACGGGCATGGAGTTCCATGTCGCCGACATGGGGGCCATGCTGGCCGGCGCCATCCCGTTCTCGTTGTACGTCACGTCCCCGGTCCCGCAGCTCCAGGAGATCATCGGTAACGCCGGGCCGCGCGTCCTGATCACCGAGCCGTCGCTGGCCGCGGTGGCCAGGGAGCTGATGGCGGCCTGCCCGGTGATCGAGCACCTGGTCGTGACGGAAAGCGCGGAGGGCCGCGAACTCAGCCTGGCCGGGCTGCAGGCCCTGGCCCCGGACGACTTCGACGTGCGGGCGCTGGTCGCGGCGGCCGGGCGCGACGACATCTGCACGCTGGTGTACACCTCGGGGACGACGGGGCCGCCCAAGGGCGTGCAGTTCCGGCACGGCGGGATGCTCGACTGCCTGGATTCGATCCGGCAGCGGTTCACCACCACCGAGCGGGACCGGGCCATCTCCTACCTCCCGATGGCCCACGTCGCGGAGCGGATCTTCGGACACTACGCGGCGTTCGTCTACGGCTACGAGGTGACCTCGCTGGCCGACCTCAGCCAGCTTGGGGCGGCCCTGCGGGAGGTCAGGCCCACCCGGTTCTTCGGCGTGCCCCGCATCTACGAGAAGCTGCTGGCCGGCCTGCGCCAGGCCGTCGCCGCCGATCCGCGGGCCGCCCGGCTGCAAACCGCCCTGGCCGCGCGCCTGGCCCGGGTCCAAGCCGATCAGCCCGAACGAGCCGGGGCTCAAGCCCCGCCCCAAGCCGGGCCGGACGACGACGATCAGCGGGACCTGGACCTGCTGCGCCCGCTGGCCGCGCTGACCGGGCTGGATCAGGCGCACTTCCTGGCCGTGGCGGGCGCGCCGAGCTCGCCGGAGATGCTGGCCGAGCTGACCGCGTTCGGCTTGCCGATCAACGAGTTCTACGGCTCCTCGGAGACGATCATCGTCACCTGCAGCCCGCCGGGCCGGATCCGGCATGGCACCGTCGGGACCCCGCTGGCCGGGGTGCGGCTGCGGCTCGGGCCGGACGGGGAGGTGCTGATCGCCGGGCCGACGATCACGCCCGGCTACTACCGTGACCCCGAACGCACCGCCGAGGCGCTCGAGCCCGGCGGCTGGTTCCGCACCGGTGACATCGGCGCCCTCGACGACGACGGCTACCTGCGCATCGTCGACCGGAAGAAGGCGCTGATCATCAACAGCTTTGGCAAGAACATGTCGCCGGCCAACATCGAGCAGGCCATCAAGGGCGGCCAGCCGCTGATCTCGCAGGTGCTCGTGGTCGGCGACCGGAGGCCCTGCAACGTGGCGCTGATCGTGCTCGACCGCGACGGGGTGGCCGGCTTCGCCCGCGAGCACGACCTGGGCGAGGTCCCGTTCTCCCACCTCACCGGGCATACCGAGGTGCTGGCCGCGGTGGCCGCGGCGGTCGAGTCGGGCAACAGGCGGCTGTCCCGCCCCGAGCAGATCAAGCGGTACCTGGTCCTCGATCACGACTGGCCCATCGGCGGCGGGCAGCTGACCCCGACCGCGAAGGTCAAGCGCGGCGAGGTCACCGCGCAGTACCGGGCCGTCATCGACGGCCTCTACGACCTGGAGGCGTGATGGCGAAGGTGCTGTACACCAAGCGGAACCAGATCGCCTACATCACCTTGAACCGGCCGGACAAGCGCAACGCGATCGACACCGAGACCGACGAGGAACTCTTCGCTGCCTGGACGCGGTTCCGCGACGATCCTGACGCACGGCTGGCCATCGTGACCGGCGCGGGCGACCAGGCGTTCTGCGCGGGCGCCGACCTGGGCGGCCACGTGGACGGCTGGCTGCAGGCGGGGCCCGGCCTGGGCCGCAGCGTGCTGGACCGCGGGTTCGCCGGCGGGATCACCCGCGGGCTGAGCCTCCGCAAGCCGGTCATCGCCGCGCTCAACGGCTGGGTCATCGGCGGCGGCATCGAGCTGGCCCTGGCCTGCGACATCCGGGTGGCGGCCGACGACATCCAGTTCGGGTTCTTCCACATGCGCCGCGGCATGCACTTCGGCGATGGCGGGATCGTCCGGCTGGTCAACACCTGCGGGGTCGGGATCGCGATGGAGCTGGAGCTGATGGGCGAGCCGATCAGCGCCGAACGTGCCCTGGCGCTCCACCTGGTGAACCGGATCGTGCCCCGGGCCGAGCTGATGAGCACCGTGGAGGACATGGCGGCCAAGATCCTGCGCAACCCCAGGACCGCGGTCGAGTCGGCCAAGGAGACGATCCTGGCCGTGGTCGGCCGGCCGCTGGAGGACCAGCTGCGGCTGGAGGCGTTCTACGGTTACTCGATCATGGGCGACCCCGAGATCGTCGAGCGCAAGGACGAGTTCCTCAGCGGTGAGCATTAAATGAGCATGGACGGGGTCCGGGTCGGGGTGAACCTGATGCCGCCGGGGTGGGGCGCCGACGCGCCGCTGGCCGGACCCGCGCTGCTGGCGCACCGCCGTCGGCTGCTCGACCGGATGGCGGCGGCCGGGATGGACCACGTGATGGTCGGCGACCACGTCACGTTCCACGACGGGATCGGCAACGACGGCCTGGCCGACGCCGCCTCGGTGGTCACCGCCCGGGAGGACCTCGGCGTCTACCTGGCCGTGTACCTGCTGTCCCTGCGGCATCCGCTGCTGGTGGCCAGGCAGCTGGCCACGGTGGCGCAGTTCGCCCCGGGCCGGCTGGCCCTCGGGGTTGGCGTCGGCGGCGACGACCGGCGCGAGGTGATCGCCTGCGGCGTCGACCCGGCCACCAGGGGACGGCGGATGAACGAGTCACTCGGCCTGCTCCGCCGCCTGCTGGCCGGTGAGCAGGTCAGCCACGAAGGCGAGTTCTTCACCCTGGACCGGGTGCGGATCCGGCCGGCCCCCACCCCGCCCATCCCGCTGGTGGTGGGCGGCCGTTCCGACGCCGCGCTTCGCCGCGCGGGCCGGCTGGGTGACGGCTGGCTGGGCATCTGGACCTCCGCCGGGCGCTGCGCCGACGCCATCGCCGCGGTGGCCGGCCACGCGGCCGACGCCGGACGCAGCGGCGTGGCCTGGCAGCACGGCATGACGTTCTGGTGCGGGTTCTCCACCAGCGCCGCTGACGCCCGCGGGCGGGTCGCGCCGGTGATGGAGGGGCTGTACCGGACGCCGTTCGGCAGCTTCGAGGGGTATGTCCCGTGCGGCACGGCGGCGGACGTCGCCGCGTTCGTCGCCCCGTACGTCCAGGCCGGCTGCACCACGCTGAACTTCATCCCGTTCGCCGGCGGCGGCGAGGCCGCCATCGACGCCGTGGCGGATGTCCGCGAGATCTTGGAACGGAGCATGTGATGGCCGGGCTGTCCTTCGCTTTCACCGACGAGCAGGAGCAGTTCCGCAGGGCGGTGGCGCGGTTCGCCGAGCGCAGGCTCGCGCCCGGCTACCGGGAACGGTCCGGCCTGGACGCCTACCCGATGGCGCTGCACGCCGAGATGGCCGCGCTTGGCGTGCTCGGCATCGGCCTGCCTGCCGAGTTCGGCGGCACCGGCGGCGAAGACCCGGTCGCCCTCGGCATCGCCTGCGAGGAGATCGGCGCGGCCGACGTGAACCTGGCCGCGGCCCCGGTCACCGTCGGCCTGACCGGCGCGCAGCTGGCCAAGGGCGGCTCTGTGGCGGTGCGGCAGCGGTGGCTGCCCGCGATGATCGCCGGCACCGAGATCGTCGCCTTCGGCCTGACCGAGCCGGAGGCGGGTTCGGACGCGGCCGCGCTGCGGACCACGGCCACCCCGGCGCCGGGCGGTTGGCGCCTGTCGGGGGAGTGGGCCTGCCCCGGCGAAGGCCGCCGGGCCCGGTGGGTAAACAATGGTGCCTTGCGTTTGTGAGCTAACGAGCAGGGAGTAAAGACATGCGGCTTCCGATGAAGGCGCGGCACCTGCCGCAGCGCATCGCGGCGGGTGCGTTCATCCTCAACTCTGGGATCGGCAAGTGGTCCGCCGACGACGAGGCCGCCGCCCAGCTGCACGGGTTCGCCGTCGGCACCTATCCGTTCCTGGCCAAGCTCAAGCCGAAGGATTTCGTCCGCCTGCTCGCGGCCAGTGAGATCGCGCTCGGCGCGGCGCTGCTGCTGCCCGTCGTTCCGGCCGCCGTGGCCGGGGCCGGCCTGACCGCGTTCTCCGGCGGCCTGCTCGGCCTGTACGCCCGTACCCCCGGCATGCGCAAGGACGGCACCCCCCTGCCCACCCAGCAAGGCATCCCGCTGGCCAAGGACGTCTGGATGCTCGGCATCGGCCTGGGCCTGGTCATCGACGACCTCACCGACTAAACCGGCCAAACGCCCCGCGTGCCCCCTCCCCCCCGCGCCGCCCTCTTCATGATCGCGAAGACTTTTTACTCGCCCAAGCGGATCATATGCTGGTGCGTATTAGCCGAGGCAGTCGCGGGTTCCGCGCGAGGGCGCGATAGATCGCAGTGCGGCGTGGCCTTTTTGCCCGTGAAGTGGCTCAGATCTTGGTGACAATGACGGAGCGGTTGTGTTCGGCCGGGCCCGCCAGAAGTTTCCCACTAGGGTCCTGGTCGTTGATGTAGCCGGGAAATTGCCAGCCCAGGCCCTGCGTGACGATCTGCTCAGGGGCGCCGCCCATATGGACGAGGGCGGCCTTGACGGTCGCCGCGCGCTGGCCGGAAAGCATCAGGGCCTGTGCGAGGGTTCCCGAGCGTGCGGTGGTACCGGTGAGCTCGATCTTGGCGGAGGGGTTAGCGACCAGGTACTGGGCGAGCTGCCTGAGCGCTGCGCCGGCAGCGGCGGGATCGCGGAATACCGCGGTGTCAGGCTCGAACCCCACTGGGCCGCTGTCGGGGAATACGTAGCTGGGGTCGGAGGGCGCCCACGCCTGCACCGTGGATACGGGCACTGGCAAGACGGCTGGGACGTGCTTAGGTGCGGGTCCGCTGAGAGGGGTTGGGTCTACCCGTACCGATGTGGCTCCGCCGGCTTTGACGATCGCTGTCCAGATTGCGATCACGTTGGCCTCCTGGCTAATGCTGAGCGGGCGCTGGGGCGGCGCGGTGTCGCCCAGGCCTGCCAGTACCACGGCCAGGCCCTTGAGCTGAGGGAGTTCGCCCGCGCTGGCCAGGAATGATGCGACGTCGGCTGGCGAGGCGCCGAGCATCCCGGGCTGACTAAAGTTCACGGGGCCGGCTTCCTGCAGTCCCGAGTCCTCCAGGTAGACCGTTCCCCCGTAGCTGCATGCCGCGCGGATTGTCTTTCCCGCTAGGTGGAGGGCGTCGAGCACGTCCGCGCCCGGGAACTCCGCCCGGGTGTGCTCGACCGCGCTCGCGAGGGAGCTGAAGTATTCCCGCTGCCGCAGGCCGACCTGATAGGCGGTCGGGTTGGCTCCGGAGTCACTGGATACTCCGGCCAGGGTCAGGTGGGGGCGGCCGTCTAGGTCGACTAGACCGATGGCAGAACCTTCCCGGACGGCCGTGAAGGCGGCGGATTGCATGCTGCCTGTCAGTATGGGAGCGGGGCTGTTCTGGCGGCCGGATACGACGAAGACAACCGGACCGTTTTTCGTGCATATCTGCGGCATGGCTGCCGACGGCGGACCGTAGTCTGGTACGGCTGCCGGCCGTTTCATGACGTCACCAGCCAGCAGGGCGATAGCCACGTAGAACACCAAGCCGATCAGGGCGAGAATCAGCGTAGCCGCCAGAACCCGCGTGGCCTGGCGAGCCAGCCCGCCAGCCTCCGGGTCGGCGGGCGCTGAGCGGTTCTCGCGTGACTTTATGATATTCCAGGCTCGTTCCCAGTCGCGGACAGCGCGTTCGGGCACGTAGCCCACGCGCACCACGTAGCAGGCCCGTACATAGTTCAGCACGAGGTCGCGGCGCGGGAGGCTGTCCCGCCGCAAGGCTTCACTGATGGTGCTTGGCGGCAGTCGCCCGCCAGAGCGCTGGTTCATCGTCCTCAGTGACGGATCGCCGGCCCAGACCCGCAGCCGGGTCATCCGTCCGAGGAATTCGTCAGCCGTGCTCGCGGTGGCGGGATCCGGCGGCTCTTCACCCGACAGGTCAGGGCCAGGTGCCGGTCGGCCTGTTTCCGCGCAGGCGCGCTCGTACAGGCGGAGTACCGTGTCTCTGTCGCCGCCGCACTCCTGGATCCAGGCACGGGTTACCTCCCAGGACGGCAGCTGCTTCCCGTCAGCTGCGGCGGTAAGCGTGGAGGGGGACCGCCCGGTCTTGGCTGAGAGTTCGCGGTAGGTCAGCTTCGCCCGCTTGCGCATGCGCCGCAACTCGCTGGCGAAATCAGCGATTGCCCCGCTATCTCCTTTCAGCGGGTTTTCCGGTCGCCCGGGTGAGGTCATTACGTCACCCATTCTGCTGCGCGGGGTGGGCCGGACGAGGAGCAACCTGCGTGGCGACGCTGGCGGCGAGCCGGGCGGTCACAGCAATGATTCCCAGCGCCTTTGGCATAGTACCCTCCGGCCAGCAGCCAGCGCACACTGATGATGATCACGGCGGTTCCCGGTGCCGGGCACAGAGGCGCCGGACCGGGAGCGGGGAGACGAGCAAGAGATGTTCTGCCGTAGTGGCGGTCGGAAACGCAGGATAGTAGTTCATTGTCGGGAGACATCGGCACCTTCTCGGCTCGTGCCGGCTTGACGCGAGGACTTTTTTCGGTTGAGCGTCACCCTGCGGGGTTGCCGGTGTCTTGCCGTCACCGGTGGCGCGAATGGCGTTCTCCATAAGTGTGTGATACTGGCGGCCCCGCGGCTATACCGTGACTATTTCGGATTTCCAGGTACTGTGGAGCAATCTCCAGCGAAGTCTTCAGGAAAACATCGCCACTATTCAGGGTGGTGTTCACGCAGGTCAGGGGATTGTTCGGTACCGTTCGGCTAGAGTCGCACGAATCCGAACGTCATGGTGGACAACAACAGGCTCCAGGTGTGTGACCCTTCTCGTGGAGAGACGGCCGCATGTCGCGGCTGCATTCCCCTTGCACCGTCCGGTTCACTGGCATGACGTGAGGCGCAACGGGGATCGCGTGGTTCCCGTTGCCGCAGGGGACCACTCCACATGGCCTGCACGGTACCGAGCGCTGGTGTAGCTAATCATCGCCAGCGCGTCATAGGGGAGTGATCAGGAATGCTCAAACCACGAATTGAGACGGCACTGTCGTTGCTCTTTGCGGGGCTGGCGATCACAACAGCGTTGCGGCCGGCGTGCACGGAAACTGTGCCAGAGCCAAAATTCGAGCGTCGTTGACAACGGTATGTATCAGGACGCGACCTGCGCGCCTCCGCCAGGAAAGTGCAGCTCTCCAGGCCAGCTGGACCGGGACGACACGGAGGTGTCCATGGGATTGGCGACGAGGTCCGCGTCATCCCGGCCGTCACGCGCGCAAGCCGGCCAAGCCGAGCAAGGCAGCCACCCGCCGGGGCGAGACCAAGCCCTGTCTCGTGACCAGGCCGAGGCCGCCTTTCTGCACGCGGTTCGCGGCGGGGAGCCGGCGGCGAGTCTCAGCCAGGTTCGTGCTGTAGAGGATGCCGAACTGTTCCGGTTGACCTGCCGCCTGCAGCGGCTGAGGTCCGAGTGCGGATGCAAGGCCGGCGCGTGGACCATGACCGCCGCGCTCATCGCCGCGCCCGTGGTCGCGGTCATCCATGGCGCCTCCGGTCCGGTCGGCGTGCTCCTTCTCGTGCTGCTGTCCGCCGTCTGCGTGATCGGCGCGGCGGTGGCCGGCAAGGTGCTCACGATCGTGGTGTACCGGCTGCGTTGGCGTATCGAGTGCAGCCAGGTGCTGGGGCACCTGGCCGAACGGGGGACGGATCAGGATGTCATTCTGCGGTGAGATCCGCTACGCGATCGTGCGCAAGCGCGACGAGTGGCGATCAATCATGGTCCAGGCCTGCACTCAGTGGGCCGACGAGGGATCGAATCAGTGCTCGCAGTGGAAGGACGAGGGCTCCAACCAGTGCTCCAACTGGGCCGACGAAGGGTCGAACCAGTGCTGTGACTGGTGGCCCTGCTCGTGGGCGTGCGATGCCTTCTACTGGGTGGCGAAATGGGTGTGCATCGCCTGGTACTGGGTGGCCAACTGGGTGTGCCAGGCCTGGTACTGGCTGGCCAAGTGGGTGTGCCGCGCGTTCGCCTGGGTCGTGTACTGGATCCTCACGGTCGTCGCGTACGTGGTCTACTACGTGCTCTGGATCCCCTGCCAGGTCTTCGGCGGCCCCAGCGGGCCGCAGGGGCGGATCAAGCACGTCTTCGTCCTGGTGCTTGAGAACCGGTCCTTCGACCACATGCTGGGCGTGTCCACCGGGACCGTGGACGAGGAGAGCGGGCTGCACCCGGGTGTCGGTGTCGACGCGGTGACCGGGCTGCCGACGACGGTGGACGGCCCGGGCGACCAGACCAACACCGCGAACGGCCAGACCTTCACGGTCCGGGCTGGTGCCCCGTTCGTCATGCCGGTTGACCCGCCGCATGAGTTCTGTGACGTCAAGCTGCAGCTCGCGTCCACCAGCATCAGCGGCAAGCCACTCGATGACCAGTGTGACTACTCTGGTATCTACCCGCCGCTGACCCTGGCGGGCTTCGTGCAGAGCTACGCCAACCAGGCCGCTGTCGAAGCGGCTGATCCCAGCACGCAGCAGGCGGGGCAGGCGGCGCTGGCCGATCTCGACGCGGCCATGGCCTGCTTCACCAGTGCGCAGGTACCGGTGATCAGTACCCTGGCCAGCCAGTTCGCTGTCTGTGACCAGTGGTCTTCCGCGTTGCCCGGGCCGACCTGGCCGAACCGCTTCTTCCTGCATGCCGCGACGTCCGGCGGGCTGGACCGCAGCCCGTCCACGCTGGAGGTCATCGCGTCCCAACTCGACGGCTACCAGTTCGAGAACGGGACGATCTACGACGCCCTGGACAGCGAAGAACTCGACTGGCGGGTCTACCACGGTGACGCGTTCCCGCAGGTTTCCGCGCTGGCCGGGATGGACCTGGTGACGATGGCCAGCAAGTACCACGGTCTCGACGACCTGGCGGGCGACCTGGCCGACCAGGACTTCTCGGCGGCGTACGTCTTCATCGAGCCGGACTACGGGCATGTGCTGACCCACGGCGGCAACTTCCAGTGCGGCAACAGCCAGCATCCCATCGACGACGTCACCCGCGGCGAGGCGTTGATCAAGTACGTCTACGAGTCGATCAGGCAGTCGCCGCACTGGGACTCCAGCGTGCTGGTTATCACCTACGACGAGCACGGGGGGTTCTACGACCACGTGCCGCCTCCGGCCGCGATCCCGCCTGGCGATGTCATCGACCCGGACAACAACGCTCACGGCTTCCGATTCGACCAGGCAGGGGTCCGAGTCCCGGCGGTCATCGTGTCCCCTTGGATCCCGGCCGTGCGGCCGCGGGGACTCAAGGATCAGAATTGTAACCTGATCGACCACACCAGGTACGACCACGGCTCGCTGCTCGCCACGGTGGAGCGGCTGTACGGGCTGCCCACGCTGACCGCCAGGGACGCCGGGGCCAACGACTTCCTGCACCTGCTGTCGGCGGATGTGATGCGCGACGCTCCGCTGACCCTGCCGGAGCCTGCGGATTCCGGCTTCTCCTGTGGTGACGACCAGCCGGTCGCGTCGCAGACACCGGCGGCGCGGGCGGCGGGCCCGCGGACCCCGCTGCACGACGCCTACGGCCGGGCCGCGAGCGAGGCGGAGCTTGCGGTCCGCCCGGTCAGCGCCACCCTGCGGGGCTTCGTCGAGATTGCCGGCATCCAAGACCTCCATCTGAATCCGCACGAGCGCGAGCGAATCCAGCAGCGGATCCGGGCCATCCGGACGCTCGGGGACGCCCGCGACTACATCGCCGAGGTGGCGGCTCAGCTGCCGACCGCCGAGCTTGGTGGAAGTGCCGGGCAGTCAAGCAAGCAATAAGTCGAGGGGAAGCAGCCATGGCTGTGATCGGAAGCCAGCTCTATTCGTTCCGCTACACCACCGGCGTGTTCACCACGGTCTTCCAGCCGGACACGCCTGCCGCGGCGGCGCTCGCGGCGATCGAGGCCAAGCTGACCGAGGGTCACGCGGACTTCCTGGCCGGCCAGTACCAGCCCGCGATCGACGCCTACCACCAGGCCGCCGCCCTGATCTACGGGCAACTGCACCCGCAGGCCATCGGCGGCACCGGCACCATCTCGATTTCTCCGGTGCTGTTCAGCCCGATGCTGTCCCTGGGGCTTGAGTGGATGAACGTGCTCGCGCCGACGGTGCCGGTAGCGGCCTCCCGGCCGCGCATCCTCCCCGCCCCACCCCCCGCCGACCCAGCACCGGCACACGCCGGCGCGGCACAAACCGACACGGCGCCCGCCGACGTGCTCGGGTTGCGCAGTCAGCTCATCGATCAGGGCAGCAACGCCGATGCCGCCGCCGACTGGCAGTACTCGCAGTACCTGCAGGCGCAGGCCAACCCCCAGGCGGCCCAGTTCTACCTGGCCCGCGCCGAGAAAACCGCGCCCGCCCTGATCAAGCAACTGCAGGCGGGGACGGGCCAAGGTAACGGCGGCCGCGCCGTCCCAGCAGGTGTCGCGGTCACGCCGGCCCCGCAGGTCGCCGACGGCTCGATCGGCCGGGTCCCGCTGCCGCCCGCGCTGACGGTCGCCCGCAGCTACGGTGTCCAGCAGGCCGGCACGGTCAGCACGATGACGTGGGCGGTCGGCGACGGCCCACCGGTGGATCAGGCGATCAAGGTGCTCTACGAGTCGCGCGTGACGGCCACCGACCTCACCTTGCTGCGGAACGTGCCCACCTGCCCCGCCGACCTGGCCGCGGACCTGCCGCGCATCTACTTCTACGTGATCCCGCTGGCGCTGGCCGAGTGCTACCACGCGCTCGGTGACTACGCCGACGCGGAGACTCAGTACCTCCAGGCGGCCAGCTACCAGTACCTGAACACGACCGTGGAGGCGCCTTACCTGTGGGCCAGGCTCGGCACGCTGTACCTCGACTGGGGCGACTCGCTGTTCCGCCAGGGTGACGCGGCGGACGCCCTGCCCATCTACAGCCGGGTCATCAACCCCGACGACACCAAGCCAGCCAGCGTCCTGTACACCACCGCGTCGCTCCAGCCCGGCGCGGCCATCGCCGAGCAGGTGCTCGCCGACCTGGCCGACATCACCACGCTGAACCTGGACCCGGACATCGTGTCGGTGATCGCCGCCGTCCGCGGCCAGCTCGCCAAGATCTCCGGCGGCCTGGACTTCTGGGGTTTCTGGACCGCCACCGTGCCCATCTGGACCTTCGACTACCTGCAGGGCGTGGCCGTCAACTTCGCCCAGCTCGCCGTGTCGGTCGAGCGTGACGTGATCAACTTCTGGGACCGGGCCGACCAGGCGACGCTGACGCGGCAGCAGCTCGCCACCAGCGCGTCGGCGGCGGGCGCCGAGGTCTCCGCTGCGCAGGCCCAGGTCGTCGCCGCGCAGGCCCAGCTGGTCGCCTACCAAGACGGCGCGGTCCTGGCCGCGCAGCGGGCCGCGGACGCCACCGCGAACGCCGGTGAGTACGCGACCGAGTCCGATCTGGCCATCTCCTACCAGGCATCCTCGGCGCAGATCAGCGGTGGTGACGACGGCGACCCGAACACGCTGAATCAGCTCGCCGACCAGCTGCTGTCCGGCCAGGGTTTCAGCGGCAGCCAGGCCACCGTCGCCGCGGCCACCCAGCTGGCCGGGGCCAAGGCCAACCGGCAGTACGAGGTCGACAGCCTCAGGCGCCAGGCCGCCGAGCTGGCGACCGCGCAAGCCCAGGCCAACGCCGAGGCCGCCGCCGCGGGTGCGCAGACGGCCGCCGCGCAGGCCGCGTACGCGGTCGCCAGCATCAGGGCGCAAGGCGCGGCCCAGCTGCTCAGCGCGTTCGACAACCAGACGTTCACCGCGGATGTGTGGCAGCGCATGGGCGACGTGCTGTACCGGCTTTACCAGCGGTACCTGTCCATGGCGCTGTACGCGGCCAAGCTGATGCAGCAGGCCTACAACTTCGAGACCGACCAGGCCCTGGCGCTGATCAAGGCCGACTACAGCACCGACGAGGTCAACGGCCTGCTCGCCGCCGACGCGCTGCTCGCGGACATCGAATCGTTCACCTACGACCTGGTCTCCAGCGCCCGGGGCAAGCCGCAGCCGGTCAAGCAGACCATCTCGCTCGCCGGACGCTACCCGTTCAGCTTCGAATCTCAGCTGCGCAGCACGGGTGCGATGGATTTCCAGACCACGCTGGACGACTTCGACAGCTATTACCCGGGTGCCTACGCGGGCCGGGTGGTGGCGGTCGAGGTCGACGTGGACGGGCTGGTGCCGCCTACTGGCGTATCCGGCAGCCTCACCAACTCCGGCATCTCCGTCTACCGGCTGCCTTTCGCCTCGTGGCCCGACCCGGCCACGCCGGCCGTGAAGTACCGGGTCCAGTCCAAGGAGACCCTGGTCATCTCGGACTACACTGCCCGTGACGACTCGCTGCTCATCCAGCCGGACTCCCGTCAGATGCGGATCTTCGAGGGCGCGGGCGTCGCCTCAAGCTGGCATCTGGAGCTGCCGAAGGCGATCAACGACATCGACTACGGCGCGCTCCTGGACGTCCGGCTGACCTTCTACTACCAGGCGCGCTACGACCCGAGCATCGCCGCCGCGGTCAACCAGGAGCTGGCCACCAGGCCCGGGTTCACCGCCAGGCAGCGGGCCATCCCGCTGCGCTGGATCTACCCCGACGCGTTCTTCGCCTTCCAGGCCTCCGGCACGCTCTCCGTCAGCCTGTCGGCGCCCGACTTCCGGAACAACGAGACCCAGCCGCAGCTCACCGCCGTCGGCGTGGTCGTCGCCACCGACGGTTCGGTCCGCGCGGGCGGACTGAACGTCGCCCTGGCCACCCCGGCTCACGCGGCACCGGTCACCGCGACGCTTGACGGCAACGGCCTGGCCGACTCCGGCAGTACCGGCAGCCCCTGGGCGCCGCTGGCCGCGGGCACCGCGCTTGGCCAGTACGCCATCACGCTCGCGGCGGCGGACAACCCGTCGCTGGCCCCGGACGGAACGCTGGACCTGGCGCCGATCGTGAACGTCGCCCTGCTGATGAACTACACGTTCACCCCGCGCAGCTAGGAGGCCGTGATGAGCACCGACATCGGCTTCGACGCCGCCACCCCGTCGCTACCGTCGGGGGGCGGTGCGGTCAGCGGCCTGGGCGAGACCTTCACGCCCGACCTGTCCACCGGCGGCGCCACCTTCACGATCCCGCTCGACCTGCCGAACGGTCCCGGCGACATCGCCCCGCGACTGCGGTTGAGCTACGACAGCAGCCAGGGCGCGGGGGCGTTCGGCCTGGGCTTCACCATCTCCGTGCCGCGGTTGCTCCGCTCCGTCGCGCACGGCATTCCGCGCTACGACGACGCCGACGTCCTGATGCTCGAAGGCGCGGGCGAACTGGTCAGGACCGCGGGCGGCGGCTACCGGCCGCAGGTCGACGCGGGCGCGTGGCGGGTGCAGGCCGACGGGGACGGCTTCACCTGCCTGGACCGCGACGGTAACCGCTACACGCTGGGCACGACCGCCGCGGCCCGGCTGGCCGACCCGGCCGACAGCACCCGGGTGTTCGGCTGGCAGCTGGAGCAGGTCGCCGACTCCCTTGGCCACACCGCCGCCTTCACCTGGATGTCCGACGGCGGCCAGCTGTACCTGGCCTCGGTCAGTTACGGCGTCTACGAGCTGGCGTTCAGCTACGAACAGCGCCCCGACGTGCTGCGCTACGGGCGGCCCGGCTTCGGAGTGAGCACCGCGCTGCGCTGCCGTCAGATCGCGCTGCGGCTGCCCGGCGACGCGCAACCGGTGCTGCGCAGCTGGGATCTGCGCTACACCCAGCACCCGTCCAACGGTAGTTCGCTGCTGACCAGCGTGACCCTGACCGGGCACGCCGCGGACGGCGGCCAGCTCACCGCGCCGCCGCTGACACTTGGCTATTCCGTGCTCGGCGAGCCGTCGCTGACCAGGTTCACCGCGCAGGCTCCGGCCCCGCCGGCCTTCGATGACCCCGGTGCCCGCGCCGACCTGGTCGACTGGACCGGGGACGGGCTGCCCGACCTGCTCGCGCTCAGCCCGTCCGGGCAGGCCCGGCTGTGGCCGAACCTGGGCGGCTGCCGGTGGGGGCCGCCCCGCGTCGTGGCGCAGGTCCCGGCGCTGGCCCGGTCCGGCACGGTGGCCTTCGCCGACATCAACGGCGACGGGGCCGCCGACCTGATCGCCGTGGACCAGCCGCTGGCCGGGTACGTGCCGCGCGACCCGTCCGGCGGCTTCGGGCGGCCGGTGGCCCTGGCCCAGGCGCCCTCCCCCCGGCCGGCCGCGGCCGGCACCCGGCTGGTCGACCTGGACGGCGACGGCGCGGTCGACCTGCTCTCCTCCGATGGCGTCAACCTGGCCCTCTATTACCAGCATGACGGCGCGGCAGGCTGGCAGTCCCCGCCCCAGGTCGTCGGCCGCGGCGCCGCCCCGGTCGGCGACCTCGCCGACCCGCACGTCTTCCTGGCCGACATGACCGGCGACGGCCTGCAGGACCTGGTCCGCGTCGACGGCGGCGGCGTCACCTACTGGCCGTACCTGGGTTATGGCCGGTGGGGGGCGCCGGTCCAGATGGCGGACCCGCCGGAACTCGGCTTCGACGCCGACTACACCCGGCTGCTGCTCGCCGACGTGGACGGGGACGGGGTCGCCGACCTGATCCAGCTCACCGGGGAAACCGTGCGGGTGTGGATCAACCAGTCAGGCAACGGCTTCGCCGGGCCGCGGGAGATCCAGGCCGTGCCGACGGCCCGGATGACCGCGGTCCGGGTCGCCGACATGCGGGGGACCGGCGCGGCGGGCCTGCTGTGGTGCATGAGCGCCCGGCCAGGCGAACCCGTCTACTTCTTTCTCGACCTCACCGGGGACGCCAAACCCTACCTGCTCACCACCATCGACAACGGGGTCGGGCTGACGACCCGGGTCAGCTACAGCACCTCGGCGCAGCAGGCCGCCGGGGACGCGGCGGCGGGCCGGCCCTGGCCGGCCAGGCTTCCTGTGGTGCTGCCCGTCGTGGCCCGGGTCGACGCCACCGACGCGGCGACCGGCGTGGCGGCCAGCCAGACCTTCCGCTACTCCGACGGCCGGTGGGACGGCCTGCTGCGCGAGTTCGCCGGCTTCGGCACCGTCGTCGACACGCTGATCGGCGACGACGTCGCGCCCAGCCTGCAGACCGTGTCCACCTTCGCCACCGGCCTGGACCCGGCGACCGGCACCGAGCCTGCCACCACGGCCGGCCGGCTGCGCTGGCGGGCCATCCGCGGACGGCTGCTCGAGCGCGCCCACTACGGGCCTGACGGCTCGCCGTCGGCGACGTTCCCGTTCGACATCACCAGCTGGCAGTGGCGGGTGGACGTCGACGGGTCGGCCTTCGTCCCCAGGCTGACCGGGCAGGTGCAGGCGGCCTACGAGCGTCAGCCGGCCCCGGTGTCCACGCTGACGACGACCAACGTCTCGTTCGACGCGGCCGGCAACGTCACGCAGACCGTCCAGACCGCCGAGAATCCCGCCGATCCCGGCCAGACATCGACGCTGCGCACGGTGACCAGTTACGCCACCGATCCGGCGGGCCGGTTCCCGGCGAAACCCTGGCGGGTCACCCAGAGCGACGGCACCGGGACGGTGGTGGCCGATACGGTGGTGGTCTACGACGACGAGCTCGAGGGCGCGGTCGGCGCCCAGGGCCTGGTCACCGCCCGCAGCGCCCTTGCGCTGACCAGCGAGCAGGCCACCACCGCCTACGGGGCCCAGCAGCCCGACCTCGCCGCCCTCGGTTACCACCAGCGCGCCGGGGAAGACGGCTGGTGGGTTGCCCTGGCCGCCTACACCCGCACCGACGATGCGGCGGGGCTGTCCGGCACGGTGACCGGCCCACTCGGCGGGGTCACCCGGTTCACCTTCGACGCCACCCGCATCGTTCCCGTCTCGATCACCGACCCGGCCGGGAACGTGGTCCGGGCGGTCCACGACTACCGGGTCAACCGGGTTGCCAGCCTCACCGAGGCCTCAGGTGAGGTGTACACGGCCTTCTTCGACCCGCTGTCCCGGCCGGTCAGCATCGTCCATCCCGGCGACACCGCGGCGCTGCCCACGCTCAGTTTCGGGTTCGACGTCACCGCTGTGCCGGTGACCACCGCCGTGCACCAGCGGGCGGTGTCCGGGCAGGCGGCCACCATCGACTCGCGCAGCCGCTACGACGGAGCGGGCAGGCTGCTTGAACGGCGGGTCCGCGACGAATCCGGCGAGATCGTGCTGGAAGCGCATACCTACGGCGCGCGCGGTCTGGCCGCCACGAGCTACCAGCCGAGCCGGGCGGCGGGGCCGGACTACGCGCCACCCGGTGCGGGCACCCCGCACACCAGCATGAGCTATGACGCGCTCGGCCGGCTGGTCCGGGTGGTCAATCCCGACGGCAGCATCAGGACCATCAGCTACCAGCCGTTGCTCATCGAGGAAGCCGACGAGGAGGACAACAACTCCGGCGCCCCGCATGCGGGGACCCCGGTACGCAAGCACCTCGACCCCACCGGCCGGGTGATCAGCGTGCAGCTCGACCTGGGCGGCCGCGCCATCTCGGACAGCCACAGCTACACCGTCAAGGGGGAACTGAGCCGCCATGTCGATGCGCTCGGCCACGAGGTGCGGGTGTGGTACGACTGCCTGGGCCACATCGTCCGGGCCGACCGGCCCGAATGCTCCAGCCGCTCGGTCTACGATCCGGCCGGCAACCCGGTGCGCGCGCAGTCTGCCACCGACCTGCTGGTCGTGCGGGACTTCGACCTGCTCAACCGGCCGGTGACGGTGCGATACGGCAGCGCGGCGGCCACCCCCGCGATCCAGTACGCCTACCACGACGCGGGCGCCCCCCCGCCGCCGGACGCCGGAGCGCACACGCTCGGCGGGCGGCTGGTCCGGATTGACGACGAGGGCGGCAGCACCGTCCTGGACTACGACCAGTGCGGACGGCTCACCAAGCGGGTCGCCGCCCCGGCGGGCCTGGCGACCAGCTACCAGGTCGACTCGGCCTACCGGCCCGACGGCCAGCTCGCCAGCCTGACCTACCCGGGCACCGGCCAGCGGCTCACCCTGACCTACGACTACGACGCGCGCGGCCAGGTCGCCGCGGTGCCCGGGGTGGCCGACGCGATCGGCCGCGACCTGACCGGCCGCCGGACCTCGGTCAGCTACGCCAACGGCGTGGTGCACACCTATGCCTACGACGCGCTCACCGACCGGTTGAGCGGCATGCGGCTGGCCGGCCCGCAGGGCACAATCAGGGACCTGACCTACACTCATGACCTGACCGGCAACCTGGTGGGTATCGGTGCGGCCGAGGAGGCCCTGGCCGCCGGCTACACCTTCGACGACCTGTACCGGCTGGTGACCGCGACGGCCGGGGACGGCACGGCCTGGACCTACGGCTATAACGACGCCGGGGCGCTGACCACCAAGTCCGACGTGGGCAACTACCGGTACGGGGAGAACGGCGCCGCGGCCACCTGCCTGACCTCCGCGGGGACGGCCTCGTTCAGCTACACGGCCGCGGGGGAGATGGCCAGCACCCCGTGGGGCACCCAGAGTTTCGACCCGCTGGGCCGGCTCGTCTCCATCGACCACGACGGCCAGAGCGCCACCTTCGGCTACGACCACGCCGGCTTCCGCGTGCTGGCCAGCACCGGCGGGCACGTCAGGATCACCCCGGACCCGCTCTATGCGATCGAGGACGGCGACCTTGTCCTGCACCTGTTCGACGGCATCGGGGTGGCCGCCAGGCGGCTGACCTCGGGCCAGACGCAGTACCTGCACCCCGACCACCTCGGCAGCCTGGCCGTCGTCACCGACGATGCGGGCACGGTGGCCGGGACCTTGAGCTACGATCCGTTCGGCGCCATAATCGCTCAGCCTGGCCTCGGCGGTCAGGTTCCGATGGGCTTCACCGGCGGGGTGCCCGACTCAGGCTCGGGCCTGCTGTACCTGAACGCGCGCTGGTACGCGCCCGGCTACGGCGTGTTCGTCAGCCCCGACCCGGTGGTGCAGGACCCCTACGATCCGCTCAGCTGGGCGGCCTACGCGTACTGCCGCAACAACCCGGTCACCTACACCGATCCGAGCGGCCGCAGCTTCTGGGGTATCTTCCTGGCCGCGGTGGCCATCGTCGCGCTGATCGTGGTCACCGTCCTGGCGCTCGCGCTCGACGTGATCTCCTTCGGTACCCTCACCGCGCCCATCGTGATCGGGGTGATCGCGCTCGGCATGGTGGTCGGCGGGGTCGTCGGCGGCCTCGCCGCCGCGCAGCACGGCGGCACCACAGGTGACATCGTCGAGGGGGTTCTCGTCGGTGCCGCGGTCGGCGGCTGGGCGGCGTTCGCGAGCATCGCCGGCGGCGGCGCGGGCGCGGGCGGGGGTGTGGCCGGGCTGCTGCACGCCGGCGGCTTCTGGGGCGCGGTGGTCACCGGGGCGGTCAACGGCGCGATAAGCGGCGCCGCCATGGGTTTCGCCGCCGGTTACGCAGGCGGCAAAGGCAGTCTCGACGACGTGCTGAACAACATGTGGCAGGGCGCCGTGATCGGGCTGCTCGCCGGGGCGGTGCTCGGCGGCGTCAGCTACCTGATCAGCCCGCCGACGGGGGGTCCGCTTGATGCGGCCCAGAACGCCCTCAAGCCGCAAGCAGGCACTCCGCCGTCCGCCGCGGCGCTCCCCTCGCCGCCCGGTGGCACCTCGCTGACCCCGCCTGTCATGATCAACAACGAGGCGCAGGCCGCAGGGTATGTGGCTCAGGGAGTGGCCGGCAAGGTCGGCGGGGCGCTGGGCGGTTACAGCTTCCAGTGGGTAATGACCAGCGCGCTCAGGCCGGTGGCCGTGACCCTTATGGTCGACTCCGCGGCCGGCGCCTGGGACCTGTACGGCGTGAAGCTGCTCTACGCGATCGGCGTGGTCAAGACGCCGCAGATCAAGTGGTGAGCGGCCAGGGTCCGCTTCACCGCCAGAGCGCACAGAGTGATTTCAGGACCGCCGTGATCGCTGGACAATCGGATAATCGTCACGATGAGTTAAGGTGCGATTATCCATATTGCAACGCCGAGTATTGAAACGAGAAGGTTGAGCGCAATGAAGAACCAGTACAGCGGAAAGAGCGGGTCCCTTGACCTCGACCTCACTGGCTTTTTGTCATCTTGGCCGGTTTTCCAGTTCCACCTTTCACGATGTTTCTGGCGGGCATTACTACCAATGCTCCCAAGAAGGTCCGCGATGTAATCACCCGGCGGTGGAGCTGCCGAACTCTTGTTGGTTAGCGACCATTCCAGTCGACTGCGGAAATCGCCGGCTATGGTGATGTGCATTCGTGTCCGCTCGGCCTGCTTCTGACTGAATAGGGCGCCGGTGATACCGAGTAGGATAAGGAATGCAGCCAGAGACCACGGGTGCTGGAAATGGCCTTCGGCGATAACGGCCACGACCGCGCCCGCAAGCGCCAGAACGACCGTCGAGACCGCCGTCCGCTGTGCTTCGTGATGCCGCCCTTGGCTTGTGTGCTCGTTATACATGTTCCAGAGGTAGTCAGAGACGTCCACATTCGACCCCTTGATTGCGGTTATCGACCCTACTCTTGCGTTTAGCTAGGCTTGGCGTCAACAAGGAGGTGCGCATGGCCCAGCAGATCATCGGCGTGTTCGGACCTAGCGGTCCGAACACGTTCAGCGCGACAGCTTCTTCGTTGGGGCAACAGATAGCGACTAACCACATACTGCTGACTGGGGGCACTGGGATCGCGGATGAGTCGGTCAAGGAACAGGCCATCGTGGGAGCCGAGCGCGCAATCCGGGCCGGCGCAGCCGGGAGGTGGATCGGCGTGCCGAAAGGCGGCGACCGAACTGCGTCGCCTTCGCGCGAGCACGGATTCCTCTTGAGGACCGAGTACCGGAATGAGCGCAACTATATCAACGCGCTCCTGTGCGACAGCGCCATAGCGCTTAAGGGAGGCCCTGGCACAGACTCTGAGGTCGCGTTCTGTCTAGTACTGGGCCGCTCCGTCGTCCTACTCGGTCCTGGCTGGAACGAGCTTGGCCGTCAGCTTCGGCAGCCGGCGAGCGCGGGGGCTGCCGTTGCCGCGATGATCGATCGGATGTTTCCTCCGCTGAGATCCAGCGGCCGACCGGTCGACCAAGCGATCCGCGCCAGTCGAGCCGCGTCTGTAAAGCTAAACGACGTACGCGTTGACTCGGTTGCCAGCCTCGACAAGATCGGCGAAGCCGTGACCATCGCACTTGAATCCTCAGGCAGTGCGGACCGTACTGAGATCAGTCATCTGCTCGGCAACGAGCAAGCTGGTCAGTTTCTTAGCTGGTTGAGCGCTGACTGATCGGCGCCTTAGCCGAACCGATAGCGGGCCTGCACGAACCGTGGTACGGCGCGCGTCAGTCGTGGACGGGTGCGTGCCGACCTCGGTGGTAAAAGGTTCGCGGAGATCCAGGCCGTGGAGCCGAGTATGGTCATGCCGCCGGGCTGGCCGGCCGAGGGGGCGGCTGGCCACCGGTTGTCTCGACTCTGGTTTTCTCGGCACGGGCTAGGGGCGGGCCTCGTAGATGAGGTTGAAAGGCGTCTCGGCGGCGCGGCGGAAGCGGGTGAAGCCGGCGTCGGTGACGAGCTGCCTGATGGCGGCCTCCCCGGCTTGGGCGCCCAGCGCGTAGCCGCCCGGCTGGGACAAAGCGTTCGGGACGCACATCAGGGTAGAGCCGTTGTAGTAGATGCGGCCGATGGGGTTGAGGTTGTCGGTGATCGCGTCGCCGGCGTAAGGCTCGACGATGAGCCAGGTGCCGTCGGGGGCCAGCGCCTGGCGGACGTGGCGGGCCGCGGCGAGCGGGTCGCCCATGTCGTGCAGGCAGTCGAACGTCGCCGCGAGGTCGTAACCGGTGCCGGAGAACCCGGTGGCCGCGGCGACTTCGAAGCTCACCCGGCCGGCGACCCCGGCGTCGCCGGCCCGCTTGCGGGCGATCTCGATGGACTGGTCGTGGTAGTCCGAGCCGGTGAAGGCCGAATTCGGGTACTCGCGGGCGAGCAGGATCGTTGAGGCGCCGAGCCCGCAGCCGATGTCGGCGACCTTCGCGCCGCCGCGGAGCTTGCCGTCCACCCCGTCCAGCGCGGGGATCCACGATGTCACCAGGTTGGCGATGTAGCCGGGCCGGAAGAACTGCTCGCAGCCGAGGAAGACGTCTTCGTCATGTTCGTGCCAGCCCATCCCGGTGCCGGTGCGGAACGCGTCGGTGATGCGCGGCTCGGCCTTGAGGGCGCCGAGCGCGAGCACGAACGCGCCGGGGGCGTAGACGCCGCCGTCCGGATTGGCCAGCGCGAACGCCTGCTCCTCGGTCATGGAGTAGGTGTCGGCCGCCGGGTCGTACTGGACGTATCCGCCCGCCGCCTGTCCGCGGAGCCATTCGGCGATGTAGCGAGGGCTGGTCTGGGTGCGGGCCGCCAGCTCCTCGGCGCGGGCGGGCCCGGCCGCCAGCGCCTGGTACAGGCCCAGCCGGTGGCCGATCACCACGTTTCCCGCGGCGACGGTCGCCCCGAGGTCGGCGATGAACCGGCCCAGGAACTCTTGC
>JBEKGC010000029.1:0-36953 GCA_050013055.1 Streptosporangiaceae bacterium
CTTCGTGCCGGGACCGGTCGCCACCACCGCGACCCCGGCGGCGCTCAGCGCGCCGGCCGACCGGCGCCGGATCGGCGAGGCCCTGACCGACACGCTGGTCGCGCTGCACGCCGTCGACTGGCTACTTCCTGGCGTCTTACCCGGTGGCCGGCGAGCCGCTGACCCCGACGGGCGAGCTGGGCGTGGCCGTACTCGAGCCTGGTTACCCGACCCGGGAAGAGCTTGCGCTGCGCTACGCGGCCGCGACCGGCCGGGATCTAGCCGACCTGAACTGGTACACCGCGCTGGCGCAGTGGAAGCTCGCCGTGCTGTACGAGTACGGCAGGCGCCGCGCGGCCAGCGGCCACGGCGACCCGTACTACCAGGACACGGCCCTGGTCCAGTCGTTCCTCGCGGCCGCGCACCGCAGCGCGGGGCTACCCGCCAGGGCGGGTCAGTGGCTCCGGTAGGCGGAGAAATCCGGGGCCCGCTTCTCGTTGAAGGCCGTGATGCCCTCCTGGGCCTCGGCGGACTCCCCGAACAGCTTGAGGCTGGAAAAGGCCATCTGCCCGATGCCCGCGAAGTGCTCGGTGTCGATGTTCATCGACTGCTTCAGCACCTTCAGCGCGGTGGGGGACAGCCGCAGGATCTCATCGGCCCACGACCGGACCTCGGCCTTGAGCTGGCTGGCCGGGACCACCTTGTTGACCAGGCCCCACGCCTCCGCCTGCTCGGCGCTGTACTGGCGGCACAGGAACCAGATCTCGCGCATGCGCTTCTCGCCGACCACCCGGGCCAGGTACCCGGTGCCGAAGCCGGCGTCGTACGAACCGACCCGCGGCCCGTTCTGCCCGAACCGGGCGGTGTCCGCGGCGATGGACAGGTCGCACAGGACGTGCAGCACGTGCCCGCCGCCGATGGCGAAGCCGTTGACGGCCGCGATGACCGGCTTGGGCACGTCCCTGATGACCCGGTGCAGCATGTCGATCTCGAACAGCCCGCTGTCCGACGGTCCGTAGTCGCCGGTCTCCATCCGCTGCTTCTGGTCGCCGCCGGTGCAGAATGCCTTCTCGCCGGCCCCGGTCAGGCAGATGACACCGACCTCGTCGCTGCTCCATGCCCGCTTGAAGCACGTGACCAGCTCATCCACCGTGCGGGCGCGGAAGGAGTTGTACCGCTCGGGGCGGTTGATCGTGATCCAGGCCAGGCCGTGGTCCACGTCGTACGTCACGTCAGTGAGCTGGTCCATGGACAAATAACCTACTCCTGTGAACGATCGTTTTCAAGACTGGACTCGTCATCTGCGTGCGAATAGGCATATGAAGAGGGAAATCTGCGGTACTCGGCCTCTGACTGTCAACGAGGGTTCGCATCTGCGCCGGGCGAAGGGCCGCTGCGGTGCCGGTCCGGGCCCGACGGTGCGCGAGGCTGCCGGGGCCGCGTGTGCAGAATGGACAACATGACTGAGCTGACGAGCGAACCCGCGGGCATGGCCTGGCACGAGTCCGGCAAGTACGAAGACATCCGCTACGAGACCACAGGCGACGGCATCGCGAAGATCACCATCTGCCGCCCTGAGGTGCACAACGCGTTCCGGCCGCAGACCCTCATCGAGATATCGCACGCGCTGAACGAGGCGCGCGAGGACGAATCGGTCGGCGTCATCATCTTGACCGGCGCAGGCGGCAAGGCCTTCTGCTCCGGCGGCGACCAGCGGGTGCGCGGCGACAGCGGCTACCAGGAGGACGAGAACAGCACGGGCCGCTTCCACGTCACCGACCTGCATGTGCAGATGAGGCGCACCCCGAAGCCGATCGTGGCCATGGTGGCCGGCTGGGCCATCGGCGGGGGCCAGGTGCTCCAGCTGGTGTGCGACCTGGCCATCGCCGCCGACAACGCCAGGTTCGGCCAGGTCGGGCCCAGGGTCGGTTCTTTCGACGGCGGCTTCGGCGCATCGTTGCTCAGCCAGGTCGTGGGCGCCCGCAAGGCCAAGGAAATATGGTTCCTGTGCCGCCAGTACGACGCGCAGCAGGCCCTGCAGATGGGCCTGGTCAACACCGTGGTCCCGCTGGCCGACCTGGAGCGCGAAACGGTGAAGTGGTGCCGCGAGATGCTGGCCCTGTCGCCCTTCGCCCTGCGGCTGATGAAGGCGAGCTTCCACGCGGCCGAGGACGGCTACGCCGGCCTTCAGCAGCTGGCCCACGACGCCAACCTGCTGTTCTACGGCTCCGAGGAGGCCAAGGAGGGCCGCGAGGCCTTCAAGGCCAAGCGAGCACCCGACTTCGGCCGCTTCCCGCATCGCGCCTAGGCCGCGGTCCCGGGGTCGCGCTTTGGGAGGTGGGCCGGGTGCGCGGGAGTTGGACAGCGCGGCCCCGGCAGCAGCGGACACTATCGTCGTCGGTGGCGGGACAGCGGGTGCGGTGGTGGCCGGACGCCTCGCGGCGGGCAGCCCGGGGCCTACGGTGCTGCTGGAGGCGGGGCCAGACTACGGGCCAGCCGACAGCGGCCGCTGGCCGCGTGACCTTCTCGACGCGACGAGCGTCGCGTGGTCCCACGACTGGGGTTACACGGGCGAGTTCGGCGGCCAGCTGATCCACTTCAGCCGGGCGCGGGTGATCGGCGGCTGTTCCTCGCACAACGCTGGCGCTGTGGTGTTCGGGAGCCGCTTCGATTATGACGGCTGGGCTTCCGCCGGTAACCCGGGCTGGTCGGCGCGAGAGCTCATGCCGCTGTTCGCCTCGGCGTGGGAGCGGCTGCGGGTGCGGCGCGTGGGGCCCGATGAGCTGACCCCGTTCCAGCGCGCCTGCAGGGACGCGATCGTGGCGAGCGGGATCCCCGCCGTGGAGGACCTCAACGACCTCGAAGAGGACGCCGGCGTCGCGCCCTTCCCGGTGAACATCGAGGGGACAACCCGGGTCAACAGCGCGTTCGCGTATATCGACGGGGTCCGTGACCGGCTCCTTGTGGCCGGCGATGCCCCCGTCGAGCGTGTGCTCGTCCGCGGCGGCCGGGTTGCCGGCGTGGCCGTGCGGGAAGGACAACGGCTGGTCGAGATCGGCGCGTCGCGGGTCGTGGTGTGCGCAGGTGCCTACGGGAGCCCGGCGATCCTGCTCCGGTCCGGCATCGGGCCGGCCGACGAGCTGACCGCCGTCGGGGTCAAGCCCGTGCTTGACCTCCCCGGCGTCGGGCGGAACCTGCACGACCAGCCGTGCGTGGAGCTCCATTACGAGGGAACCGGCGAGCTGGCCGAGATGATGGAGCGCCACCGGGCGGAAACGGGCTGGCAGCCGCACGAGCAGGTGATCGCGAAGTTCCCATCGGCACGGTGCCGGCCGGGGTTCGACATGCACATCTACCCGGTCGGCGGCTACAGCCAGGCCACCTCCACGTGGTTCTGGTTCCTGGGCGCCGCGTGCCTGACGCCACTCTCACGCGGTAGCGTGCGCCTGACGGGACTCAGCCTCGACGACAAGCTCCTGATCGATCACCGTTACCTCAGCGACCCCGGCGGGTACGACCGAGCCCGGCTCGCCGAGGGTGCCGAACGTGTGCGCGAGATAGCGCAGACGCCGGAACTGCGCAGGCTGCTGGCCCGGGAGGCACGCCCGGGCCCGGACGTCACGGGGAGACAGGCGATCGAGCGCTACATCGGCCATGCCGCTGTGCACTACTATCACCCCGCCGGGAGCTGCAAGATGGGACCGGCAAGCGACCCGGACGCGGTCGTCGACTCCGCGGGCCAGGTCCACGGGATCGACGGCCTGTATGTAGCGGACGCGTCGATCATGCCGGCCGTCACCTCAGGCAACACGAATATGCCGACCGCAGTCATCGGCGAGAGGATCGCCCGGTCTCTGCTAGCCGCGGCTTAGCCCCTGGACGCGCCAAGGGCAGCCAGAAGCAGTCCTCCTGCCAGGACGGCACACAGCAGCACGAGGTACGCGGTCCGCTGCCAGCTTCGCGTACGGGCCGCTCGTCCCGTCTCGTTCGGCACTGTCATTTCCGGCATTGTCGTGTCCGGCATTGTTGTTTCCGGCACTGTCGTCGGATGGCTGACCGCCGTGAACGGCACAGGAACCGGGTGGGCGGCCGGGCGAAGGCGAGCGGTAGCCGCGGCGGCGGCCCACCCGAGCCCCGCGGTCGTCAGCGGGAGAAGCCACAAGTAGAAGATCGTGTTGTTGCCGAGCCGGTCGTCGATCATGCAGCCGCCGGTACAGCCCGGGTCCCCTGGCGGCCCGCCGACACCGAGTGACGCGACCGCGATGGTCCCGTACAGGAACAGGCACAGGCCAGCGCTGACCGCGGCCAGCCGGGCGATGCGCCGGCCGGCCGCGGAGCTACCGCCCCACACTGCGCCGGCCACCCCCACGAGCAGCGGCACCGCAATCACCTGCACCAGGACCACCCACAGCGGGGTCACCGAGGTGATGACGTCGGAGAAGGTGTACCCCGGTGCCAGCCACGCCAGGGCGACGAACAGGCCGCCAAGCAGCCCGGGAAGGGCGATACCTGGCTGGCGCAGCAGCACGGTGACCACCAGGGTGTAGCTGGCCAGGAGGACCAGGGGGACGGCCGCGAACACCCAGCCCCAGGCCTGCAGCCCGTACCGGACACCCACGGAGGCGTACAGGCCGAGGCTCCCGGCCGCCACCGCGACCATCGTCCACGCCGCCGCGGCGACCCGTCCCCAGGGCGGCAGCAGCAGCGCGGCGCCCGCGCAGCCGGCCGCGAAGCGCCACCGCCGGGCCCGGCCGTCAATGTGGTCAAGCTCGCCCAGCATCGCCTGGCCCCATTCTTCTCGCTGCGCGGACAGCAGGCCGACCGCCCACCGCAGCAGTCGCGCGGACACGTCATCGCGCGCCGCCGGGTCGGCCGGGGCATCGTAGGCGTAGCCACGGAACAGCGCCATGCCCATGCCCAGCAGGCAGATCAGGGGAATGAAAATGGGCATTACGCCTCACTCCAACGGTTGTGCGGGCGTGGCACGGTCCGGTCGACGCGGGCTGCGGGCAACGCCGCCACATACTCCCGGCCGGCCAGCGTCAGCCGGTACAGATGGCGCGGCGGGCGGCTTCCCTGGCCGGGCTCCCACGACGTCTCAAGCAGGCCGCGGTCGGCGAGCCGGACCAGGATCGGGTACAACGATCCCGACTTCAGGAGCACCTCACCAGCCAGGTCATAGCCGTAACGCCAGCGCGCCGGATCGGCGGCCAGCGCCCGCAGGACATTGACGGCCTGCGCGGACGGGGGACGGTTACGGGGCATGAACGTTAACTCTACTCATATAGCATTAACCGTCAAGAGCCCGGATCCCGGCATCCGGGGCTGACGTCATCCGGGGTTGGTACTCGCCGCATCCCGGAAATGCCTGGGTCAGGGCGCCACCAGCGACCAGAACACGTCCACATCGAAGTGGCCGCCGGACGGGCCGGGATCGCCGTAGACCTCCCAGCGCGGGCCGGCCAGCCGGTACCCGTTCGCCTTGCTCCACTCGCACACCGCCTGATGAGTGCCGCCGATCGTGGCGACCGGGCCGGTGTGGGTCGCGGTGGCGACGAGGCCGCCCGGAAGCGCTGACGCGACAACGGGACCGGCAGGTTCGAAGGAGCCGCTTACCTGAACGCCGACTTCGACGTGGGGGACATCGTCCTGGTAGAGCATGATGTTATGCCCGTGCTGGTAGAGCCCCTCCGGGGCGTCGCCTCTGAGAAAGCTCCACACCGTGTCCAGCATCGGCCCCCACATCTTCGGGAACTCCGCCCATGTCGCCGTCGCCGCTACCACCGCCGTCGGCGTCGGCTCGACGGTCTTCACGATCACCTCGACAGTCATGCCGCGGAGCATACGCCTGGGCGTCATTGCGGGCAGCCACCGCCCGCGTTAGGCTCTCGCGCGAGGCGGCGGGAACGCGGGGAGAGTGGTCGAGATGGGCGGATTGCAGTACAGCCTGGTAAAGCCCGCGGTGACGCAGACGGATCCGGCGGCGCTCGCGCCGTACATGTTCTGGCTGCTGTTCCGTAACCTCGGCTCCGACGGGCTGGTGTTCGAGGACCCGGTCAACACCGGCGTCATATCCAGGCCAGGCTGCGTGCTGGCCGCCCCGGCCTGGGAGAACAGCGTGACGCACGTGACCCAGGACTACGTCTACAACTGGACAAGGGACGCCGCCATCGTCGCGATCGAGCTGGCGGCCGGGCCGCTTCCCACGACTCAGCCGCTGGTCGACTACGTGCAGTTCGCACAGGTCTGCCAGGCCTCGGGCGGCGACTTCGATCGCGGCTCCTTCCTGATCAACGGCACGCCGCGGAGCTGGACCAACCAGAGCGACGGGCCGGCCCTGCAGACCCTGGCCATCCTGCAGTTTGACGGTCAGCTCGACGCGCCGACACAGGCCACGGCGAACGCCGTGGTCGCCGCGAACCTGAACTTCCTGCAGAACGCCTACCAGGGCGAGACGTACAACCTCTGGGAAGAGGAGTACGGCGCCTCGTTCTTCGCGCGGTCGGTGCAGCTTCGGTGTTTCCTGGCGGTCACGGCCAACACCGCAGGGATTCCGGTGCCAGGCTGGCTGAGCACCGCGATCCCGTGGCTGGAAAGCGCCCTGGCCGGGCACTGGAACGGCCAGTGCTACCAGTCGGTGCTTCCCGTCCCGTCCGACTACCGGGCCCCGTACGATCCCAATATCGACATCGTCATGGCGGCGATCTACGGCGCCGTCGCGGTCACCGACACCAAGCTCCTGGCCACCGCCGCGCTGCTGCGCAGCCAGTGGACCGACCCGGCCTCGTCGTACTTCTATCCCATCAACGGGGCCGATCAGGGCCGCGGCATCGGCCCCATGTTCGGCCGCTACCCCGGGGACGTGTACGACGGTGACACCGATGCGCTGGTGGGCGATCATCCCTGGCCAGTGTCCACGGCTAACTTCGCCGAGCTGTACTACCGGCTGGCTCAGCAGATCACCACGTCAGGCACGGTCCCGCTCGACGACCTGTCGGCCGGCTTCTTCAGCCAGCTGGGCATCGACGCGTCGGCCACCCCGGCGGCGGCCGCGGCCGCGCTGGAGACCGCGGCCGACCAGATGCTGCAGGCGATCATCTTCCACAGCGATCACTTTGAGCTCAGCGAGCAGTTCGACGCCACGTCCGGCTACGAGAAGAGCGTAGCCAACCTGTCCTGGAGCTACGCCGCGTTCCTGTCGGCGGTCCGCGCCAAGAACGCCCTCTGAGGTGGCAGGACGGCCGGGTTAGTCCGGCGGGGCGAGCTGGTTCAGCGCCGCCACCGACGCGCTGGGCAGCCGGAGGTCCCCGGCCGCGATGTTCTCGGCCAGATGGGCCGGGTCACTGGTGCCGGGGATGAGCAGCGTGTTGTCGTAGTGGCCCAGCAGCCAGGCCAGCGCCACCTGGGCCGGCGTCGCGCCGAGCTCGGCGGCGACGGCGGCGACGATGGGGTTGTCCGTGACCTTGGGATAGCCGGGGAACGCCGAGCCGAGGGGGAAGAACGGGACCCAGGCGATGCCGTGTTCGCGGCACAGCTCGAGCACCGGCTCGGCGGAGCGGTCCAGGACGTTGTAGCCGTTCTGCACGCAGGCGATGCCGGCGGGCAGGGCCTGGCGGAGCTGGCGGGCGGAAACGCTGGACAGCCCGATCGCGCCGATCTTCCCCGCGTCCCGCAGGGCGGCCAGCTCAGCGAGCTGGCTATCCAGGTCGACCCGCTGGTCGCCCTCGGCGATCAAGCCGGGCCGGGCGTCCAGGCGGCGCAGGTTGACCACGCCCACCTGCCCGGTGCCGAGCGTGGCGAGGTTGGCCTCGATCTGGGCGCGCAGTTGCTCCGGCCGTTGCGCGGGGACGAGTTTGCCGTCGGCGTCCCGCTCCGCGCCGACCTTGGTGACCACGACCAGGTCGTCGGGATAGGGCGCAAGCGCGTCGCGGATGAGGGCGTTGCACGCACCGTAGAACTGCGCGGTGTCGATGTGGTTGATGCCGTCACGGATCGCCAGGCGCAGGATCGCCAGCGCCGCATCCCGCCCCACAGCCGGTTGCTCCAGCTGCATCGCACCGAAGCCGATCCGGCTCACGGTGCGCCCCGCCAGCTGCGCGGTGCCGCCCGGGATAGCGGTGCCGCCTGGGATAGGGGTGCGGGAATGCGTCCTGGCCTCGGATGCCGTCATCGGTGATCCTCCGGTCGTAGGTATAGTGATCGCAGAACCGGAGGGAACTCCGGCAGTCTCATCGTAACAGATAATCGGAGGATCCTCCGTATCGTGTCGAGCCCGAGCCAGAGCCAGAGCCAGCCCAAGCCCAAGCGTCTGCGGGTGGATGCCGAGCGCAACCGCGCCGGGTTGCTTGACGCCGCCCGGGCCGCGTTCGCGTCGGGACACGTCCCGGTGACCCTGGAGCAGGTCGCACGGGACGCAGGGGTGGGGATCGGCACGCTCTACCGTCACTTCCCCACCCGCGAGGCCCTGGTCGAGGCGCTCTACCGCCAGGAGCTGGCCGACCTCTGCGCGAGCGCCGGTGACCTGCTCGAGACCCACGCCCCCGAGCGCGCCCTGCGCGCCTGGATGGACCGCTTCGCGGGCTACGTCCGGGCCAAACGAGAGATGGCCGACGCCCTGCGAGCCGTGTTCGCCGCGGGCGGCGTGACCGTGTCCTTCGCCCGCGAGCAGCTCACCGCGGCGGTGCAAACGATCCTCGACGCCGGGATCGCCGCCGGCACACTGCGCGATGACGTGCGCGCCGAGGACATCGTCGCCACGATCGTGGGCATGTTCACCGCCACCTCCCTGGCCGGCGGCCACGAGCAGCTCGAGCGCATGCTCGACCTGCTGATGGACGCCGTCCGGCGGCCGCCGCGGTAATCCCGGGTACTTGCGGTCCAGGTAGCTGCGGGCGACGGCCGCGTCGATCACCGCGGGCACGGGGACGACGCAGCTGGTGGCATCCACGCTGCCGCTGGCCACCGCCTCCAGGCACCGGGCCTGCAAGGCGAACCCGAGGTCCATCGACTCGATGGAGTTCCCCAGCGGCCGGGGACCGGCCAGGTTGAACATGTGCCCCCGAGCGATGATGTGCACCCGCCGGCCGTCCCTGAGCTCGAGCGTGAGCAGGTCGGTGTCGTACTCCCGGCGGCTCGCCACCGCCTGCGCGCCGATAAGGCCCGCGGCGTCGATCTCGGCCGGGAAGTGCCCGGCGTTGGCCAGGATGACGTCGTCGCGCAGCAGTCCGAGGTCGGCGGCGGTCACCAGGTTCCGGGCCCCGGTGGCGGTGATGATGAGGTCGGCCTGGGCCACCGCGGTGTCGCGAGGCGGAGTGGCGAACCCGTCCAGGTGCGCCCGGAGCCTGGCCACGGGGTCGGTGTCGACGACGCTGACCCGGGCGTAGGCGCCGCGGAAGCTGGCCGCGATGCCGCGCCCGCAGGCCCCGTAGCCGAAGACGGTCACCTGTTCGCCGTTGGTGGTGCGGTTGGTCAGCCGCATGAAGGATTCAAGCGCGCTCTGCCCGACGGCGTGCTCGTTCTCGGCGAACTGCTTGATGGGGCTGTCGTTGATGACCAGGACCGGGAGCCGAAGCTGCTGGCGCAGGGGTTCCAGCCGCATCCGGCCCGAGGTGGTTTCCTCGGTTCCGCCGCGCAGCCCGGCGTACGGGCGGGCCAGGTACCTGGCGAACAGGTCCCCGCCGTTGTCCAGGATCAGGTCCGGCTCGGCCGCCAGCACGTCCTGGAGGTAGCTGTCGTGGCGCGCCTGGTCCTTAGTCGGTTCCCCGATGACCGTGACGCCCTCAGCCCGGAGCACCTCGACCGCTTCTGGCTGGGTGGTGTTGAGGTTCCCGGTCGAGACGAGCGCCGCTCCGCCGTCGCGCAACGTCAGCAGCAGGGCCACGGTCTTGGCCTCCAGGTGGATGCCGGTGCCGATGGTCAGGCCCGCGAACGGCCGCGTCCGGCCGAACTCCGCGGAGATGGCGCGCAACAGCTGGCAGTGCTCACGTACCCAGTCGATTGGCGTGGCAGCCACCTGGATCGTCGTCCTCTCGGGTCGGCCGGAGCGTCAGAGCGTCAATTATTCATGGGCGCGGCCCTCTTGGCGGGAGCCGGGTATCAAGCAGCAGGCGGGCCGTTTCCCGGCGCCCTAGCCCGGATTTGCGCAGTGCTCCAGGTTTGGTGGTGGATCGGGTGCGCGGGAATGCGCCGGATCTACAAGCCCCTCCTCGCAGGACGAATCGGATCGTGACGTGGGAAGCTGTCGAGGTGATCCGCCGAGTCCCATTCGCAGGAGCGCTGAACTTCCGGGACATTGGTGGTTACCCGACGAGCAACGCAGGCCAGACGCGCTGGGGCGCAGTCTACAGATCTGACTCGCTCCACTTCCTCACCCCCGGAGACCTGCCGGCCTTCGACGCGCTGCGCATCAAGATGATCTACGACTTGCGCCGGACTGATGAACTGGCACAGTTCCCCGGACCACGGGAATACGTCCACCTCGAACTCCCAAGCCGAATTCCGCTGGACGGAGCCGAGTCCGCGACGCTGAAGACCCGTCTTGACGGGGAGCAGTGGCTACTCGCGGACTACGTCGGGATGCTCGACGAGGCAGCAGCGGCGTTCGGGGACCTCTTCTCGCGACTGGCCGATCCGGGACGACTTCCCGCAGTGATCCACTGTCTAGGCGGCAAGGACCGTACCGGGATAACGATCGCCCTGCTCCTGACCGCCCTGGGCGTCGAGCGGGACATCGTGCTCGATGATTACCAGCTCACCAACGACTGCCGCGGGGTAGCTCACGTGCCCGAAGTCATCGAGTTGTTCGCCGAATCCGGCATTGCCCGGGAAGCGGCTGAGGGGATGCTTAGCGCGCCGAGGCACGCAATGGCCAGAGCGCTGAAGACTCTCGACGAAAGATACGCCGGTGTCGAGAGTTACCTGCTTGGTCCCTGCCGTATGAGTCCGGCGACCCTGAACGTCCTCAAGACGGCTCTTGTCACTTAGAACCCCTGGAACGCGGGCCGGGCCTACGGTGATGGCAAATCACTTGTCGAGGTGCGGTCAGCCCGTCTTGCGCCAGATGGCTTCCCACTGGGACCACTGGCCGGGCTGAGGCGGCATGCGCGGGGTGCGCTGCCGCCGCAGCGGCAGGACTGGCGTGAAGTGACCGGCAAAGAGCGCGTTCAGCTCGACGGCTCTGAAGAAGTGGATGTGCAGGTCCTCTTTAGGTCCGGCGAGGTAGCGGACGGTCAGCCCGCCGTCGGGCTCGTCCTCGGTCACCTCGTGCTCAGGCCAGATGTCGGTTCCGGTCGCGTTGACCCGCAGGCAGAACAGGCCACCTGGCATGAGCCGCTGCTGCGCGGCCCGGATGTGGGTGTGCGCCTGGGCACGGTCGCCGTGCTGGAAGACCTGGATACCGATGACCAGCGGGTAGCGCGCGTCACCGGGCAGCGCAGTGAGGTCACCGCAGATAAGCCGGTCGCGGCAGGCGGGGCCGCGCCCGGCGAGCTGAGTGATGGCAGCGGGGGCGATGTCCAGGCCCGTGAGGTCCAGGCCGCCGGCGACCAGGGGCAGGTAGTTGCGGCCGTTGCCGCAGCCGATGTAAAGGCCGCGGGTCACCCCAGCCCGGCGGGCAGCGCCGAGGATGTCCTGGGTGAAGGCCACTGGCGGTTCGTCCTGGTAGCGGCCGGCCCGGTATTCGGCGTCCCAGGCGGCAGCAGGGCTGCGGTCGGCGGTCATGTGCGGTCCTTAGCATGCCGCCGCGGTGCCGGATGGATCCGTGCCCGCCTGGGCGCGTCTTATCGTGGCCGGTAGGCGCCGCGCCGGTGCGCGACCGCCAGGACTGTGACGACCCGCGTTCGGTCATCGACGGTATAAAGAGCACGGTATTCGCCGCGCCGGGTTGACAGGACGTCCTCGAAAGGCACCTCTAACGGTAACGGGAGCGGCCGTTGCCCTTGGCGAAGAGTCAGAGCTGGATCGTCGCTTCGATGGTCAGCCGACGGGCTGCCCTCCCTGTCCGTTCACACTTGGTATGTGGCACTGGGGGCCACCACATCCGCACAGTGTCCGCACAGGGACGCTATGCCGCGCCGGACTTTATGGCCTCTACCTGGGGTTTTGTGCGGTCTGGGCTGAGATGCCGGGGTGGGCTGCCCCAGGGGGCGTCGTTGTCTCAGGAGGGGAACGGGCTGCATCACATCCGCCCGGCGCCCATGTGGGCAGGCGCTGGGCTGTGCGCGGGTAGCGTGCGGGCTGGGGCGGCCTCGCTGATCGCCTTGGTGAAAGACGCCGACGGCAACCTCATCGGGCTCATGATCATCGCTATTGCGAGCTTGTCGTACCGGTTAATCGGGAGTACCTTTCATTTGGGATATATCGCCCTCGTTGAGCTGGGTGAAGGCGAGATCCTGCTGCCCTGGACCTCGGCGCTACCAAACGACTCCGGGTGGCATGCCATGACTCTTTCGCGACAGCAAGTCCCGCTGGTATCGGTGTCATCCCGCGATCACGACGGCGTGACTGTGGTCAGCCTGCAAGGTGAACTGGATTTCTGTGGTTCATCTGTTCTGCAGGCATACTTCAGCGATATGAGGCGCCAGACGGGGCTCCGCAGTGTCGCCGACCTCACTGGCCTAGCGTTCATTGACTGTGCCTGCCTCACCGTGCTTGTCCGGCTGTGCCAGGACATCAGATCGCAGGGCGGCGGTTTTGCCCTGGCCGGACCACACGGCGCGGTGCACAGGATACTTGCCGTCACCGGCATGCTGACCTGGTTCGACGTGCATGCCACCGTTGACGAAGCCGTCCGTCGCACTGGCACGCAGGAATTGTCCGGTAAGCTCCGGAATCCCGCCTGGGCGTGATGCCGCTACGGTAACCTTCCTGCGCTTCCGGGGTGCGACCGGGGTGGCTGGCGGCCTGGTGGAGGCGGGAAGTCGGCGGTAGCCCTGCGGAAAGCGCAGCAGGCATAGGCCGACGTGTAGCTCGACGAAGGGGTTGTCACGTGTCGGTGCGTGCGGGGATCTTCTTGTCGAGGATGGTCATAAGCAGGACGGTCACGCCGATGCCGCCGATGACGTAGGCGACGATGTGGAATCCCCTGTCGGTGGCTGCGGAGCCGAAGGCGATGGCGATCAGGCTGGAGGAGAAGATCGCTCCGAAGTAGGCGAAGGTGCGGTAGAGGCCGGATGCGACGGCGATGTCGTCGGCGGGGCTTTGCACGTAGAGGGCAGCCTGGTTCGCGAAGCCGCTGAACCCGTTGGCGAAGCCGAATAGCAGTGAGATGCCGAGGAGGACCAGGACGTTCGAGGAGTGGGTGGTGAAGGCCATCACGATGCCGGTCAGAACGAAGGAGGCGCCGGTGAGGATGAGTGGCCACCGGACCCAGCCGCGGCCAGATACGAGCCGGGCGACGATGATGCTGATGGCGGAGAGCGGGAGGAGGATCAGGTCCGACCTGGGATGCCGTGTAGTGGGCCGCTCCTTCCATCCACTGGCTGGTGCCGTAGAGGGCGGTGTAGATGCCGAGCGAGACGATGGACTGGCGAAGGTAGGTGCGCAGGAGCTGCTTGTTCCGTCCGAGCATCTTGATGTCGATCAGGGGTCGGTGCGTGCGTCGCTCCCAGATGATGAGCGCTGTGCCGGCAGTGACGGCGGCTGGTAGAAGCCACCAGGTCGGGGATGCGAGGCTCGACAGGAACAGCAGCAGGCTGGTGATGGTGGCGGCGAACAAGACGATGCCGGGGATGTCGAGGGTGGTGAAGAGGGAGTCGTGTCCTTCCCGGGCGGCGGGTGCGTCCTTGGCGACTCCGACGAGGGTGAAGACCAGGGTGATGAGGGCGAGGGGGACGTTGATGAGGAAGATCGCCCGCCAACCGAACGACCCGGCGAGGACGCCGCCGAGTGGCAGTCCGATGACGGTTGTGACCTGGGAGGCGATGGAGAAGTTCCCGAGGACGCGGCCGGGGACGCCTCGGGCTGCTGGTCAAGTTCGTGGATCAGATCCGTCCAGCCGTCCGGAAAGCCTGTGCGCCGCCGGAGCCCGTGTCGGTGCGCCCCGGAGGCGAGCCTGCGACGTTGACCAGGACGATCGGCAGGCCGTGCCGGCGGAACGCTTTGACCAGGGCCGACGATTTGCTGACCACGTCGTCTGCTGGGTGGGCGAGCGGCAGGCCGACGATGCCGCCCTGCAGGTCGATCACGAGGAGGGCGGTCTTGGGGTCAAGGTCGGTAAGAGTCATTGCGGCCCGCTACCCCAGGCCGTGCCTGCCCGGATTCAGCCCGGAACCGGCTATCACACCCGGAATCGCAGACAAAGGCCGTCTCGCCTGGCCAGCCGCGATCGTTCGCCGGCGCGGGTGACGGCTGGGGTGCGGTGTTTCGGGGCGCTAGAGCGTGACCGTCGCTTCGGTCGTGAGCCGTCGCAACGAGCCGGTTTTCACAGTCGGCATACGCCACGGGGTCGTGCCGGATCTCCTGCAAGCCCCGGATCCACCGTGGTCCTTCTGGTGATGCGCCGGCTCGGGGGCGGGATTCCATGATCGCGGCCAGAAACGGGCAAATATCGCCCGAAACTGGCCGCGATCATGGCGGAGCTTTCTTGTGCTGGGACGGGAGGGGCTTCGGCAGGTAGGAGGGTCCGTGTGAGCAGGGCGGGCCCGGGGTTGGGCCGCCGGCGGCCTTTCTGGGGGCGGTCGTCTCGGCGGGGCCTGCTAACGGCCGCAGGCCCGCTGAGCCCGGGCCTATCGCGGGGCGTAAGCGATCTCGGTAAACGGCCAGGCGGTCCGTAGCCACTCCGAGACGGCTTCGTACACGGGCACGTCAAGATCGGCCCGGTCAGCCCGGACCCACGACAGGACCCGCGCGCCCGGCTCGCCCTTCCGCGGATAGATATAGACGCATCCGGCGATCTCGCCGCTGCCGCTGGCCCGCACCGTATACGTGAAGCCCTTCCGGCCCGCGAAGTCCGACGCGTGTCCTTGCAGGTCGGCCAGATTGTCAGCCAGCGTCATCCCGGGCCTGGGCCACGACCTGCCCTGCATTCCCGGGGTGGACCTGATGTGGTCGATGCTCGACATCCAAGCCCGGTCGTCATCCTCGTTGTGCTCCGGACCCAGCGGCTCCAGCCGGAACGCGGCAGTGACAAGCTCACGCGGCACAACGAAGTCATCGGGAACAAAGGACGCTTCGCCGGTCACCTCGCCAACCTCCAGAACTCCTATCACCCTAGCCCACCGGCACCTGACCGGACCTCGCCTCCCTGACGTCCCACGCCGGACGTCAGACGGCGACGCCGGCTTAATCGCGTACCAGTTTCAGTGCCAGCCTGGGCACGGCAAAGGAGGCGAGAAAGATCGGCAAGAGCCTCTTTCCTGTGCATCGGAAGGCGACGGTCTCTTCCTCGGCGGCGTCGAAGGTTTCGGTGCTGCTCGAGTTTCGTCCATTGCGGACTTGCAGGGTATGACGTCCAGGCTCGACTGGTATCTCGATCGTGTGGTTCATGTCGACCGACCCGGCCCGCTCACCGTCGACCACGACATCGTACGGGCCACGACGGACCTCCACTCCGATTGACTTATGCGTCAACTTCAACGTCGCCGGCATGTGCTGATCTCCTCTTGGCCCGTCGTGTGACGGGTCGCTGGTGTTCTGGCCGGGCGATGGTCAGCGTCCGGGTTTAGCCGCCGGTGCCTTCAGCGGCTTCGTGTGCAGCGTGTTCCACCCGGTCATAGTGGGCTTGCCACCATTCTTGATCACCTGGCGGCAGAACGGGGTTCCCGGCGGTCAGGCCGATCACGCCGTCGATGAGCTCGCGGACGATGTCGGCCTGGCCCGCGTGCCGGTTCGTGTCGGTGGCCACGCGGACCAGGGTGTGGTGCAGCGTTCTGGCGTTGTCGTCGGGCGGCCACCAGGGGACGTGGCCGATGGTGTCGAGCGGCAGGGCGTCGATGGTGGCGTCAGAGTGCGCCCAGGCCCGGCGGTACAGCCCGGTGATGAACTCGCGTGATTCGTCAGGAAAGGCGAACATGTCGGACATCGGGTCGGATTCGTCCCAGGCCAGCCGGTCGGCGCACGGGCGGCCGAAGGTATCGCCGAAGTACCCCATCTCGACTCCGGCCTGATGCTTGACCAGGCCGAGCAGGTTGGTGCCCGTCGGCACCAGGGGACGGCGGATGTCGTACTCGGAGAGCCCGTCGAGCTTCCACAGCAGCGCGTCGCGGGCGTCTTGCAGGTAGCGGTGCAGGTCGGCTTTGCGTTCTGACTCGGTCATGCGGACATCGTGCCACGGGCAGGTCGGCGCCTCAGAGATAACACCCTTTCACATAAGTGGACGGCGACGGGAACTATCAGTACCTCAAGACCTGTGTTTCCAGCACCGACTGCAACACTGTCCAGGCCACCAATCTGCCCTTCCTCTTTCAGACCTCGCCCGTGCTCCCGTACTCGGTGACGATCAGCTACCAGGTGACGAACGGCACGGCGATCAACGGAGTGGACTTCAACACGCCGGCGACCGGGCAAGTCACCATCCCGGCGAACGCAGGCAACGCGGGCCTGCTGGTCCCGCTGGTGAACGAGGGCCAGTTCGGTACCAGCAAGACTTTCACCGTGACGATCACCGGAGTGAATCACGGCCTCGGCATCATCGGCGGCCCGGCCACCGGGGATATCCTCGGCGGCAACGTGCCGCTTGACTGCAATTACTCCCATTACACGGAGCGCAGCATGTCCCTGACCTGCGCCGCCCGGCCCGCCGATCAGACCTGGCAGATGAACCTGCTGTGCCTCGCGTTCAAGGCTAGCGTCGGCACAGGCAACGAGGTCACCGGCGACGGCACCTCGTCGGCGGCGTGCTTCTCCGGGCTCAACACCGGCGAGGGGTTCTTCGAGACCGATTCATAACCCGCCGGGCCGCGCCGCTGACGACCGTGGCCGGCCGGAGTGAGCCCGCGGGTGACCGGGCCAGGCAGGATCAACCTGGGCCGGGTGCGGGTCGCACCCGGCCCAGTTGATTAAGTGGAGAGATGAAAGAGGATGACACGATGCCTTCCGCCGCTCAGGTCCGGGCCGCTGAGCAGGGCCGGGAGACTCACCCTGACGAGCCGCACGCCGGCGGCGGCAGCGCGGGGCGGCTGAACTGGCTGCGGGCGGCGGTGCTCGGGGCCGACGACGGGATCGTGTCGGTGGCCGGCATCGTGGTGGGGGTGGCGGCGGCCACCACGGCCCGCGGGCCCATCTTCACCGCCGGGCTGGCCGGGCTGGTCGCGGGGGCGGTATCGATGGCCCTGGGCGAATACGTGTCCGTGTCCAGTCAGCGCGACAGCGAGCTCGCGCAGCTGAGCCAGGAGAAACGTGAGCTGGCCGAGACCCCGGAATCGGAGCTGGCCGAGCTGACGGCCCTGTACGAGGCCAAGGGCCTGTCCGCGGCGACCGCTCGCACCGTCGCGGCCGAGCTGACCGCGCGTGATCCGCTGGCCGCCCACCTCGATGCCGAGCTGCACATCGATCCCGACGATCTCGCCCATCCCGTCCAGGCGGCGGGCGCGTCGGCGGCCTCGTTCATCTCCGGCGCGCTGCTGCCGCTGCTGGCCATCCTGCTGCCCCCGGCGGCCCTGCGGGTGCCCGTCACCTTCGCCGCTGTCCTGGTCGCCCTCGGCCTGGCCGGTGCGCTCAGCGCTCGCGTCGGCGGCAGCAGCCCGCGCCGCGCGGTCTTGCGGGTGGTCCTCGGCGGGGCGCTCGGGCTGGCCTTGACCTGGGGCATCGGGCACCTGTTCGGCACCGTCATCCACTGACTCCGGCAGGCGCAGGCCGCCGCCGGCCGCCAGCGAGCAACCTCCTGCTCACCCCCGGTGTCCGGCCTCGACGGCGGGTTCCGCCGCGCATAGATTTGCCCTATGACCAGCGAGACGGGCGAGGTGACCGCGACAGCGGCCGGCCGCCGCCTGGAACTGGTCGCCGACCCGCCCGGTGAGCTCCGGGTCGCGCTCGCGGACGGAGCCCGTGCCCTGCACGCGGCGGGCGACCTGCGGGCCAGCAGGCAGAGTTTCGAGCGGGCCTACCGGCTGGCCGCCCCCGCCTGTGATGGGCCTGCCATGGCGCTGGCCGCTCTGGGCCTGGCCGGACTGTGGGTCGGCGAACGCCGCATGGTGGCAGACGCGGTGCTGCTCGAGGAGCGGCTGGCGCACGCGGCGTCCCGGCTCGACGCCCGCGATCCGCTCGCGCTTCGCATCCGGGTCCGGCTGGCCGGGGAGGACGATTACGCCCGGGGCGAGCACGCGGCGATTCTGGCCGCGCTGGGCGAGGCCAGGGCGGCGGCCGATCCGGTCGCGCTGGCCGAGGCGCTGAGCATCGCCCACCACTGCCTGCTCGGACCGGATCACGTGCCGCTGCGCAGGCAGCTCGCCGTCGAGCTGACCAAGGTCAGCGTGCGCACGCAGCGCCGCAGCGACCTGCTGATGGGCTTGCTGTGGCAGACGGTGGACTCCTATGCCGCGGGCGACCCGCATGCGGGCCGCCTGCTGACCGAGCTGCGGGACCAGCTGCGCGAGGGCCAGCATCTCGCGGCCGGTTTCGTGGTCAGCGCGATCGAGGTGATGCTCGCGATCCGCGCGGGCCACCTGCAGGACGCCGAGGTGCTGGCCGCCAGCTGCGCCGGCAGCGGCGCGGCGGCGGGTGACGTGGACCACGAATGGTGGCCTGCCGCCCAGCTGGTGACGATCCGCTGGTACCAGGGACGCCTGGTGGAGCTGCTGCCGATGCTGCGGGACCGGGCGCACTCCCCGGTGCTCAGCGCGGTCGACGACTCCGCGGTGGCCGCGCTGGCCGTCGCGGCCGCGCTGGACGGGGACCGGCGCACCGCCGCCAGCTCCCTGGCCGCGCTGTGCGGCACCGACCTGGCCCGGCTGCCCCGGTCAAGCAGCTGGCTGGTGACGATGAACGGCATCGTGGAGGCCGCCTGCCTGCTCCAGGACGCGGTCGTGGCCGACCGGGCCTATCAGCTGCTCCGCCCGTACGCCGACGTGCCGATGGTGGGCGGCCTCGGGGTCACCTGCTTCGGGTCGGCTCGGCAGAGCCTCGGGGTGGCCGCGCTGACGTCGGGTCAGCCGGACCGGGCGGTCGATCACCTGCGCGCGGCGGTCCAGCACAACCTCGCGCTGGCGCACTGGCCCGCGGTGGTGTCCTCCCGGCAGCGGCTGGCGCAGGCGTACGCGCTGCGCCGTGGCCCGGGTGACGCCGAGGCTGGCCGGGGTGAGCTGGAGCTGGCCAGCGGCGAGGCCGCGGCCCTCGGCCTGCCGGCGCCGGTAGGGCCGGCTCAGGACGCGCCCCGGGCAGCAAGATCAGGGCCGGCCGCGGACTGCCGGCGGGCCGGACGGCGGTGGCGGCTGGCCTGGCGCCAGCGCAGCGTGCTCGTCGACGACAGCATCGGCCTCATCCACCTGGCCGTGCTGATCGCCAACCCGCGCCAGGAGATCCTGGCGGCGGATCTGGTCACCGGGCTCGCCGCGGTCGGCCGCGGGCACGGCGGCGCCGCGGCCCATCCCGTGCTTGATCACGAGGCGATCGGTGAGTACAGGAACCGCCTCAAGCGGCTGGAAGCCGAGCTGGGCCGGCTGGACGCGGGGGCTGACCCGGACCAGGCGGCACCCGCCCGGGCCGAACGCGACTGGCTCCTCGCCCAGCTCACAAGCGCCGCCGGGTTCGGCGGCCGGACCCGGTCCTTTCCCGATCAGGACGAACGGGCCCGGGTCGCCGTGGGCAAGGCGATCCGCCGCGCCCTGGCCCGGATCACCGAGGCCGATCCGGTCATCGGCGAGCACCTGCAGCAGGCCGTGCGCACCGGCGTCCGCTGCTCCTACTGGCCGGGCTGAGGCCAGCGGGGCCGGCCCCTGCTCGCGGGCCGGCCTACGGGTGGAACGGGATGGCACGGGATGGACCGCGGCTGATATATAGGTAAGCCAACCTGTTCGAGGAGGAATGTCGTGGCGCTGCGGGACTCCATGCGTGAATCGGCCGTTCAGTACGTGCGGCCCGGCGAGACCATCCAGGCGGTGATCGGTGCGCAGACGGCCAGCCAGTGGCTGGCGGCGCTGACCGGGTTCCTGGTGTTCCTCGGCCTCAACCATTACCGCATCCTGGCCGTCACCCCGGCCCGCATCCTGGTCTTGGACGCGGGCAAGACCAGCATGAAGCGGGCCCGCGGCGTGGTGACGGAGCTGCCCCGGTCGACCAGGCTGGGCCCGGGCACGGGCATGTGGCACCAGATCCCGGCCGGCCAGGAGACCCTCCGGGTGCACCGCCGTTTCTTCAAGGACCTCGAGGCGGCCGACACCGCCGCGGTGGCCGCCTGACCGCGGCGTCCGCCCGCCCCGGCGAGCCGCGCGGGTAGCCGGTGACACCCAGGGCCGTTCGGCATCAATTCTTTTGATCCGAACGGCCGGTGGTGTCACCGGCATCTTTGTCCTGCTCGCCGCGCGTTAGCTCACGTTGAAGGCGGTGTCATCGATGACGAAGGAGGTTTGCGTGCTTGAGACCTGTGTCCCGGTGAACTTCAGCGTGATGGCCTGCCCGGCGTAAGCCGACAGGTTGTAGGAGTATTGGGTGTATCCGGTGCCGTGGTTGAGGTTGGAGAACGTGGCCAGCGTCCCGAGGACCGTACCCGAGCTGGACAGAATCTGTACGGTCAGGGTGTCCTTGGCGATCGTGCCGGTCTGGGCCGTGTCGATATGCAACCAGAAGCTCAGCTGGTAGCTGCTGCACCCTGTGGGTACCGTCACCGCCTGGGACAGCGTATCGGTGCGCGCCGAGCTGTAGCCGTCCAGCCAGGCGTCCCACTTCCCGCTGTGCGGCGGCTCCTGGGAGTGGTCACTGATCACGCCGGACGATGCGGTCCAGGGCGCCGCGGTGCCCGTCTCGAAGCCCGGGTTGCCGAGCAGTTGCGCGGCGGTGCAGCCGCCGCCCGAGCCGGAGCCGATGGTCCAGGTAAAGGAGGTGCTTCCGTCCGCGCCTGTGGTGTCGGTGGCGGTCACCGTCACGGTGTAGGTGTTCGCTGTCGTCGGGGTGCCGGAGATCAGGCCGGTGGAGGAGTTGATCGACAGGCCCGCGGGCAAGCCAGCCGCGCTGTAGCTGAGGGTCTGCCCGGACGCTGAGTCGGTCGCCGCCATCTGCAGGCTGACGGCGGTGCCGACGGTGCCGGTCTGGCTGCCCGGGTTGGTCACGGTCACCGTGTTGCCTGTGCCCGAGCCGACGCTCCAGGTGAACGTCGCGGACCCGGACGGCCCGCTGGAGTCCTTGCCGGTCACGGTCACGCTGCCACTGCCGGCCGTGCTCGCGGTGCCGGAGATCACGCCGGTCGAGGAGCTGATCGACAGGCCGCTGGGCAGCCCGGTGGCCGAGTAGGACAGGGTACCTGTCGCGGTGTCGGCCGCCTGGATCTGGAGGTTGACCGCGCCGCCGACAGGGGTCGTCTGGGGGCCCGGGTTGATGATGGCCACCTTGTTGGTGCTCGACCCGGTGAAGTCCCCGCTGAACGTGGACTCCAGGCCGCTGACCACGCCGGAGTCGGTGGTGATCAGCCCGAGTTCCCGGTTGCTATTGAGCGAGTTGCTTGAGAAGTTCTCCGAGCCCGCGAACGCCTTGGCGGTCGACGTGCCGTAGTCGGCGATGATCGTCTTGGCGTGGATGTAGAACCCGGTCGTAGAGGAGTAGCCGGTCACCTTGCCGCCGGCCGCGGTGACCTGGTTGAGTTCGGAGGTGTAGGACGACGGGTCTTCGACCACCACGCGGACGGTCACGCCGCGGTTGGCGGCCGCCACGATCGCGTTGACTATGGCGGTGTCGCTGAATTCCTCCTGTTCGATGTCGAGGCTGTGCTGCGCCCCGTTGATCAGGGCCAGCAGGTGGCTCTGCGAGTCGGTGGGCGACCACACCAGGTCAGTCCCGTCCGACGGAGTGATCGAGGTCTTGGCGTAGTCGGCGTTGAAGACTGCCACTATCGCCGCCACGTCGGCGGCGTTGGTGTCGAACACCCCGTAATCACGGGAGGTGGCATAGTACGTGGTGTCGAAATTGCCGGTGCTGATGTAGGACTCAGCGTTATCGACGGTGATTGTCTTCTGGTGCGTGTAGGTGAATGCGGTGGACGAGTAGGTCACTCCCACCCCGCCGGCGGTCAGCGCGCTATAGGCGGCGGCGTCGTACGACTGGTGCGCCTGATCGAGGATCACCCGGACATTGACCCCGGCCTTCTCGCGGCTGACAAGGTCGTTGACGAGCGTGGTATCTTTCAGCTCATAGATGGTCATATCGATCGAACTGGCGGCCGAATCAACGAAGTTATAGATCGCGTTTTCGCCCTGATCCGGCAGGATGATCAGGGAGTAGCTGCTGGCGGCGTGGGCTTGGCTGCTGACCGCGACCCCGCCCGCGGCCGCAAGGGTGACGGCGGCGAGGGCAAGTGAGAAACGTCGCATGCCGAGGTGGGGCATACTGACCTCCGGGCGTTGGAACGGTTGGTCCTAAATGCTGAGCGCCCTGAACATACAATGCACCGTCTCGCCGGTCCAGCCCTTACCGATGAACTATTCTGGAATGCTTTTCGTGGATATTTAGCTTTGCTGGCGAAGGTAACGATCCGCGTTAAGCCTGATTCCGGACCCCAAGGATCCCAGCGCGCGGTCACGAGGCCGCGGCCTGGTAGCCCAGGATCAGCACAACCGGTACCGCCCCGAAGGGCATCCGGAACCGCGTGCCCGGTTTGTCCGGCGCGCCCGGGTGATCGATGCCGGGCCAGCGCAGCTTCATGTGCTGGGTCGTCAGCCCCGCGACCGAGTAAGGAAATTCCATCGCCGAGATGGCGTGCGCCCGCAGCAGGCCGCCCCACCGGAACGCGGCGAATGTGTTGGCCAGCTCCCGGACCGAGAGGGGCTGGGGCACGGTCAGGTCGATCAGGTACACGGCGCCGGCCAGGTCGATCAGGTCGCCCGCGCCCTGCGCCAGCGCCGCGGACTTGGTGCGGAAAACCGTCCCGTCCGGGTTGGCGGTGCCCAGCTTCTCGCCGTACACCGGCGAGTAACGCGGCCGGGCCTGGCACTGCATCCAGTCACAGGCCGCCAGCAGCTCCCAGGGGATGCCGGTCCGGCTGGCTACGTCCTGGTACAGCGGCTTGGCCCGGGTCAGCGGCGCCTGGGCCATCGCGACGAAGCCGGCGGTGACTGCCTGCGGGATCTCCGGCAGGTAACGGCGGCTGCTCATCCGCGCGCCCCTGGGCGCGATCCGCGTCCCCGCCGCGCCGACGGCCAGGGCGCCCGCCACCCCCGGAATGCTCGCCCCGCCGGGAACGCCCGCCCCGCCGGGAACGCCCGCCCCGCCGGGAACGCCCGTGCGCCCGGGAACGCCCGGCGCCTGACGCGTGCCTGGTGCCGTCGGGGTGCCCGGTGCCGCCGGAGCCAAGACGCCAGGCACCGCCGCCTGCTGGCCCGCCAGCTGAGGTACCAAAGGCGCGACCGCCTGCGCGGCGGCCGGCGTCGCGGAATCGTAGCGGTACAGGTTGTACAGCCGCATCAGCGCGATCAGCTGGGAACCGTAGTCCGGATCCGTGGCGTAGACGCCGGTCAGGGCGGCCGCGAACGCGTCCGGCACGTGGCGGGCGGCCATGGCGTGCTGGTAGGCCTGGCCGGTGGCCAGCAGCTGGCTGTGATCCGCGATGCTCTCCGCGATGTTGTGGTACACCCGGAACGGGGCGGTGCGGGTGACCCAGCTGCCGTTCTCGTATTCCTGTGTCGGCCGCGTGTCACTGCCTGCCGGACCGGCTCCCTTGATCCCGAACAGGTTGTGGTCCGCCGTCGCGAGCTCGCTCTGCCCCCAGCCCGATTCGTCGATGGCCTGCGCTATGGTGACCGCGGCCGGGATGCCGTACCGCTGCTGCGCCACGATCGCTCCCGGCGCCACCAGGCTGATAAACGCCTGCTGAGCAGCGGTGCCCGGCGCGGCCGCCGGCCGCTGGTCGTGCCGGGCATAGCTGGGAGCGTGCTGTCCGGCGGAGTCGCCGGCCAGCAAGCCGGGGATGGCGGCCGTGCCCGTCAGCCCTCCGTGCCCGTCCGCCGCTGCCGTCCCGGCCTGCGGCGCTGCCGTCCCGGCCTGCGGCGCTGCCGTCCCGGCGTTGTTGACGAAGCCGAGCACGCCCTGGGCCGCGAGCGGAGCCGGGAACGTGTGCGCGTTCACCGTGAAGTCAGGCAGCGAGTCGCCGCCGACGGTATCCAGGGCGGCGCCGGTGTACCCGGTGACCACCTCGACGTGCCCGTCGAACAGCACCCAGTCACCTGGCTGCGGCCGGTAGCCGTCGGCGAGCGGGTGCCAGCGGTGATGCGCCTGCGCGTCCTGCAGTATCGACACCACGTTCGGCGATGCCGGGTTGGGCTGGACGCGGACATCCGCCCACCGGTGCAGCGGCCAGGGGTAGGTGCCGCCCCCGGACACCCAGCTCTGCTGACCCACCGCCCGCGCGCCGAGCGCCAGCGTGAGGCTGGCGAACGCCGCGCACGACTGGCCATGGTCGGCACCGTCGGTGCTGTCCGCCTGCCAGATGAGCGCCTCCATCTCCGCGGGCGTCTTGCTCCGCGCCATCTGCAGGTAATACCTGGCCACGCTGACGATCGCCGAACGCAGCGCGCTGTCGCTGGCCGAGGCCGACTCATCCGGCCCGTCCGGCCCGTCCGGCCCGTCCGGCCTGTCCAGGGCCAGCAAATGGGCCGGCATGCTCGCCGGTGACGTCATGTCGGCGACTGTGCCGTGGGCGAAGGTGAATCCGGTCATGGCTCCGCAGGTGCTCAGGCTCACCAGCGCGGTGGCCTGCTGCCAGTGCTGAGTTGTCGTCCTTACCTCCCCTGGTCCGGCAGGGTCTGGAGAACGGCCTGCACCTGCGGGTCACCTGGGTTGCTGGCGTTCTGGAACAGCACGCTGGCGTCCTGCGCGGCCACCGCGGTGGCGCCGACCATCCACTGCTTGTACACGTCGGCCACGAGCGCGGCCTGCCCGGCCGGGCTGATCACCGGGCTGGCGCACAGGCTGGGGAACCCGGCGTGTGTGATGATCGCCGACGATCCGGTGTACCTGGCGCAGTTCGCGGGCTCGCTCTCCAGCCCTGGCTGGACCGCGGGGTTGCCGTTGGAGCCGGTCAGCGTGGCCCCGCCGATGATGTTGTCGATAGCCCGCGCCGCCACCTCGAGGCTGTCGACCGCGTTCAGCGGGTTGTAGGGATGGTGCAGGTTCAGCGACCACGCGATCTCACCACCCTGGATCGCAGTGATCGGCTCCAGCCCCTTCCTGCCGGTCTTGGCGTCGGCGTAGCCGGGATTGTCGTTGCTGGTCAGCAGCGCGAACACCCACAGGACCTGGCGCGTGTCCTCGGCGCAAGCGAAATTGACCTGGCCAGGCTCGGCCGCGACGTCCGGGTTCTGGCAGGCGACGGCTATCTCGCTTTGCACGATCGCCACGCTCGGCGGCCAGGAGGGGCCCTTCCTGAACACGACCATCGCACCGATGGTCAGCACGACTAGGCCGACGGCTGATGCGATGGCGATCTTGCGGCCGCGCCGGGAGCGGGACGGCCGCGCCGCGCGCCGCCCCCGGTCGATGAGCGCCTGGGTCCGGTCGTCGGCCGGGCGCCGCCCGGCCTGCGGGAGGGGACGGGTATGCCCGGCCGCGGGGACCCGCTGCCCGGCCTGCGGGATGGGCCGGGCGTGCCCGGCCGCGGGGACCCGCCGCGGCCGGGGACCCGAGGTCCGGTCAGAGTCGCGTTCGTGCTGCGGGCTGCTGGCCGCGCGCAGGAACTCCCTGGGCGGCCGTCGGCCGGCCCCGTCGGCCCCGTCGCCCCCGTCGGCCCCGTCGGTGCGGCGAAACGCCGCGGTCCGGCCGGGCGCTGGCTCGGCCGCCTCCTGACTGGAGCCCGGCGCGGCGCCCTCGCGGGCTCTCGACTCCCGCCACTCAGAAAGCTCTGTCTCCAGGTCAATGACTCTGAGTTCCATCTCCGAGAACCAACCGTTATCATTCTCGGTAAAAGTTTCGAATCGATCGTTCGTAATCATCACCCCTGACGCACGGCCTCGACTGCAGGCTCGCGCCTGTACCGGCGCGAGCCTGCCCCTTGAGGCAGCCCTCGACCGCCTCCGTGGTTGGCCGGGCCGACCCGCCGGAGCCCGGCCGCCGACCTGACTCACATGTACAACCCGCCGCTACGATTAGAACATAGATTCCATATCGAGGGACAAATTTATGATAACAACTTAGTTAAGTTCGAATAGATACTTTGAACTGGACGGAAGACAGCAGGTCGGCCGTTCGCGGGTTCGGTAGTGTAACCACGGCATAGAACGCCCATCCTGACATCGGCCGACGTGTTATAACACTCTGGGCGGGGAGACTGCGCGGTCCCCAGCCACGCCAACCCCGGATCACCAAGGAGCTGTGGATATCGTGGGCCTGCGCTTCAATCCCCCTCCGGGCTGGCCGCCCGCTCCGGAGGACTTCGTTCCTCAGCCGGGCTGGCAGCCGCATCCCTCCTGGCCTCCGCCGCCGCCTGGCTGGCGCCTGTGGGTCGATGACCAGCAGATCCCGGCCCAGGCTGAGGTGCCGTGGGCAGCGCAGCCGGGAACGCCGCCCAGCCCGTGGCAGCCAGCCGGACCGCCGCCGGGCTACGGCACGGCCGGGAGCTCCTATGGCCCGGCCGCCGAATTCGGTTATCCCGGCAGCCTGGGCGTGCCGGCCGCTCCCACCGGCCTGCCGGCCGCTCCCACCGGCCTGCCGCCGAGAGGTAAGACCAGTGGCTGGGCTATCGCCTCGTTCGTCCTCGGTTTGCTATGCATCGTCCTGCTCAGCGTCATCTTCGGCATCGTGGCGCTCCGGCGCATCAAGCGACTCGGCCAGCGGGGCTGGGGCCTCGCGGTCGCTGGCCTGGCCTTGTCCGCGGCCTGGGTCGTGGTCATCGTCATCGTCATCGTGCTCGCCCATCTGGGCAATGCCACCCGGTCGCCAGCCACCGGCCAGATCACGCACAGCGGAAACCTGAATGCGTTCTCGCTCGCGGTCGGGGACTGCTTTGACAACCCGCCCGGCGCGACGAGCCTCACCTCGGTGACCGCGATCCCGTGCAGCCAGGCGCACAACGCACAGATCTACGCGAAGTTCAGCCTCCCCGGATCTATCCTCAGCTATCCAGGAAATACGGCCCTGACCCGCACCGCCACCAACGGTTGTAACGCCCGTGCCAGCATCCTCGACAAATCGAAGATCACCAGCTCGATGACAATCCGGCTCCTGATCCCGCTGGCACAGTCCTGGCTCGACGGCCAGCGCACTGCGACATGCATGATCGCCAACCCCACCTCGAACGTCACCTCTTCACTGCTGAACCCCTGACCGCCGTTCCCTCCGTTGCTATCGCTGGGGTCCTCCGCCCGGACAGGCCGCCGGACCCGGGTCCCTCGCGATCGTGCTGGTGGCGCGGTGGGGGCTGGGGGTGGTGATGCGAGATGTATGCCGTGCCCGGTCCGGCCGGGCGTGACGCGGGCCGGGCCGTCCGGTTTGCGCGGAAGATAGGGCTTTTACGGAGGATTCGGGTAATCATAGGGTACCAAACTCTCCAGGTAAGACGAATATTCCACGATCTTTTTCGATAATTGTGACGGGTGGGTTCCGGGTGCGGGGAGCGGCGGGTGCGGCGGTTGGGGTGCGGCGCTTCGGGCCCTCAGGGCGTGACCGTCGCCTCGATCGTGAGCCGTCGCCCGGACCGGTGCTCACAGTCGGCATCTGGCGGGGAGGAACGCCGGAGCCGCGGTAACGCCGGATCTGCCGTGGTCCTGGTGGCGTGGTGGGCTGCCGGGTGCAGTGAGGCGGAGTTTGCGTTGTGGCTGGTCCAGCCAGGTGTGCTGGGGCCCGGGGCGGCCGTTTTGCGTGGCTGATCGGGCCGTCGCGGAAAGTTGAGGCAGTCATGGAGGCTGCCGCAGACCTATCCGGCGGCCCGCCGCCGCTAGCCCCGTTCACGCGCACCCCGCCCGCCCCACCACAACCTCCCGCCCCGGCACCGCCTGCCCCGCCAGGGATTGTGGATCGTTACCGTCGAAATCAGAAGCTAACTATCCACAATCCCTGGCCTGCGGCCCCCGCATGCTCCCGGCGGCCCGGCATCGTCCGATCGGGGGATTGGCGCCCGGAGCCCGGGCTGCTGCGATCCGCCTGGGCGGCGGTCATTCCCGCGGTGCCGCGGGGAGCTACTCGCGCTCGATCTTGCGCAACCCGTGCCTGGGGGTCCACCACTCAACGACGAGCATGGTGGCCTTCTCGTTGAGGTGGGTATGGACGACCTCGGCGATGTCGGCGTAGAAGCGGTCGCTGCCGGCTCCCTCGGTGAGCGGCCTGGCCTCGATCGCCCGTCCGGAGATCTTCGCCTCACCCGGCCACTGCGCTTCGGCGCCCTCGACCGGATCGATGGTGGCGCTGTGCAGTGCGAACCGCGGATCCCGGCCCAGATCCATGCCCTTGCGCGCGTTCGGCATCGAGCCGAAGGCGAGCTCGCCGGACTCGAAGGCCGCCTCGATCCCGGAGATCCGCGGCGAGCCGTCGGCGCGCAAGGTGGCAATCGTCTTGTGCCTGTGCCCGTCGAAAAGCTCCCGCACGCGCCGCGCGAACTGAGGTTCCGCGCGCTCGACGTCCCGCCACGCCGTCATGCGCCCAATATCGCACAGATGGCCGAGGGTGAGCTCGCCGGGCTGAACCTGGACTCCAGGTCGCCGGTCACGTCTGTCCCGACGCGAACAGGCCGGCCAGCGACACCAGCGCCAGCGGGTTCGTGCACTGGCCCACGCCCATCAGGCCCGGCGCCGCTGTCCCGCTTGACCTGCGCCAGACGACCCAGCCGCCGACCCGGTTGGCCGCGACGATCCGCCAGCTGGCCGGGGCGGCCGGCCAGCTGGACGCGGCGGGTTGCCTGGCCGGCCAGCCCGCGTCGATCACGGTCACGTGGGCCGGCGGCGGCTTGCAGAAGGAATTGAACGGCTGCACCTGCGTCGACGTCACTTCGAACCCCTGCACGAGCCGCAGGATCCCGCTGACGTTGGAGGTGATGGCGATCTGCTCACCGGGTTTGAGGCCGTCGGCCACGGCCATCTGCCGCATGCCCGCCGCCTTGGCTCGCGCGCTGTCGGCCACCGAGCAATGGGCCGTGAGCTGGGCCACGGCCACCAGGCTGACCGCCGCGGCCGCGATGCCCAGGAGCCAGGTCAGTTCCGGCATGCGGCGCACGATGAGCGCGAGCAGGACCCAGAACAGGAGCAGGGCCAGCCCGGCCGCCGTCGCGAGCAGGACGCTGGCCTGACTCCAGTTTTGGGTCAGCACGGCCAGCACGCCGTAGGGAAACACCCGCCCTGGCCCGGTGGGCAGGAACTTTCCGGCGTAGACGGCCACCGTCACCGCGGCGATCAGGGTGAGGCCCACGACGCCGGCGGCGCTCGCGAGGATGAGCCGGGGCGCCGCCCGCAGCAGCACCACCGCACCGATCAGGAAGAACGTAACGATCATGCCGTCCAGGTAGCGCCCGGAAACCCAGGTCAGAGCCTGGTGAGGGCCCAGCGCGGCCGGCGCGGCGCAGGCGATCAGGACGGTGACCCCGACCGATAGCGCCGCCATGACCCGCAGGTCGGTCCGTCCGCCCCGCCCCGCGGTGCCGGCCGGGGGAGACGACCCAAGGCCCCCCCGCGCGGTGCCGGCCGGGGGAGACGACTCCAGGCCCCCCCGCGGGGTGCCGACCAGGGGAGACGACCCCCGCACGCCTCCCCGCACGGCGACGGCCACCGCGGCGACCAGGCCGATCCCGGCGATGCCCCAGCTGTCGAGCACCAGCCGCCACAACTGGCCGCCTGCCATCTCGCTCACGTGGATGGCCCCGTACGAGCTGGTCAGCGTGCTCACCAGAGAGCCGGAAAGGCTGTGCGCGCCCTGCGGGTAAAGGGCATGGACCAGGTAGCGGTCCAGCGCCCAGCCCGCGCCGGCGGTCACCACCGCGGTCAGCGCGGCCGTGGCCGCGCTGCCGCGGGCGGCTGGCCGGCGCCAGGCGAGGCAGACGCCCACGACGACGAAGCCGGCCAGCAGCACCTCGCCCCGGGAATGCACCGCGTAGGCGTAGCCGGACACCGCGGCGGAGCCGACGGCCGCCGCGTACCGCGCCCGCGGCGAGGCGGCCACCAGCCAGCTGTGGGTGGCCAGCAGCCAGGCCAGCGTGACCACGGGGAAGATAGCGTCGGATATCGCGTACTCGCTGTAGAAGAACCCGGCGGGTAGCAGCGCCGCGACCATGGCGACGCCGTAGGCGGCCAGGCGGCCGAGCCCGAGCCGGCGGCAGAGCAGGTAGCCGAGCGGCATCACGGCGGCGCTGACGGCCGCATTGATCAGCAGCACGGCGTGATACACGGCGGTGGGGTTGCTGGTGAACCAGTACACCGGCGTGATCAGAAGCGGATAGCCGCCCTGGTACATCGTCGCGCCGGAGAAGTTGCCCGCCGGGCCGCCCGCGAGGACCCGCGCCTCGATCAGGTAGGCCGTTTCGTCGGGATTGTCCAGTGGCAGCACCTGCGTGCGGCTAAACCACGCGCGCAGGCCGGCCTGGACGAGCCAGCCGGCCACAAGCAGCAACGCGAACAGCCACCTCTTGCGGGCCGGGTCAACCGTGACCCCGATGGCGCGGTCGAGGCGGGAGCTAGCCGCGACGGCAGTGCCGCCCGCCTCGAGCTGGGTCGCAGCTGGCAATACGGCTTCGTTCCTGTTTGTCACGCAGAGTCCTTGCCATGAGTCGCATCAGGCAACGGGAGATGCCACGCTAGTTGCCCGGCCGCCTTACTGGCAGGGCTCATTCTGCCGTATCAGGAGTTGGCAGGCGGGCCCATGAGCACAATTTGATCGGCGTCGTCACTAACTGCGACCGCGCCGAACGGCCCGGATGGTGCCCGCGCCCGGCCCGCATCCGGCCCGCATCCGGCCCGCATCCGGCCGCGATCCGCACCGGGCCCGGCGGCTCGCCGGGCCGGTCATGCTGATGCGCCGGGGCGACTCGAGGAAGGCCGCGCGGCAAGACTGAAACTACTGAGGACGCAGAAACGAGCCGGAAATCGCCGAGAAGGCGCATACTAGTAGTGATGAAGCCTGCCCGCGCCGCGAACCGACGCTTCCTGCCAGATAGCCCCTTCAATAACAGGCCTGCGGACCCACCGGTGGAGCAGTATGCCGTGCAAGACCAGGTGAGCCACGATAAGTACGGGCTCGGCCGGGTCATCCTGATCGAGGATGACTCCGCCTTGGTCGTCGACTTCGGTTCGCGTCAGGTGCGGATCATGTGGCCGTTCGCGAAGCTGACCAAGCTCTGAATGGACGAAGCGGCTGCTGAGCCCCTGCTGCCGCTGACGGTCCAGACGCCATCCGCTGGCGTCCGCCGCCAAGTTCCACCCGCCAAGCCGCTGCTGCGCGGCTGGCTGCACCTGGTCTGGTTCGAAGCTTCGCTGGTGCTCGGCACCCTGATGCTGGCCCGGGCCCACGGCGCCGTCCGGATCGCGGCGCTGGCCATCTTCGCGGTCAGCGTGAGTGCGATGTTCGGGGTCAGCGCGCTGTACCACCGTGGTGACTGGACCGAGGCGTGGCGGCGCCGCCTGCAGCGCCTGGATCACGCGATGATCTTCCTCCTGATCGCCGGCACGGCCACTCCGGCCTTCCTGCTCGCGACCCGCGGCAGCTTCCGGATTTCCTGCCTGATCGTGGTGTGGGCGCTGACGGTGGCGGCGGGTGCCATCCACATGGTCTGGATGGGGGCGCCTGAGCTCCTGGTCGGCTCGACGTTTGTCGGCCTGGGCTGGGTCGGCGGTCTCGCGCTCCCCGCGGTGTGGCGGCATTCCGGTGTCGCGGCGGGAGCGCTGATGCTCGCCGGCGGCCTGCTGTACATCGCCGGCGCCCTGTCCTACCGCCGTCGGCGGCCCGACCCGTATCCGTCCGTCTTCGGCTACCACGAGGTCTTCCACGTCTACGTGTGTGCCGCCGCGACCTGTCAGTACATCGCGATAGCGTTGTTTATCGCCTGATTTCAGGCAACCACAGGAATAGCCGCCAAACCATATTCCAGTCCGCCGTACCTGACCGGGTTATTCGCCATTTATCCTCAGCCGGTCGTGATGAGGCTTTTGATCCCGCCCCGATGGCCCGGGCGGTAGAGTCGTCGTCGTCCAGCTCCTGAAGCCGCCCCCGGCCGCCCGGCCTGCCGTGGCGATACCCAGGCAGCAGGCACCATGCTTGACCGGAAGACCGCTCCCGGCTCCGTGGCCGACTGTGTGGGATCAGGCGCCACGAAAGCCGGCGAGCGGACTCCCCTGTCCACCTCCGGAAGGGAGGCGCATTATGCCCGACACTACTGTCCCCGGCCCAGGCGGCGCGAGCGATTCTGCGCAAACGCGCGGCCAGGGATATTCAATGGGCTACGCCAAGCCGCGTTTTGCCGGCGCTTGGGCCGGTTAGTGAGCCAGCCGCCCGGCGAGCTGACCCCCGGGCAGCGTGACTGGCTCCGGGTGCGGTCGTATTTGCAGCAGCACCGGCACGAGCTGGCGCTGGCGGCCGCCGAGGAGAAGCCAGCGCGGGCCAAGCTGGCCGGCACCCCCTTGCTCGCGGTCCCCGGCGGCCAGCCCGCCCGCCCGGTCCCGCTCCAGGACATCGGGCTGGACTTCCATCCGGCGGACGGCGTCCCTGCGCTGGCGTCGTACCGCGACGGTGCGGCGCCGGCCTGGCCCCGCCGCGCGGATGGGACCCGTTACCTGCGTTACTCGGACGCGGTCCGGGAGCTGGCGGCCCCGGCCCTGTTCGAGAACCGTGCCACCTACCGGCTGACCGAGGCCGAGCTGGCCGGGCCGGCTCCCCGGCTCGGGTTCACCCTGGGCCGTTACTTCGACGGTATCGACACCGGCGAGGCGGCCGCGCACGACTACGCGGCCAGCCGGCTTGACGGGCGTCCGGCCGCGCTGCGCGCACGCCTCGGCGACCCGTGCGACCTGCGGCGCCGTCCGGTGAACCTGGCCATAAGCACCTTGACGCTGCGGCTGCACCGGGCCACCGGCCAGGCCACGTTCCTGCTGCACTGGCGGGATCCGGCCCTGGTGGGGCACGCGGGCGGCTTGTACCAGGTGATCCCGGTCGGCGTCTTCCAGCCGTCGGGGGAGGCGGCCTGGAACGAGCGCGTGGACTTCTCCCTGTGGCGGTGCATGATCCGTGAGTTCGCCGAAGAACTCCGCGGCCGGCCGGAGGACTACGACAGCGAGGTCTGTCCCGTCGACTACGGCTCCTGGCCGTTCGCCCGGCGGATGACCGAGGCGCTTGACCGCGGCCAGATCCGGGTGTGGTGCCTGGGGCTCGGCGTCGACCCGCTCAGCTACGCCACCGACCTGCTGACGGTGGCCGTCATCGACAGCGGCACCTTCGACGAGCTGTTCAGCCTGCACCCGCGGCGTAACGCGGAAGGCCAGGTGCTGGCGGCCAGGGAATTCGCCGCCGGCGTCATCGACCGCCTGGTGACCCGCGAGCCGGTGCAGGCGGCCGGGGCCGCGGTCCTCCGGCTGGCCTGGACCCACCGCGACGTCCTCACCGGCTGAAAAATAATCTGGCCGAACGGACCGTGCGGTTACCGCCCAGGTCAGCGTGCTTCCTGCGGGTCCTCAGCCGAGCCGATGGAGAAACGGTGCTAAGGGCTGAGCCGCTGGGGGGTCGAGCCGCTCGGCTCGGTGGGCAAGACGGTCTGGGTGGAACTCGGCCGGTAATCGCGCGCCCGCTACGCTAGCTAAGAATCTGTGCTGGCTAAAAATCCGTGCTGGCTAAAAAATCTGCGCGAGCTGGGGAGCGGGCTCTGATGGGCGATCTGGACGGGCGGCTGGCCGTGGTCACGGGCGGGGGCAGCGGCATCGGCGCGGCCTGCGCGGTCCGGCTGGCCGCGGCCGGGGCGAGCGTGGTCGTCGCCGACGTCAACGCCGCCGCCGCCGCGGAGGTGGCCGGCCGGGTCGGCGGCCGGGCCTTCGAGGTGGACCTGGCCGCCGGTTTCGACGCCGAGACGCTGGCCGCGCACGCTGACATCCTGGTGAACAGCGCGGGCCTGCAGCACGTCGCCCCGGTCCACGAGTTCCCGCCGGATAAGTTCCGGCTGCTGCTCGCGGTGATGCTGGAGGCTCCGTTCCGGCTGGCCCGGGCGGCCCTGCCGCACATGTACGCGGCCGGCTTCGGCCGCATCGTCAACATCTCCTCCGTGCACGGCCTGCGGGCCTCCCCGTACAAGGCCGCCTACGTCGCGGCCAAGCACGGCCTGGAGGGGTTGTCGAAGGTGATCGCGCTGGAAGGCGGCGAGCACGGGGTCACCTGCAACACCGTCTGCCCGGCCTACGTGCGCACGCCCCTGGTGGAAAAGCAGATCAGCGACCAGGCGCGGCTGCATGACATCTCCCCGGAGCGGGTGATCGCCGACATCATGCTGACCGAGCCCGCCATCAAGCGGCTGATCGAGCCGGAGGAGGTGGCCGAGCTCGTCGGCTACCTGTGCTCCGGTCCCGCTTCCTTCGCCAACGGCTCGTCCTGGGTGCTCGACGGCGGCTGGTCCGCCCGCTAGCGCCCGGTCAGGCGAACGCGCTACGGTGCGGCCAGAAAGTCGTCCACGAGAGGCGCCAGCTCTTCCGCCTCGGTCACCAGGGCGAGATGACCGCCTGGGTAGATGTGCAGCCGGGAGCCCCTGATGAGAAGGTGCAGCATCCGGGCGTTGACGAGCGGGATGATCGGGTCGTCGTTCCCGGCCAGGATGAGCGTCGGCTGCCGCACCAGCGGCAGGAACGGCAGGCTGGCCCAGCCCGCCGAGGCGAGCAGCTGGTACACGTAGCCGCGCCCCATGCCGCCGTGGTGGTGGCTGTGCATCGCCGTCACGATCTCCTCGGAGTCGACCCTGGCCAGCCCGCCGTACAGGTCACCGGCCACCCGCCCCAAGTACTTGGGGTCCAGGTAACGCTGCGGGGTCACCAGGTGCCTCAGCACAGAAAGCCGGGCCGGCACCATCGGCGTCCCGGTGGCGGTGGCGACCAGGACCAGCCGGCGGCACCTGTCCCGCTGGAACGCGGCGAAATGCTGGGCGACGCCGCCGCCCCAGGAGATGCCGAGCACGTCGACCCGGTCGTGGCCGAGCTCGGTCAGCATGTCGGCGATCAGCCGGCAGAGCCCGCTGAAGCGGTACGGGCCATCCGGCAGCGGCGAGCCGCCGATGCCGGGCGGGTCGAACCTGATCACCTCGACGGCCGGATCGAGCTGAGCCACGAACGGCTCAAGCAGCTCAAGCCGGGCGCCGATGCCGCTGATCAGCAGCAGTGGCGTCCGGTGGGGCCGCGTCCCGGCGCCCGCCTGGTGCAGGGCGGGCCGGACGCCGACTCGCAGCTGCTGGTCGCCGATCACGACATGGCGCACCTCAGCCATGGGGGAGGACTCCTCCGAGTTGATCATGGTCACTTTCTGCCCGCTAGTGGGAACAACGAACGCAACGGGGCCGCTGCGAGTCCGTGACGGTCTGAGGCGAAGCTTCCCGGCGGCGGCTCACCCGGCCTCCTGCGGCGGGTGCACCTCGCGGCGCAGGATTTTCCCTGTGGGCCCCTTGGGCAGCGATTGCACCAGCCAGACCTGCCGCGGGTACTTGTACGCCGCGACCCTGTCCTTGACGAAGGAGCGCAGCTCGTCCGGCGTCGCGTCGGCGCCGGGTTTCAGCGCCACGGCCACGGCGACCTCCTCGCCGAGCTCGGCGTGCGGGATCCCGATCACGGCGACCTCGGCGACCGCCGGGTGCTCGTGCATGACCTCCTCGATCTCCCGCGGGTACACGTTGTAGCCGCCCCTGATGATCAGGTCTTTCTTGCGGTCGACGATGTAGTAGTAGCCGTCGGAGTCCACCTTGGCCAGGTCGCCGGTGCGGAACCAGCCGTCGGTCATGGCTTCGGCGGTGGCGGCTGGCTTGTCCCAGTACCCCTTCATCACGTTGTGCCCGCGGATGGCGATCTCGCCGATCTCCCCCTCGGTCACGGTCTGGCCCGCGTCGTCCACCAGCCGCATCTGCACGCCCTCGACGGGGGTGCCGATCGACCCCGGCTTGCGGACCTGATCCGGCTGGTTGAACGACGCGACCGGGGAGGTTTCCGACAGCCCGTAGCCCTCCAGGATCACGCAGCCGAACTTCTCCTCGAAGCCGCGCAGGATCTCCACCGGCATCGCCGCGCCGCCGGAGACGCACACCCGCAGGCTCGCGGCCATGGCCGGGTCCGCTCCAGGGTGGTGCAAGATGGCGGCGTACATGGTCGGCACGCCCTCGAAGATGGTGACCCCGTCCCGCTTGATGATCTCAAGCGCCTTGCCCGGGTCGAACCTGGGCAGCAGCGTCAGCATGCTGCCGGTCGTGATGGACGCGTTCAGCCCGCAGGTCAGGCCGAAGACGTGGAACAGCGGCAGGCAGCCCATCAGCACGTCGTCCGGGTGGCTCTGCAGCAGCGTGCGCGCGGTCAGCTCCGCGTTGCGGATCAGGTTGGCGTGGGTGAGCTGGGCGCCCTTGGGCTTGCCGGTCGTGCCCGAGGTGTACAGGATGACCGCGTCATCGTCGTCGCCGCGGACCCGAAGGCCGGACGGCCCGGTCGCGGGGTCCTGGTCAGCCAGCACGTCGGCGGCGTCGGGGGCCGCCACGGTGATCGCCTGGGCTCCGGCGTCAGCGGCGCCCTTGGCCGCCTCGCCCGCCGCGGTTGACCAAGCCAGCACCACCTTGGCCCCCGAGTCGCTCAGGTAGTAGCCGACTTCACGGCTCTTGAGCAGCGGGTTCATCGGCACCACGACCGCGCCCGCGGCCAGCGCACCGTAGAACGCGATCGGGAACGCGGGAACGTTCGGCATCATGATCCCGACCCGGTCGCCTGGCT
>JBEKGC010000030.1:0-29337 GCA_050013055.1 Streptosporangiaceae bacterium
TGAGTAACTGGCCGTGGGGTGCGGCAGTGACGGGCGCGGCTGGCGTGTAACGCGGGGCGGCCGTGGCGTGTTTCCTGGATGCGTGACTAAACAACAAACCGCCACGGCCGCGGTGGCCAGCATAGAAGATGTCCTGGACTGCACGGCGAGAGCGGATGCGCTGGTCAGCGGGGTGCTGGACCCGGTGATGGCGCAGCGGCGGGCTGCCGGCACGGCGCTGGATTACGTGAGGGCGCTGTCGCGGCAGGTCGCGGGGAACTGCTGGAGCATGTCGGAGAAGGCCGGGCACGAGGGGCCGCACCGGATGCAGGCCCTGCTCAGGAGCTATAAGTGGTCATGGGAGAAGGCACGGGCCGCGCTGCCGGCGCTGGCCGCGGCGTGCCTGGCGGATGACCCGGATGACCTGATCGGGCCGGGGGTCGCGTTCGACGAGACAGCGGACCTGAAAAAGGGCAGCTCCACCGCGTGCGTGTCCCCGCAGCACGCGGGCGTCACCGGGAAGGTCGAGAATTGCGTGACCTGGGTGTTCGCCGCGCTCGTCACCGCGTCCGGGCAGGCCTGGGCTGATTTTGGAATGTACATGCCGGACTGCTGGGCGAAGGATCCCGGGCGCCGCCGCAAGGCGGGGATCCCGGACAGCGTGACGTTCGCCACGAAGCCGGAACTGGCCATAGAACAGCTGAAACGCCTGGCAGCCTCCGGGCTGCGGTTCTGCTGGGTCGCCGCTGACGAGGTCTACGGGCGCAGCGGCCTGTTCCGGGAGACGTGCCGGGAACTGGCGCTCTCCTACGTGATGATTATCCCGTGCGACTACCGCGTCACCATCGCTGCCGGGACTTCTCCCGTCCGTGCGAACGGGATGGTAAACGATGCCGTGTTCGAGCGCCGGTCCTGCGGGAACGGGACGAAGGGACCCCGTTACGCCGGCTGGGCCATGATCGCCACCGCCCGGCCGCGGGAGTTCCTGCTGATCCGCCGCCTGGACCGGGAGAAGAACCCGTACACGTTCTACCTGTGCTGGGCGCCGGAGGGCAGGCCGGCCACGATGACCTATCTCATCACCATCGCAGGGCGGCGCTGGCCGGCGGAAACCACTTTCAAGACGGCGAAGGACACCCTGAGCTGGGACCAGTCCCAGGTCCGCACCTGGCAGGCCATGAACAGGCACACCGTCCTCACCGCGCTCGCCCAGGCCAGGGCCGCCGCTATCCGCGGCGCCCTCGCCGGCACCGTCACCCTCCCGGGCAGTCCCGGTGAACGCCGCCGACGCTGACCTGGACGTTCCCCGCGGCGACGCGCCGCTGCCCGCCTACGCCGGGCAGCCGTGCCCGGCCGGCATCCCCCCGGTCCGGCTATCCGACGCCGAAAGCCTCCGCATCTCCAGCGACACCGCGGACTACGCCGCCGGGCTGCTGTCCCGCGCCCGCCTCGCCTTCCGCCGCCGCTGGTCACGCTGGCGCAGGCGCCACCAGGCCCGCGCCCGCTGGCACCACTACAGCAGCCGCATCCAGGCCATGGCCACCTGACCCGAACCGGACGAAAGAAGGTGACACCGTGTAACCAGGAAGCCGGGAACCATGCGCCACGCTGAGCTGCAGCACGGTCACAGACCGAAAAACAGTGACTGTAATACCGAGGAGCTTGTGGATTGGGAACACCTGGACACGCTAGAACGCAACCCGGAGATGCTGGTCCGCGACACCTCCTTCCTCCCCGCTCCGCTCAGCTAGAGACAGCCCGGTTGTCATTGGGTTCACCGTTCACCTGCCTGGAGGCCCTGCTGTGATTCGCGCAGATGACGATCATGCGAAGGTAAGCGATCAGGTAGCGGAACTACACCGGGGGACCGTGGTGGTCGATTCGCTGGCGGGCGGCCCGGTCGTATTCACAGCAGCGATGCGCGACCGGCTCGCTCACCTCGATGAAAGACTCCCGCAAGCCGAATTCTTCCGCGAAATCGAGCGGCTGAACACCTCCACATTTCTAACGCAAAAATTTGACATGTACTGGCAGGCGATCAAAGAAAGCATGGTCGATGTGCTCTCTGTTTCGGTTGGCGCATGGGGTGATAAACAATTCAGTTTTCGCGGCGCTGTCTATGACCTGGGTGAATGGCACCGCCGGTTCGCTAAAATCCCTCAGTTCACACTTATCTCCGATTTCACCTCGCTTCGAGAAGTAAAGCGATCAGGCGCTACCGGCATTTTGCTGGGCTTCCAGAACTCCACTCAGCTCGAAGGCGACGTCCGCAACGCCGAGACCTTCCATGGACTCGGTATCCGCATGATCCAGCTCACCTATAACGACCACAGTTATGCCGGCGACGGGTGCATGCAAGCCATTGACGAGGGGTTGACCTTCTTTGGCCGCGAACTGATCAGATGCATGAACGAACTCGGCATTATCGTGGACCTTTCCCACTGCGGTCTGCGCACCACGATGGAAGCGATCGAATGGTCGCGAGCGCCAGTCGCGGTTAGCCATTCCGCTTGCGCCGCCCTTCACCCTCATCCCCGCAATAAGACCGATGATATTCTCCGGGCTCTCTCGTCCACCGGCGGTTACCTGGGAGTATGCGCCGTGCCTGCCTTCCTTGCGGATCGGCGAAAACGGCGTCCATCCGTAGCCGTCATGACCGAGCACATCCTGCACGCCCTCGACATCTGCGGGGAAGCAGGTGTCGGAATCGGGTCAGACTGGGGCGTCAAGGGCTCGCCGGTGCCAGTGCTAACGCGATTGCGTTCCGAGAGCCGATCGCGCGGATTCCGGGAACGGCGCCAATTCGATTTTGCCCACATCACCGATGGCTTCGAACGATGGTCTGTCGGCTTCCCGAGAATCACGCGCTCGCTCGTCACCACCGGCCTGTCCGATGCGGCTATCAAGGGTGTACTCGGAGGAAACTTTTGCAATTTCTATGAGCGGGTTACCGTAGCAGGGCAGCACAACGTTGGCTGACGTGCACGATCAGAGCCGCAACCCCTACACCAACCAGATCCCGCGGTCGTCGGCCTTCGCCCGGGCGATGATCCCGGGCACATCCTCGTCCGTCACCAGGGAATCATCCCGGCATCCTCGAAATAGCCGCCGGTCGGGCCGCCGTCGGGCAGGGTGGCGAGCCGGATCGCGATCGCCGCGCCCTGTTCCGGAGTGCGTACGCCGCGGAAGCCGTTGAGGTCGGTCGCGGTGTAGCCGGGGCAGGCGGCGTTGATCAGGATGTTGGTGTCGCGCAGCTCCTTGGCGTACTGGACGGTGAGCGCGTTGAGCATGGTCTTCGACGGCGCGTACGCGGCGGAGATCGGGCCGGTCTCGCCGTGCGGATCACTCTGCCGGGTGAGCGAGCCGACGCCACTTGACATGTTCACGATCCGCGGGGACGCCGAGCGCCGCAGCAGCGGCAGCATCGCGTTGGTGACCCGGATGACGCCGATGACGTTGGTCTCCACCACCGTCCGCACGGTCGCAGGGTCCACCACGGTCGGCTCCTGCGGCCTGTCGCCGGTAATGCCGGCGTTGTTGACGAGCACATCGAGGCGCCCGGCGCGCTCCTCGATCAGGCCGGCCGCGGCGGCCACGCTGGCAGCGCCGGTGACGTCGAGGGGCACGCCGAAGACGTCGTGACCGGCCGCGCGCAGTTTCGCTACGGCGGCTTCCCGGCGCTCGTCGTCCCTGGCGCCGACGCCGACGCTCCAGCCAAGGGCACCCAGGCCCGCCGCGATCTCGTACCCGATGCCCTTGTTCGCGCCGGTGACTAGCGCGATTGTCGGTTCGCTCATGCCACCGATCCTGCCCGCACTCGGGCCGGGCATCCAACACCATCTGAGTGAGGATCAATACCCTCAAGGTATCGATCCAGGTATCGTGGAAACGCGGGAGCTTCGGTCATCCGTCACGGTCGCTGAGGAGCGGCACTATGCATCAAGAACGCCAAGACGACATAGCCGTACGTAGGCTGCTCGACTCGGAGAGCATTAGGAAATTCGTGGTTGTCGGCGAGGAGCTGCATTTCGGCCGGGCCGCCCGGCGACTCGGGATCGCGCAGCCGCCGCTGTCGCGGGCGATCCGGCAGCTGGAACGGCGACTCGGGGCGGAGCTGCTAGCCCGCACCAGCCGCGCGGTCACGCTGACCGAGGCCGGGTCGGTGTTGCTACGCGAGGGCCGGGCCGCCCTGGACGCGATCGATGCCGCCGGCCGCCGTACCCGCCGCGCCGCAACCGGCCGATCGGGCCTGATCCTCGCGGCGAAGGCCGGCGCGTCCGCCGAACTGTTGTCGAAGCTGCTCGACGCCTACGCCGCCGAACCCGGCGCCGTCCCGGTCGAGGTGAATCTGTGCGGCATCGGCGAGCAGGAACGGCTGCTTCGGGACGGGCGGGCCGACGTGGCCCTGCTGCACCGGCCGTTCGACTCGACAGCCGGGTTCGACACCGAGGAGTTGTGCACCGAGGGACAGGTCGTGATCCTGCCGGCCGGGCATCCGCTGGCCGGCCAGGCTCAGCTGCGGATGGCCGACGTCGCCGCGCTGCCCGGCCTGCCGTTGCCACGCTGGCCTGACCGCGACGGCACGTACCCGGACGGCCCCGGCCCGCAGCTCAGGGACAATGCGCAGCTGCGCCAGTTGATCGCGCTCGGCCGGGCCGCGGCGGTCGTACCGGAGTCGGCCCGGGCCCAGCTGGGCCCCGACCTCGCCGCCGTGCCGGTACCGGACGCGCCGGCGGTGACGACAGTGATCGCGTGGCCGCCGGATAGCCAGTCACGTGCCGTCGCCGGACTGGTCCGGGCCGCGACGCGCCTCTAGCGCCTGTCCTGTCCATCACGCAGGGGAGCGAAGTGAGGTGCCCCGATGTTCGTACAGCCGCAGGCCAACGCCACCGCTTATCGGCTAAGCCAAACCCTGCCTCGGTGCCTCTGGCCGCGGCCTGACCGAACCTGCGCCCGGTCTCACTAGTTCCGACGCAACGCTCATCGTAATATTGGCACGTGCCAGCGTTTGCCGGTCCTGCCTGCGTCATAACCGGCAGAAGCTGCGACGCATGAGGCGCATGAAGGACGTGGCTTGATGCCTGCGACGGGAAGTCCTACGGCACGCCGTCGTGAACTTGGATTCATGCTCCGTTCGCTCCGGACGGCTATCGGATTGACAGAAGATCAGGTCGCGCAACGGCTCGGGGTCAGTCGCTCCAAGGTCAGCCGCCTTGAGACCGGGCAGCGCAACGCCAGCGAAGCTGACATCGCTCGGCTGTGTGAGCTGTACCAGGTCGACGACGAACGCCGCTCGCGGCTCACCGGGCTAGCCGCGAAAGGGAAGGAACGCGCCTGGTGGTCCCGCAGCCTGCCATACGCCGACTACGTCGGCTTGGAAGCAGAAGCCGAGGCGATTAGCGATTACGGCCTAGCCGTCGTGCCGGGGCTGCTCCAGGTACCCGATTACGCCCGAGCGTTGGTGCGGGCAGGCGGTCCGGCGTTGACGCCCAAGATCGTCGAGGAGCGAATAAAGACGCGGATGGCCAGGCAGGACCGGTTGCTCTCCGGGGCAATCCCGAGCTTCGCGGCGGTGTTGGATGAGTCAGTGCTGCACCGGGTCGTCGGGAGCCCGGTCGTCATGCTGGCGCAGCTCAGACGACTGCTAGAGATGGCTCGGTTGCCTAACGTCACTATCCGGGTAGTTCCGTACGATGCGGGTGTCGTGCCGGCCGGTGTCAATAAGTTCATCATCCTGCGGTCGGCCCGGCCTGATATCGCCGACATGGTCTTGATCGAAGACCTCACCGCGCATCGTTACCTAGAGGCACCTAACGATGTCGAGACGTATAGCGCCATTTTCCAGAAATTGACGGACCTGTCCGCAGATCCTCCCGCGAGCGAGGCTATGATTCTCGCGAAACTTACTGCATACGAGTCGAGGGCACGCTAACCTAAGGGGATGCAGACCCTAGCGCTAGATTGGCATAAGGCAAGTTTTTGTCAAACCGGCGAATGCGTTGAGATAGCAGAATATAACGACGTCGTTTTGATGAGAAACTCCGCGCAACCCGAATCGGGTTACATACATTTTACTCCTGATGAATTTTTCAGCTTTCTGGGAGCGGTCAAATCGGGGGAGATTGACCTGGTCAGGTAGCTATCCGAAAAAATTATCATCCGTTGCTCGGTTCACCCCGGTGAGCGCTATCCCCTGGCCGTTGTTATGCGCATCGGCTCATGTCATCCGTGCGTCGCTAGGCACATCCGTATCCGCGGTGATATGCTACCTGTCTTTCTGCGCACGCTTCCACACCGGCTGATCCTGATTGCGGGCTGCCAGGACGGAATCGGGCCAATGGGCTGAATCTACTGCGTTATCCCATTACCGCGGTGCCCCTATCACCGAGAAATTTCTCCACGCGATTTCGCCGTATGCGGTCGGTTAGCTAGTGCCGGACCGCGAGGTGGCTGATGGTCGTGTGGCACTAGATCTGCCCGGAGTTCGTGGGGAAGTCGAGACGAATGTGATGCCGGGGACCCTAGCGTGGCTGGTCAATCGCAGCGTGTGCTGCCCTCCTGGAGCGTGGCCGAGCCGATCACCCCGAGCCGGCCATGCCCTCCGCATTTCTCGTGACCAGAGGCGTTAGTCGTCCCGCGGCCCCCGGCAGGCCACCTTAGTTTCCCAGCAATTGCGTTGCAAGTTTTGGAGAAACGACTTGCACATAACGCATTATGAATTGACTGCAATTATTTACCCCGATCACATGTTGGCACGTGCCACAAATTATGAGAGCCTATCGCTAGGGCGCCGGGGTCAGCGACCCAAGCGGGCGCCTCTGTTAGAGAAGGGCAGGGGCAGCTCCTGGGTATTATTTCGGGGTGGTTCAGTGCGGGAGAAAATTGAGATCGTTGCCTCTGTGTTCGCCCTGACAGGCGGGAGCCTGACGAAGGATCAGCCGCTGGCTGTCCACCGGACTATCGTCGCGGTGGACGTCGAGGGGTTCGGGGATCAGCGGCGCACCAACGCACACCAGGTGGTGGTCCGTGACGGTCTATATCGCGTGATGCGTGATGCGTTTGACCGCGCGGGGATCTCATGGGATGACTGCGACCGGGAGGATCGCGGTGATGGCGTGCTGGTCTTGGTTCCGGCCCCGGTGCCCAAGAGCTTGCTGGTGGAATCGCTGCCGTCCGCGATGGTGGCCGGGCTGTGCGGGCATAACGGCGTGCACCCGGACCCGGAGCAGATCCGGCTGCGGATGGCGCTGCACGCCGGCGAGGTTTGCTACGACGAGCACGGCGTGACCGGGGCGTCGGTTAACCTCACCTTCCGGCTGTTGGAAGCAATCCCGCTCAGGCAGGCGCTGGCGGGATCGCCGGGCGTGCTAGCGGTGATCGCCTCGTCCTGGTTCTTCGAGGAGGTGGTCAGGCACACCTGCGTGGCAGCCGGATACCGCCGCGTGGAGGTGGTCGTGAAGGAGACGACGACGGCCGGCTGGATCTGCCTCCAGCATCACATCGCAGTTGTATCCCCACCCCGGCGACCGACGCGGCCAAGCCGAGGCCGTCATCGACCTCGGTGAGCTGCTGCACTGCACCTAGCGGCGGCGGCGTTCGATCAGCCGGTGCGCGTTGCGCATGGCCAGCGCGATGACCGTCTCCATCGGGTTCATCCCGATCGGGCCGGGAAACAGGCTCGCGTCGGCCACGATGAGCCCGGAGACGCCGTGGAACTCCCCGAAGCTGCCGGTCACGCCGCGGCGCGGGTCGTCGCTCATCCGCGCCGTGCCCATCAGGTGAATCGAGTACAGCTGCATAGACCGTTTGGGCACCGGCCGGCCCAGCAGCCGCCGCAGCTCAGCCACGCCGTGAACTTCCGGGGCGCCGTCGAAGGGGAGCAGCACCCGCCGCGCGCCCGCCGCGAACAGCGCCTCGGCGGTCAGTTCCACGCCGCGTGCCATCCGGGCGGCGTCTGCGTCGGTGAGCTGGTAGAAGACTTGCGGCCCGAGCCCGGGTACGTTCCGAATCCGTCCGGTCCCTGTGTCGGTCACCAGCGGTCCCGCGGTGACGATGCGGTTGTAGCCGGCCATCAGCGCGCCGAGTTCCCGGCCGTACGCGGGCAGGATCCCGGCCAGCATCGTGGGCGGCAGGTTCACCGCGGTGAGCAGGAGCCCTTCGTCGATGAACTCGCGGATCTGGAAGGCCTGGTGGACCCCGTGCCAGCCGGTGACGTCGGTGTCGAAGAACGCGGTCACCATCGCGTTCGGGTGCACGGACAGATTGCGGCCCAGCTGCCCGGACACCGACCGCAGGCCGGACCGCATCAGCAGCGCCGGGGTCTGGATGGCACCGCCGGCCACGATCACGGTACCGGCCCGGACGGTGACCTTCGGGCCGGCTCGCCCGCCGGGGCGCGCGACGTGCCCGGTCACCCCGGTGACCGCCGATCCCGAACGGGTGACCCGGTCCACCCGGCAGTCGGCGTAAAGCCGGGCGCCGAGCGAGAGTGCCCGCGGCACGCTGGTCACCAGCATCGAGCGTTTCGCGCCGGTCGGGCAGCCGCTGGTGCAGCTGTTGGTGCCCGCGCAGTGCAGCTGGTTGCGCTGGTTCGGGACGATGTTCCAGCCTTTGGCGTCGGCGCCGGCCTTGAACAGTTCAGAATCGCGGCCGATCGTCTCTGGGTCCTGCCGCCCGACCGACAGCCGGGACTCGATCTGGGTGAAATAGGGGTCCAGGTCCTGCTCGCGGATCGCCGTGACGCCCTCGTGCTCCGCCCAGCGGTCAAGCACCCGGGGCGGGGTGCGCCACGACATGCCCCCGTTGACCACCGTGGAGCCGCCGACGCAACGGCCCTCGGCGTACAGTACGGACGGCCGTCCGATCGCCATCCCGCCGCCGCCGTCCCGGTACAGGGTGCGAAGCGCCCGGCCGGTCTCGGCCGTGAACGACTCGGTCGGGTGGTACCCGCCCTCCTCCAGGACGATGACATCGATCCCGGCTCCGGCGAGTTCGGCGGCCACGGTCGCGCCGCCCGCCCCCGACCCGACGACGACGGCCTCGCATTCCAGGTTCAGGTCGCCGGTTATCTCGGCCTGACTGGTCAGCCCGGTCAGAACGGTCACGACTGGCCCGGGCCCGGGTCGGACGGGCCCGCGGTGACCGCGGCCTCGCCCGCGCGGATCTGCGGTCCGTAGGCCTGCAGGCGGCGCCGGGACACGGCGGCGATGTAGGGACCCGGGTCATACCCGATCTCCCGCTGCACGTCGGCCAGGTCGTAGTAGCACATGGTGACCACGCCCTTGAGCCGCTGGGTCATCTCGGCGGCGGCGTCATGCCGGGCCAGCAGCGCCCGGATGTAGGCCTCGGCGACCCCGTCGTCAAGCCGGGCGAACCGCCGTCCCCGGGCCGGCGGATAGAGCCGCGCGCCCTGGTCGAGCAGGATCAGCGCGCCGGCCAGAGCTTTCCTGGCGACCGGCGGCAGGGCGCCCAGCATCAGGCCGAACTCGCGCATCACCCGTTCGGCCCGGTGATCCGTCCGCACCTCGGGCGGGCAGACGACCTCGGCGAACCGCCTGGCCGTCAGCCGGATCAGGGCGCTCAGCGGCGGCGGGCCCGGCTCAGCGGCTGGCGTCGGCGCGGAAGATGGGCCAGCCAATCTCGGTCCTCCATTTCGCCTGATCCGGCGTATCGGATAGACCGCACAGATAGTACTCGCGCATCGGCCCGTCGATGCTGATCTCGTGGGTGGTGACGTAGGAGCCGAGCTGGGCGTAGCTGAGGTCGTCGTCGGCCAGCGAGCCGTGGTGGGTGATGACGGCCAGCTCGGTGGCGGGGATCACGACGGGTGCGACCCGCCCGATGGTGCGCACGCTGCCCGCGACGGGAATGAACACGGTCGCCTCGCCGCGGCCGTGCTGGAAGAGCTCGCTCGCGTACAGGCCGCCGACCGGACCCGTGGTGCGCAGGCCCTGGGCCCGGACGCTGGCGTGCAGCTCGCCGAGGGCGCCTTGCCACCAGGCCAGGATGTCCGCGCCGTCGATGACCTGCCCGATACCGGCCGCGGGGGCGGCCGCCACGCTGCGGTGCTCGATCGCGGGCGCGGTCTCGGGGGGCTGCAGCAGGTTGCGTAGCGAGTCCACCGCGGCCCGGGTCTGCGCCAGCTCGGCCTCCAGCCGGTCCAGGTGCGCGGCGATCAGGCCGTTGCGGGTCGCCGCGTCAGGCGCGGACAGCACCGCTTTGACCTCGGCCACCGGCATCTCAAGGTCACGCAGGCGGCGGATGACCTGTGCGGTCGGGATCTGCTCAGCTGAGTAGTAGCGGTAGCCCGTATCGGGGTTCACGGTGACCGGCTCGAGCAGCCCGACCTGGTGGTAATGGCGGAGCGTCTTGACGCTCAGGTGGGTGATGCGGGAGAAGTCGCCGACGGTGTGTCCTGCTGTCACCAGGCCATTGTCAACCCTCCCCGTGCCGGAGGGTCAATCGATGATCCCGCTCTTGACCCTCCGGCAGCGGGAGCACGGAGGGTGGAGGTATCACCACAACGAAAGGAGCACAGCATGACCACCACCCACGCCCTCGACACCGTTCTGGCCGAGCACATCGCCGCCGTCAATGCCTTCGACGAGGACGCCATCGTGGCCACCTTCGCTGACGACGCGCTGGTCAACGACGCTCACCGGGAGTTCTGGGGCCTCGAGGCCATCCGCCGGTGGGTGGCCAAGGAGATCGTCGGCGACCACATCACGATCGACGTCACCGAGGTCATCGACCACCACGGGGAGACCGTCGTCCGCGGCCGCTACGACGGCGACTTCGACAAGACGAACCTGCCGGGCGACCTCATCCTCACCAACTACTTCACCGTCCGCGACGGCAAGATTGTCAGCCTCATCGTCATCCGCAACACTCCTGCCGGCTACTGATTACCGGCCGAACGAAGGCTCCCTGCGTCGGCCGCCCGGGCCGCGCAGGAGCCTTCGGCTGACCCCCGTGCCCAGGCGGCCGCTGGCCCGTTGCGGGCCGCCTTTGCGAGGATGGCGGGGTGCACGTCGAAGATCTGCGCCTGGCCGTATACCGCGCGTTCGCCGCCACCGGCCGCGCCCCGGACGTGAGCGAGCTCGCCGGTCAGCTCCAGGCCGGCCTGCCGGAAGTCACCGGCGGGCTGAGGGAGCTGGCCGATGCTCGCCACCTCGTGCTCGGCGACCGGGGCCAGATCGTCATGGCGCATCCGTTCGCGGCGGTGCCGCTCGGGTTCTCGGTCATGGGTACGGGGACGCTGTGGTGGGGCGGGTGTGCCTGGGATTCGTTCGCGGTGCCTCATCTGCTTCCCGGCGAGGGCGAGGTACTGGTGGCGACCCGGTGCCCAGCGTGCCAGTGCCCGCACGCCTGGAACGTCGGATCGCACCGGCCGCCTGGCGGCGGCCAGGTTGCCCACTTCCTCGTGCCCGCACCGCGAATGTGGGACGACGTCGTGCACACATGCCGGCATCAGCGCATCTTCTGCTCAGAAGACTGCGTCCGCGCCTGGCTGGACGCCACTGGATCCGCCTGCGGATACCTGCTGGACCTCGGCACCCTGTGGCGGCTGGCCGCGCATTGGTACGACGGGCGCCTGGACCGCGGCTACACCAGGCGTGACCCGTCCCAAGCCGCCGATTACCTGCGTGACGTCGGGCTGTCCGGCCCCTTCTGGGGCCTGTGACGGCTGGGGTGCGGCGCTCCGGGCCCTCAGAGCGTGACCGTCACCGGACTCCCGAGATACAGCGACCGTACCTCGGGGCCGCTGCGGCTCGTCGCCGGAGTACTCTCGAAGCCGTGCTTATCCAGGTCATTTCCAGTACCACTCGCGAGGGACGTTTCAGCGAACGGACGGCCCATTGGGTGGACCAGCAGCTGCGAGCCCGCGAAGACTTCGACGTCGAGCTGATCGACTTGCGTGAGTACCCCCTCCCGTTCTTCGACGCCCCGCCGCCGGCCAAGGCGGGACGCGACTACGCGAACGACGAGGTCGCACGCCTGGGCCGCACCCTGGACCGGGCCGACGGGTTCATCGTGCTGACCGCCGAGTACAACCACGGTTACCCGGCCGTCCTGAAAAACGCGATGGACTGGACGTTCCCGGAATGGCAGCGCAAGCCGATCGCGTTCGTCGGCTGGGGCAACGTCGGCGGTGCCCGGGCCATCGAGCAGCTCCGGCTGGTCGCCGTGGAGTTCGAGATGGCCCCGCTGCGGCACGCGGTGCACATTCTGCCCGACGTGATGATGCCGGCCCGGCGGGCCGGCGACGTCAACGACACGAGTGCGTTCGCGCCCCTTGAGCCCCGGCTGAAGCTCCTCGCCGACGACCTCGCCTGGTGGGCCGCGGCCCTCGCCGCGGCCCGCGTCCGCGACCAGCGCTAGAGCTGGCCCACGTCGGTGATGCGGAGCACGGCCGTGCCGGCCTCGTCGGAGGCGGCCAGGTCGACCACCGCGCTGATGCCCCAGTCGTGGTCGTCCGCCGGGTCGTCCAAGATCTGGCGGAGCACCCACTGGCCCGGCTGCACGTCGATGATCAGCAATGCCGGGCCCCGCGCGTCCGAACCTGTGCCGATCTCGTCGTGCACCTCGAAGTACGCCTCGATCGCGTCGGCCCACGCGTCGGCATCCCAGCCGCAGGATGAGTCGAGCTCGCCGAGCTCGGCGTAGTGTCCGAGGGCGGCCAGCCTGACCCGCTGGAACAGCGCGTTGCGCACCAGGACACGGAAGGCCCGCACATTGGACGTGACCGTGGCCGGCCTGGCGGCCCGTTCCAGGTCCGCCTCGTCAGCCAGCGGGTTCCGCAGCCGTTCCCACTCGTCGATCAGGCTGGAGTCGACCTGCCGGACGATCTCGCCCAGCCATTCGATCAGGTCGGTCAGTTCCTCGGTCTTGGCCTCGTCGGGAACCGTCTGACGCAGCGCCTTGTAGGTGTCGGCCAGGTACCGCAGCACCAGGCCTTCTGAGCGGGACAGGCCGTAGAAGCTGACGTACTCGGTGAAGGTCAGCGCCCGCTCGTACATGTCACGGACCACCGACTTGGGCGACACCTCGTAGTCGGCCACCCAGGGGTGGCCGCGGCGGTAGATGTTGTACGCGCCGTCGAGCAGGTCCGTCAGCGGCTTGGGGTAGGTGACCGAGTCCAGCAGGTCCATCCGCGTCTCGTACTCGACGCCGTCCGCCTTCATCTGGGCCACCGCCTCGCCCCGCGCCTTGAACTGCTGGGCGGACAGGATCTGCCGCGGGTTTTCCAGGGTCGACTCGATCACCGACAGCACGTCAAGCGGATACGAGGGATCGGTGCGGTCAAGCAGTTCGATGGCGGCCAGCGCGAACGGCGACAGCGGCTGGTTGAGCGCGAAGTCGAACTGCAGGTCCACGGTGAGCCGGACCAGGCGGCCCTCTTCGTCCGGTTCGTCCAGGCGCTCCACCACGCCGCCGGCCAGCAGCGCGCGGTAGATCGCGATGGCCTGGTGAATGTGCTTGCGCTGGGCCGGGCGGTCTTCGTGGTTGTCGGTCAGCAGGTGGCGCATCGCGGTGAACGCGTCGCCGGGCCGGTCGATGACGTTCAGCACCATCGCGTGCGTGACCTTGAAGCTGGACGTCAGCGGTTCGGGATCGGCGGCGACGAGACGCTCGAACGTGGGCTTGCCCCAGGAGACCATGCCCTCGGGCGGCTTCTTCCGCACCACCCTGCGCCGCGCCTTCGGGTCGTCGCCCGCCTTGGCCAGCGCACGCTCGTTCTCCACCACGTGCTCGGGCGCCTGGACCACCACCCGCCCGGACGTGTCGAACCCGGCCCGCCCGGCCCGGCCGGCGATCTGGTGGAACTCGCGGGCTTGCAGCAGCCGGGTCTTGTTCCCGTCGTACTTGGACAGGGCGGTGAACAGGACCGTGCGGATCGGGACGTTGATGCCCACCCCGAGGGTGTCGGTGCCGCAGATGACCTTCAGCAGCCCCGCCTGCGTCAAGGTCTCCACCAGCCGCCGGTACTTGGGCAGCAGGCCGGCGTGGTGGACGCCGATGCCGTGCCGCACCAGCCGGGACAAGGTCTTGCCGAAGCCGGCCGAGAACCGGAAGTCGCCGATCAGCTCGGCGATGGCGTCCTTCTCCGCGCGGGTGCAGACGTTGATGCTCATCAGCGCCTGCGCCTGCTCCAGGGCGGCCGCCTGCGTGAAGTGCACCACGTAAATGGGGGCCTGGCCGGTGCTGAGCAGCTCTTTCAACGTCTCGTGCAGCGGCTCCATGGCGAACGAGAAGACCAGCGGCACCGGGCGCTCGGCGGAGTGGATCACCGCGGTCGGCCGGCCCGTGCGCCTGGTCAGGTCCGCCTCGAACCGGCTGACGTCTCCCAGCGTCGCCGACATCAGGACGAACTGCGCCCGGGGCAGTTCCAGCAGCGGGACCTGCCACGCCCAGCCGCGTTCCGGGTCGGCGTAGAAGTGGAACTCATCCATCACCACCTGGCCGACGTCCGCCTCGGCGCCGTCCCGAAGCGCGACGTTGGCCAGCACCTCCGCGGTGCAGCAGATGATCGGGGCCGCCGCGTTGACGCTGCCGTCCCCGGTCATCATGCCGACTCCAGACGGGCCGAAGGCGTCGCACAGGTCGAAGAACTTCTCCGACACCAGCGCCTTGATCGGCGCGGTGTAGAACGTCCGCTGCCCGGCCGCGAGCGCGGCGAAGTGCGCTCCCGCGGCGACCAGGCTCTTGCCCGACCCGGTCGGGGTGGACAAGATGACGTTCGCCCCCGACACGACCTCGATGAGCGCTTCCTCCTGGTGCGGGTACAGCGCCAGCCCGCGCCGCTTGGACCACCCGGCGAAGGCGTCGTAGACGGCGTCGGGATCGGGCGTGGCCGGCAGCAGGTCAGTAAGCGTCATAACGGTTCCATGGTGCCCTGCCCGGATGACCACCTGGGTCATGGCGAACGGGAGGGCGAAGATAATCAGCAGCCGCCAGGGCTGTGGTATTCCGCCCCGCCGTTTGTCAGCCCGCGCGCAGGGAAGTGAGAAGCAAGGACGCTTGTGTAACTAGAGGGATCAGAGGGACCTGTAATGGCTCGTAAGGCACTTTTCTTGTTCTCCGTCTCCGCAGCGGTGCTGGCCGCCAGCCAGTGGCGGGAGCTCAGCCGGTACGTCAAGCTCAGGCAGATGTCCTCCGGCAGCGGGCACCCGGAGCACGTGCCGGTCGAGGGGCACCATTCCTACCCGACAGGCCCAGGCGGCGGTGTGGCCGACGGCACCGGTGATTTCGACTCAGGCAGCCGGGGCGGCCCGCAAACGCCCTGATCAGCCCGCTCAGGCCCGTTAACGGAACAGCGCGCTGTACGCGTTGAGGGCGGGCTGGCCGCCCAGGTGGGCGTAGAGCACGGTGGAATCCCCGCCGATCTGGCCGGTGCGGATGAGGTCGATGAGCGCCGCCATCGACTTGCCCTCGTACACCGGATCGACGATCATGCCTTCCAGCCGCCCGGTGAGCCGGATCGCGTCCAGCGTGGACCGTACCGGGATGCCGTAGAAGTCCCCGGCCCAGCCGGGGAGCACGGTGATCTCGTCGTCCCGCAGCTCCCGGCCCAGCCCGATGAGCTCGGCGGTGTTCCGCGCGATCTTCTCGACCTGCGCCCTGGTCTCGTCGAGCTTGGCCGACGCGTCGATGCCGAGCACCCGCCGAGGCCGGTCCTGACCGGCGAAGCCGGCGATCATCCCGGCCTGGGTGGAGCCGGTCACGCTGCACACGATGACGGTGTCGAAGAAGATCCCGAGCTGGTCTTCCTGCTGCTTGACCTCCTGCGCCCAGCGGGCAAAGCCCAGGCCGCCCAGGCGATGGTCGGAGGCGCCGGCCGGGATGGCGTACGGCCTGCCCCCGGCCGCGCGGACGTCGTCGAGCGCCTGCTCCCAGCTGGACTTGATGCCGATGCCGAAGCCCTCGTCGACAAGCCGGACATCCGCGCCCATGATCCGGGAGAGCAAGATGTTGCCCACCCGGTCGTTGACCGAGTCCGGCCAGTCGACCCAGCTTTCCTGGATCAGCCTGGCCTTCAGGCCGAGCCGGGCCGCCACCGCGGCCACCTGCCTGGTGTGGTTGGACTGGACCCCGCCGATGGAGACCAGCGTGTCTGCGCCCTTTGCCAGCGCGTCGGGCACCAGGTACTCCAGCTTGCGGGTCTTGTTGCCGCCGAAGGCCAGCCCGGAGTTGCAGTCTTCCCGCTTGGCCCAGATCGCGGCGCCGCCCAGGTGAGCGGACAGCCGCTCGAGCGGGTGCACCGGGCTCGGGCCGAACGTCAGCGGGTACCGCGGGAAGTCACTCAGCGGCATGCCAGGTCAACGCCCGGGCAGGCGGCGGTCGCGCTGATCGGTGCCCAGCTCGCCGTACGGATAGTCGACGGGATGCGGGTCGCTGGCGGCGTCAAGCGCGGCCGTCTCGGCCCCGGTCAGGTGCAGTCCGGCGGCGCGCAGATTGGTCTCGAGCTGGCTGACCGTGCGGGCCCCGAGGATGGTGGAGGTGACCGAGGGGCGGTCGGTGACCCAGGCGAGCGCGACTTCGGCCATGGTGACGCCGCGGTCCTCGGCGATCTTCTGCACCGCGTCGATGACGTTCCAGGTCCGCTCGGTGCCGCGCCGGTCGTAGGCCTCCATGCCGCGGTTCGGGTCGTCGCCGAGCCGGGTGTCGCCGGTCGGGCGCTCGTCCCGCTTGTACTTGCCGGACAGCCAGCCGCCGCCGAGCGGGCTCCAGGGCAGCAGGCCCAGGCCGGCGTCGAGCGCCGCGGGCACGACCTCCCACTCGATCTCCCTGGCCAGCAGGCTGTACTGCGGCTGGAGCGTGACCGGCGCGGCCACGTTCATGGCGCGGGCCAGCCACACCGCCTTGGTCAGCTGCCAGCCGGTGAAGTTGGACAGCCCGTAGTAGCCGATCTTGCCAGCGCGGACGAAACCGTCGAGCGTGCGCAGCGTCTCTTCCAGCGGGGTCAGCGGGTCGAAGGCGTGCACCTGGTACAGGTCGACCGAGTCAAGCCCCAGCCGTCGCAGCGAGGCATCGAGCGCGCGGGTGAGGTGGCGCGCGGAAAGCCCGGAACCGTTCGGCGTGTCATCTAGGGCGAAACGGCCCTTGGTGGCGAGCACGACGGGCTCGGTGACGTCGGCGGACCGGCTGGCGAACCAGCGGCCGATGATCTGTTCCGATACTCCGTGGCTGTACACGTCGGCCGTGTCGACCAGCGTCCCGCCGGCCGCGACGAAGCGGTCGAGCTGCGCGTGCGCGCCGGCCTCGTCGGTCTCGGTGCCGAACGTCATCGTCCCCAGGCACAGGCTCGACACCGCGCACCCGCTGCTTCCCAGCTTTCGATATTCCATAAGGTCAAGCTACCGATCCCAGGCCGCCGCGAAACCCAAACGCGCCCCCGGAAACCATGGAACCCGTCCTAGCCGGGCAGGTTGGACTCGATGGCGGCGAGGATTTCGGGGTCGTCGGGGGTGGTGCGGGGGCGGAACCTGGCGGCTACGGTACCGTCCGGGCGGACCAGGAACTTCTCGAAGTTCCACTGGATGTCGCCGGCCTCGCCGTTGGCATCGGGAACGGACGTCAGCTCGGTGTAGATGGGGTGCCGGCCAGGGCCGTTGACCTCGATCTTGGAGAACATCGGGAAGCTGACGCCGTAAGTGGCGGAGCAGAACTCGGCGATCTCCTCCGCCGTGCCAGGCTCCTGGCCGCCGAACTGGTTGCAGGGGAACCCGGCCACGGCGAAACCGCGGTCAGCAAACTGCTCGTGCAGCTTCTCCAGCGCGGTGTACTGCGGCGTGAGCCCGCATTTGGAGGCCACGTTCACCACAAGCAGCAGCGAGCCAGCCGCGCCAAGCGAGGAATCGTCGCCGGATAGGGTCTTCACCGGAATATCGAGTATCGTCACGCGCCCACGCTACCGGGTCCAGACCGATTCCCCGAGATAGCCCCGGGCGATGGTGGTGACGTAGAAGTACACCGCGTCCTCGGCGGGCGACAGCGGGCCGGGCGAGGCGTGCGGCGAGGACAGCCCGCGCTGCACCGACTCGCACGCCGCCCAGTCCTGCCGGTTGGTGATGTCCCAGAACTCCACCGCGTAGCCCGGGTCGAAGTCCGGCCGGGCCACCGCCTCCGGGGCGAAGGCCCAGCTGCACTCGATCCGGCTGCGGTCGGCGGCCACCGGCATAAGCCGGTGCGTCATCACGTAGTCCGGATGCAGGCTCAGCAGCACGTTCGGGAAGATGGTGACGTAGATGACGGTGCGCAGCCCGCGGGAGTCCAGTCCGCGCAGCGGCACGCCGCCGCTGCGGCCGTCCAGCGACATCGTCGCCGCCTGCTCCCGCAGGTCCAGCCAGCCGCCGATCCAGGCCCCGTCGGCGGCGTAGTTCTCGCCGCTCTTGGGCGGGCTGACCCGGCACAGCTCGGGGTGGATGGACGGGCAGTGGTAGCACTCGTGGTAGTTCTCGGTGAGGATCTTCCAGTTGGCCGCGGCTTCGTAGCTGTGCCGGGCCGCGGTCACCAGGCGTTCCGGCTCGTACGGCGCGACCAGCTCGTCCAGCTTGGCCAGCGCGCCCGTCAGCGAGCCGGCCCGGCCCCCGGAGGAATCGACGAAGATCAGGCCGTGCCACTCGGTCACCGGCAGCCGCGGCAGGCCCCACCGGCCGAAGTCGAAGCCAGGCTGCCGCCGGAAGCCCGCGGCCGCCCGGAGCTCGCCGTCCAGCGAGTACGTCCACGCGTGATACGGGCAGATGATCGCCTGGCCCCGGGCGCCCTGCCCGCACCCGAGCAGCTCGTGGCCGCGGTGCCGGCAGCTGTTCGCGAACGCTCGCAGTTCCCTGTCCTCGCCGCGGACAAGCAGCACGCCGCCCTGGCCGGTGGCTTCGGCCCGCTGGTCGCCCGGTTCGGCCAGCTGGTCGCTCCGCGCCACGCACAGCCAGCCGCCGCCGAAGAAGTGCCGCTGTTCCCAGGCGAACACGCCCGGGTCCACGTACGCGGCCCGGGGCAGCATCCGGCTCTCCCCGAACGGCCGGAGCGCCGCCGCCAGCTCGGTCCGGTTCACCGGAGCAGGGGCGCTAACGCCTTGACTGACCATACAGTCAAGGCTAGGTGTGCCATTTTGCCCTGTCCAGCCGCTCCACCAGGCCGGTTCCCCGGTCCCTGAGCTTGCGGATCACCGGTCGCGCTGCGGATACTGCTCCTATGGGTGACCGAAATGTGCTCGGCGGCGAGCTTGAGCCATGTGGGACCGATCCGCTGACTGGTTTTTACCGGGATGGCTGCTGCACCACCGGCCCTGAAGACCTCGGCAGCCACACGATCTGTGCCGTGGTGACCGCCGAATTCCTCGAGCATCAGCGCCGTATCGGCAACGACCTCAGCACGCCCATGCCTCAGTTCAGGTTCCCCGGCCTGGTCCCGGGGGACCGGTGGTGCGTGACCGCGGCCAACTGGCTGCAGGCGCACCGCGACGGCGCCGCCGCCCCGGTGGTGCTGGCCTCGACCCATCAGCGCGCGCTGGAGATCGTCCCGCTGGAGATCCTCAAGCCCTACTCCGTCGACGTCCCCGCCGACCTCGGCGCCCTCGAAGAGTAAGTGCTATAACCGTGAGGTGCTGGCCGGGGAGAAACTCCGGCCCCCCGGGAAAAGGAGTTGGCTGATGCCGAAGCACACAGAGGTCCGGAGCCGGGAAGGCGGCTTCAAGCGATTCCTGCGCCGGCTGTTTTCTATCCGCATCGGTATCTACGGCTCGGCCGCCTCGACCGCAGAACCGCTCCATATCGAGCACGGCCCCTCCCGGCCCAGCCGGAAGTCCGCCCGCAAGTAAGCTCTCCTCCGCGCTCCGATGTGACGTGAGAGCACCTGCGTCCCGCAGGGACGGCGCCCCAGCTCACGACCGGCGATATGTCTACGCTCGCGGGTGCCATGGCACCCGCAACTGTAGACATATCCGTCCAGCCGCCGGAAAACCCGGCGGTCACTAGGCTGGCCGGTATGGACCGTGAGGCGGAACTCCTGCAGCAGTACCTGGATCTGGAACGCGAGCACGTACTTGGCATCCTGGACGGCTTCTCCGACGAGCAACTGCGCCGTCCGGTCCTTCCGTCCGGCTGGAACTGCCTGGGCATGGTCAAACACCTGGCCCTGGCCGACGAGCATTACTGGTTCCGCTGCATCATGGCCGGCGAGTCGCTCGACTTCTTCCCGGAAGAGCCGAACGCCGAGTGGCAGGTCAGTTCCGATGAGTCGGCCGCTGACATCTTCGCGCTGTACCGGGAGGAGATCGAGCGCGCCAACGCCATCATCTCGGCCACTCCTCTCGACGCAGCGCCCCGCCAGCGGGACCCGCACTGGGGAGCATGGGCAGATCGGTTCACCGACCTGCGGGTGGTCATGCTCCACATGCTCAAGGAGACTGCCTGCCACGCCGGGCACCTCGACGCGGCCGCGGAGCTTATCGACGGCCGGCAGTGGATCGTGCTGGGCAGCTGACCGGCTAGTAAAGCCTTTATAGTGATCGACGTGGACGAACGAGGGAGATGACTCATGGCCTTCACCGAGGACGAGGTCGCTTACCTGACGTCACAGCCGCTGGCCCGGATCGCCACCGTCGGCGATGACGACCAGCCGGACGTCGTTCCGGTCGGCGTTGAGTTCGACGGGACCTATCTGTGGGTCGGCGGCCGGGCGCCCGAGCGGACCAGGAAGTTCATCAACGTCCGGGCGGGTCACGCCAAGGTCGCCCTGGTCGTCGACGATCTCGTGACCACCGACCCGTGGACGCCGCGGTTCCTGCGGGTGTACGGCACGGCCGAGCTGATGGAGCGCCCCGGCCGGTTCGGCGCCGGCACCTACATGCGGATCACCCCGGAGATCTCGTGGAGCTGGAACCTGGAGGGCCGCCCCTACGGCGACGACGCGGTGCAGCATGGCCCGCGGCGGACCGTGCACCGGTGATGCGCACTCGCCTCAGCGAGGACCCTCGGACATCCGGAACCGCGGCAGCGGCAGGATAAGCTGGCCGCCTGGAACGCCCCGGTCACCCGGGACCGCAGCGCATCCGGGATCACCTTGGCGCGCAGCAGGGCAGGCACCATGTCAGTGCCTCCCGGACCGGAAGTCGTTCGGAAAGGCCAGGTGCAGGTAGGTCACCTGCCGTGCGTCCGGCGGCCGGAGCTCGGGCTTGACCTGGCGTTCGACGTAGGTGCCGACCACGTCAAGGACCTTGCGCCCGAGCTCGTCAAGCTCCCCGGGGGTGACCCAGAGGATCCGGTCACCGAGCCAGTCCGCCTGCTGCCATTCGGGCGGCTGGTCCGGACGCGCCTCCAGCCAGCGCATCAGCTGCTCGAAGTACCGCTCGGCGATGACCGTGCTCAGCAGGCTGGCCGCCGCGGCGGCCTCCGGCGTGTCCGGGGTCGCGTCCCGTTCGGTTGACGTCGTCGTGGCCCGCCACGGCTTTTCCCGCCCGGTCCCGCCGCCGGCCTCCTCGACCAGCCCGTACTTGGCCAGCTGCCGCAAGTGGAACGAGCACGTCCCGGACGACTCACCCAGCAGCTCAGCCGCCCGCGTCGCGGTCAGCGGCCCCTCTGCGCGCAGCAGCCCTACCAGCGCCATCCGCACCGGATGCGCGTACGCTCGCAGCGCCCGCGGATCCGTCAGCCGGGTAGCCGTCCGCCCCCGCGCCGCCCCCCTCTGGCCCGACCGTGTCTGTTCCCCGGCCGCCTTCGTGCCCTCATCGTCCGGTTCCACGAATGCCAATATAGCTTTGCAAAGGTTTCTTCGGAAGATCTTTTCATCCGAACGGACTCCGCTGCGTGCCCCTCGCCGGCCCGCCGTCTCCCGGGGCGGAAGAACGGGGCGTCTCACGCTGTTCGGACAAGTCGTGGACGACATTGCCCCTGCCCTGACCTTTGGTTCGCGAGACATGCCGCTTTCGGTGCTCGACCTGGCGCCCGTGCCGGACGGGGGCAGCGCGGGGGAGGCCCTGCGCGCCACGACCGAGCTGGCCCGGCGGGCCGAGCAGCTCGGCTTCCGCCGGTTCTGGGTGGCCGAGCACCACAACATGCCCGGCATCGCCAGCTCGGCGCCCCCGGTGCTGATCGGCCACATCGCCGACGCGACGCGGACCATCCGGGTGGGCTCCGGCGGGGTGATGCTGCCGAACCACGTCTCGCTGGTGGTCGCCGAACAGTTCGGCATGCTCGAGGCCCTCCATCCGGGCCGCATCGATCTCGGCATCGGCCGCGCGCCCGGCACGGACCAGGCCACGGCGGCGGCGCTGCGCCGCTCGCCCGAAGCCCTGTCGGCCGACGACTTTCCCGAGCAGCTCATGGACCTGACTGGCTTCTTCACCGGGCAATGGCCCGACGGGCACCCGTTCGCGCAGATCACCGCGATGCCCGGGCTAGGCCACCGGCCGGCCATGTGGCTGCTCGGCTCCAGCGGCTACAGCGCCCAGGTGGCCGGCCTGCTCGGCCTCCCGTTCGCCTTCGCCCACCACTTCAGCGCGGCCAACACCTTGCCCGCGCTGGCCCTGTACCGCGAGCACTTCCGCCCGTCGCAGATCCTGGAGCGGCCGTACGCGATGGTCGCCGCCGCGGTCATCTGCGCGGACACCGACGAACGGGCCCGCTTCCTGGCCGGATCCGGCGCGCTGTCGTTCCTGCGCCTGCGTTCCGGCCGGCCGGGACCTGTCCCCTCGCCGGAGGAGGCCGCCGGCTACCCCTACAGCGAGCTGGAGCGGGCGTTCGTGGCGGACCGCCAGGCCTCGAGCATCCTCGGCTCACCCGAGACCGTCACCCGCCAGCTCACCGACCTGGTGCAGGCGACCGCCGCGGACGAGCTGATGATCACCACCATGGTCTACGACCCCGCCGACCGCCTGCGCTCCTTCGAGCTCGTGGCCGGCCTGGCCCGCGCCTCCCGCCCGGCCGCCGTCAGCTGATCCTGGTGACGCGCCGGGCCGGGACCCGGCGGCGCCAGCGTTCGGCGCGCCGGTCGGCCAGAACCTGCTTGACCACGTTGCGCCCGGGGATGCCGGTGACCCCGCCGCCGCCGTGGGTGGCCGAGCCTGCCTGGTACAGACCGCGTACCGGCGTGCGCAGGTCGGCGAATCCGGCGGCGGGCCTGGCGTGGAACATCTGCCCGAGCGACAGTTCGCCGTGGAAGATATTCCCGCCCACCAGCCCGTACTCTTCCTGCATCCGGTGCGGCCCGATCACCTGCCGGTGCAGGACCGAGTCGGTGAAGCCTGGCGCGACGGTCTCGAGCCGGGCCAGGACCCGGTCGGCGTAGGCCTCCAGGTCGGCGTCATGAGCCGCGTCGGCGTAATCGCAGGGCACCCACTGGGTGAACAGCGACATGATGTGCTGGCCAGCCGGCGCGAGCGAGTCGTCGAACACGCTGGGGATGCAGATGTCGGCGAACGGCAGCGTGGCCGGGGTCCCCGAGACCGCTTGCTGGAACGCGGTCTCGATGTCGTCGAGCGACTCGGCCAGCACGATCGTGCCGCCGTGGACCGACGGGTCGGGGTCCGGATGGCTGGCGAACACGGGCAACCGGTCGAGCGCCAGGTTGATTTTCACGGTGCCGCTGCGGCTGCGCCAGCCGCGGATGTCGGCGACGAAGTCGGCGGGCAGTTCGGCCGGGTCGAGCAGCCGCAGGAACGAGATCTGCGGATGCGCGGTGGTGACCACCACCGGCGCGTCGATCAGCTCCCCGCTGGCCAGCGTCACTCCCACCGCCCGGCCGCCGGAGGTGCGGATCCTGGCCACCTCGGCGTCGGTCCTGACCTGCGCGCCGAACATCCGGGCGGCCCGGGTCAGCGCCCCCGTCACCCCGCCCATGCCGCCGCGCGGGAAGCCCCAGGCGCCGGAGAGCCCTTCGGTCTCGCCGATGTGGTGGTGCAGCATCACGTACGCCGTCCCGGCCGAGCGCGGCCCCGCCCAGGTCCCGATCACCCCGGACACGGACAGCAGGCCCCGCATCGCGTCGCTGTCGAAGTACCCCTCGAGCAGGTCCGCGATGCTGCCGGTGAGCAGCCGGGTCACGTCCACCGCCCCGCGTTCGTCGACGCCGCGCAGCCCGGTCAGCAGCCGCGCCTGCCGGACCAGGTCCTGCGGCCGCCGTGACCCGAGACGGGGCGGGATCTGGTGCAGCAGCGGCCCGAGCACCCGGCCGATGCCGGCCAGGTGCTCTTCGTACCGGGGATAGGCGTCGGCGTCGAGGGGCGAGAACTTGGCGATCTCGGCGTGCCGCTGGGCCGGGTCGTCGGGCAGCCGCAGGTAGCGGCCGTCGGCCCGCGGCGCGAAGTAGGGACCTTGCGGGTACACGTGATAGCCGTGCTGCTCCAGCCGCAGGTCACGGACCAGCTCAGGGGGGAGCAGCGAGACGACGTAGGACAGCGACGTGACCGTGAAGCCGGGTCCGAACGGATGCTCGCTGACCGCCGCGCCGCCGGGGACGCCCCGCCGTTCGCAGACCACCGTCTTGAGCCCAGCCCGGGCCAGGTAGGCCGCCGCGACCAGCCCGTTGTGCCCTCCGCCCACCACCACGACATCCGCTTGTCCCGTCACCGGCCGTCCTTTCCTCCAGTTGTCTCCCGCCGACGGTACGGGACACCGATGCTGTTTACATAGTCCTGTCGCCGCCGACGAACGGAGCGCCCCGAAGTGGACATATCGCAGCCCGGCCCCGCCGTGATCGCGGTCGCGCAGCTTGCCATCACCGTGGGTGAGCCGGAAGCCAACCGGCAGGCGGCCGCCGCCGCGGTGGCCGAGGCGGCGCGGGCGGGCGCGCGGCTGGTCGTGCTGCCTGAGCTGTGCGATTCCGGCTACGTCTTCGGCGATGGCGCCAGGCCGGCGGCGGCCGAGGCCCGCGGACTCGCCGCGCCCGCGGCTGCCAGCCGCACGCTGCGCCAGTGGCGTTCCCTGGCCGGCCGGCATCAGCTGGTCATCGCCGGCGGGTTCTGCGAGCTCGGCGCCGACGGCCATCTCTACAACAGCGCGGCCGTGGTCGATGCGTCCGGCACTCAGGTGGTCTACCGGAAGGCGCACCTGTGGGATGCCGAGAAGCTTGTCTTCACCCCAGGCGACGCGCCGCCGCCCGTGGTGGACACCGCGCTCGGCCGGGTGGCCCTGATGATCTGTTACGACCTCGAATTTCCCGAATGGGTGCGGCTGGCCGCGCTCGACGGCGCCGACCTGATCGCCGCGCCGGTGAACTGGCCGTCGGTGAGCTGGCCGCCCGGCGAGCGGCCCGCCGAGGTCATCAAGGCGCAGGCCGCGGCCGCGACCAACGGAGTCTTCGTCGCGGTGGCTGACCGATGCCGGACCGAGCGGGGTGTCTCCTGGATAAGCGGTTCGGTCATCGTGGGCCCCGACGGCTACCCGCTGGCCGGCCCGGTTCTCGCCGATCGCCCCACCGTGCTGGCCGCCGCCTGCGACCTGTCCCGCGCTCGGGACAAGCAACTCGCAGGTGACAATGACCTCCTGGCTGACCGTCGGCCGGACCTGTACGGAAAGCTCTCGGGTCAGGCGATGTAGCCTGCTCTGGTGTGGGCTGGCCTGAACCGGGGCAGGGGCCCCATCGGGCCGTGGCGGCGATGATGCCGTACGGCGGGAAATTGGAGGACAACGTGCCGATCGCGACAGTCAATCCCGCTACCGGGCAGACCGTGAAGACCTTTGACGAGATGAGCGAGGCGGACGTCGAGCGCTGCCTGGCCGCCGCCGCGGCGGCGTACGCCAGCTACCGCCTGACCAGTTTCGATACCCGGGCCGAGTGGATGCGCCGGGCGGCCGGGATCCTCGACGACGAGCGGGACCAGATCGCGGCGATGATGACCACCGAGATGGGCAAGACGCTGGCCGCCGCCAAGGCCGAGGTGGCCAAGTGTGCCGCCACCTGCCGCTACTACGCCGACCACGCCGCCGGATTCCTGGCCGACGAGCCCGCCGACGCCAAGGCGGTCGGGGCCGAGAATGCCTACGTCAGCTACCAGCCACTCGGCGCGGTGCTGGCCATCATGCCGTGGAACTTCCCGCTCTGGCAGGCCATGCGCTTTGCCGTCCCTGGTTTGATGGCCGGCAACGTCGGGTTGCTGAAGCACGCCTCGAACGTGCCGCAGACGGCCCTGTTCATGCAGGATCTGTTTGCCCGGGCCGGTTTTCCCGAGGGGACCTTCCAGACCCTGCTGATCGGCTCATCCCGGGTCGAGGCGGTGCTGCGCGACCGGCGGGTGGTGGCCGCGACCCTCACCGGTTCCGAACCCGCCGGGCAGGCGGTAGCCGCCATCGCCGGCGACGAGATCAAGAAGGTCGTCCTCGAGCTCGGCGGCAGCGACCCGTTCATCGTCATGCCGTCGGCTGACCTGCAGGCGGCGGCCCGGGTGGGCGCGGTCGCCCGCCTGCTGAACAACGGCCAGTCCTGCATCGCGGCCAAGCGCTTCATCGTCCACGAGGCGGTCTACGACACCTTCGAGCGGCTGTTCACCGAGCAGATGGCGGGCAAGCAGGTCGGGGACCCGATGCTGGACGGCACCGACGTCGGGCCGCTGGCCTCGGAGCAGCAGCGCGATGACGTCGAGAAGCTCGTGGCCGACGCGGTGGCCAACGGAGCCAAGGTGCTCTGCGGCGGCGCCGCCCCCGACCAGCCCGGCTTCTACTACCCGCCCACCGTCCTGGCCGGCATCACCCCCGAGATGCGGGTGCACCTGGAGGAGCTGTTCGGCCCGGTGGCCACGCTCTACCGGGTCAGCGACATCGACAGCGCGATCGAGCTCGCCAACGGCACCTCGTTCGGGCTGGGAGCTAACGCCTGGACCAACGACGAGCAGGAGCGGAGTCGTTTCGTCCGCGATCTGGCGGCCGGGATGGTGTTCATCAACGGCAACGTGACCTCCTATCCGGAGCTTCCCTTCGGGGGGGTGCGGCGGTCCGGCCACGGCCGGGAGCTCTCCAGCCACGGGATCCGCGAATTCTGCAACACCAAGTCGGTGTGGATTGGTGCGTCCGGCCGCGGCTGAGCCCCGATCCGCGGCTACAGCCGCCCGCGCCGCCAGCGCGGCTTGCGCTTGTCCAGAAACGCCCGCATTCCTTCCCTGGCGTCGGGAAGCTGGCTGGTCGCGGCCATGACCTCGACGGCGTAGGCGTAGGCCTTGGGCTGGTCAAGATCGATCTGCGCGTACAGCGCCTGCTTGCCGATGCCCTTGCTTTCCGCCGATCCCCGGGTGACGCGGTCCAGGAGGTCATGGACGGCCGAGTCGAGCTGGGCCGCGGGCACCACCCGGTTGACCAGGCCCCAGTCCAGCGCGGTGCGCGCGTCGATGACGTCACCGGAGAACGCCATTTCCGCCGCCCGTTTGCGGCCGACGTTGCGGGCGACGGCCACCATCGGGGTGTGGCAGAACCAGCCGCCCTTGCCGCCGGGTACCGCGAACCCGGCCTCTTCGCTGGCCACGGCCAGGTCAGCGCTGGCCACCAGCTGGCAGCCCGCCGCCGTCGCCAGCCCGTGCACCCGCGCCACCACCGGCTGGGGCACCTGCTGGATCAGCGTCATCAGCTCGGTGCAGGTCCTCAGCAGCGAGCGGACCTCGGGCAGGTCAGCGCCGGCCACGTCGGCGAAGTCGTGCCCGGCGGAGAACACCGGGCCGTTACCCGCCAGCACGATGCCAAGCGCGTCGCTGTCACCGATCTCGCCGAACGCCGCGATCAGCTCGAGCATGTGCTCGCGTGACAGGGCATTGCGGCGCTGCGGCCGGTTCATCGTGACGGTAGTGAAGTCGCCCGAACGCTCCACCAGGATGTGATCAAAGGTCATGACACCAGTTAAGCCCGGCCCAGCCCCCGTGGCCACCCCATGCCGAGGTGTTCCGGACGCGGGTTGGAGGCTCGTGATCGGCGATCATGTGGTCGAGGCAGGTGAGACATACGGGCTGCTTGGCCCGAACGGAGCGGGCAAGCCCGTTACGGGATTGAGACGTTCATTGCCAGTGCACCGACCCGCGTGCAGGTGCAACGACACCGCCCTCCACCTCCTCTCGTTCTCGCTGCCTGCAAACGGGCCGACCATAGCCGGCTCGTGTCAAGCACAGCCTTCCAATTGGCAAGACGCGGACGGTGCGGTAGTGGCGGGGCCGGTTCGTGGAGCGGGGCCTGGACGGCCGACGGACCTGCTCAGGCCAGGGCGGTCGCGGCGGATCAGCGAGGCGGAGGACCCGCACCCCGGCAAGCGCGGCCGGTGCATTCTCATCGTCCGCCGACTTTCATCTTGAGATGGACGGCGGAGTGCCCGAGGATAAGGAGAGGAAGTGCTCCATGAGCGCATTTGCCGAGTCGACATGACCGTGTGGCGGCTTGGCCTGTTGCCGGGCGGGGGTATGACGTGGTGCCTGGGAGAGCGTGGCGTAAGGCACGGAAGGGCCTGGCTCTGTGCCAGAAATTCGAGCGCAGCGGCCGGATCGGTCACCTGACGAGGGGAATATTACTTCTGCGCGAGGCCGGTTCCAGGACCGGTGAACCTGGCGAAGCGGCTTACATCAGCGGCAACCTCGGCGCTGCGTTGTTGCGCTTCCACGAACTGACCGGCACGCGTCAGGCGCTGGACGAGTCAATCGAGCTGTTGAGCAGCGCCCTGTGGAGCGAGCGGCTCGGGCTTGATGTGGCAGGCTGGACGCACGGCCTGCGGCACGCGCTGCGGGCACGGTACGACCTGGCCGGTCGGCGCGCCGACCTCGATAAGGCGGTCACCGCTGGCGCGAGGCTGCGGCGGCTGGCGCTAGCCATGCCGCCGGATAAGTGTGCGGCCTGGCTGTCGGAATGCGCCGATGACCTGAAGGAGCGGGCAGAGTCGCGGTCGGGGGAACCGGGCGCCGTCGCCGACACCGACGCTGAGGTCGACCTACGGAGGCAGGCGGTGGAGATCGCGCCCGCCGGTTACCGGGATCCCGGCGGGCTGTCCGCGAACCTCGGCACCGCACTGACAAGGCGGGCTGTGCTCGCGGTGGACGCCGATGATCTAGACCGAGCCGGGACTGACCTGCAGGCGGCCGTGACGGCGCTCCGCGCTGCAGCGGAGTACGCGGCAACTGGGCACCCGTACGCCTTCAAGATTTTCTGGCAGCTGGCGCAGGCGCTCGGGCTGCTCGCCGCGTATACGGGCGACCAAGCGCTGCTTGACGAGGCGATCACGGCCAGCAAGCGCAGCCGGGCTTTCTCGTCACGCGGCGAGGCGGCGGACGCAGTTTCGAAGCAGCTCGCCGCGCTCGCCGCGGAGAGCGGCTGGCATGGCGTCGTGCTGATGCGGCGCGCGGGGACCAATCCCGGCGCCATGGCGGCGGGCATCTGGCTGCTCCGGCAGGCGATAGAC
>JBEKGC010000031.1:0-28035 GCA_050013055.1 Streptosporangiaceae bacterium
CCAGACACCGCCCGACGAGACGCGCAGCGCGGTCGCGGCCGCGCTCGAAGTCGGCTACCGCCACATTGACACGGCCGCCGCATACGGCAACGAGCGCGAGGTCGGCGAGGCGGTGCACGCGTTGAAGGGTGGTCGTGCGGCGGTCTTCCTGGAGACCAAGATCTGGATCAGCGACTACGGGTATGACGAGACGCTGCACGCCTTCGACAAGAGCGCCGGCAAGCTCGGCGTCGACCGGATCGACCTGCTGATCTTGCACCAGGCGCTGCCGTCCGAGTTCGGCAAGACGCTTGAGGCTTACCGGGCGCTGGAGACGTTGCTCAAGGGCGGCAAGGTCCGCGCCATCGGCGTCAGCAACTTCATGGTCGAGCACCTCACGAACCTGCTTGATGAGGCCGGGGTCGTCCCCGCCGTCAACCAGATCGAGCTGCACCCCTACTTCCAGCAGCCCGAGGTGCAGGCGTTCGACGCCGAGCACGGCATCGTGACCCAAGCCTGGTCACCGATCGGCGGCATCACCTTCTACCGCGAGGGCGAGCACACCAGCACCCTGGAAGACCCGGCCATCGTCAAGATCGCCGAGTCCCACTCCAAGAGTCCCGCGCAGGTCATGCTGCGCTGGCACCTGCAGGAGGGACGTTCGGTCATCCCGAAGTCCACCAAGCCCCACCGCATCGCGGAGAACTTCGACGTGTTCGACTTCGAGCTCACCACGGACGAGGTCGCGGCCATCGACGGGCTCGATACCGGCAAGCGCGGCGGTCCCGAGCCGGACGCCATCACCCTTGACAGCTTCGGCCGCCAGATCCCGGAGGCCTGAGCCGTCCGCGCCGCCTGGCCATCAACGAGATCCTGTTGCGGCCAGCCGGGCAACCGTGACGCGCCGCAGGCTGTTGACCAACCGAGAGGACGACGTACGGACAACTGACTACGTCAGCTCAAGCCCACGCGATCTCCGGTGCGTGAGTCGCGGCCGTCGGCGCGAGCGCGCGGTGGCTGCGGTCTTTCCCAGTGCGGCCAGCCCTGCCGCACAATCAACGCTCGAACGCGGTCGAGACGCTCACGCTGACGCGCCGGCAGACGCGAGGCGAGCGCCAGCGTTGCATCACGCGGCCCACGTGGCAGGGGGGTATCAAGGCACACCAACCTTTGCAGCTGATGCACTGGCCCCTTCACTCCGTAGCGGAAATCGGCGTCATCTGAGAATCGCCCGGATCATCTTGACTCTTGCGAATTATTCGCCTACTTTAGCTTCAATATGGCATGCATTGACACTCTCGGGGGAGGAGGGGGGCGAGGGTGAACGCCAGCTTTAATTGGCACATCTGCCATCCGTATCGAGATGTCCAGCTTTAAGATCAGGCTATTCGGTCAGATTTCCCTTGACCGTGACGGAGAATCGCTATCCGGCCTATCGGCAAAAGCGATGGAGCTGCTGTGCTATCTGCTGCTGCATCGCGAGCGGGGGCATGCGCGTGAGGCACTGGCGGGCCGCCTCTGGCCGGATACCTCGGATTCCCTCGCCAGGAAGTATCTCAGGCAAGCCATCTGGCGGCTTCAGCCGGCGCTGGTGAACAGCAAGCTGCTCATCGCGCAGGCCGGCTGGATCCGAATTAACCCGGAGGCAGTCCTGTGGCTGGATGTGGCGGCATTCGAAGAGGCGCATGACATTCATCGTGACATTCCCGGCCAGGAATTGACTGATCGGCAAGCGCAGGTCTTGGAAGCGGCCGTCGCGCTGTACCGAGGGGATCTTATCGAAGCCTGGTACCAGGACTGGTGTCTCTACGAACGCGATCGGCTCCAGTTGGTCTACCTCGCCATGTTGGAGCAATTGATGTCACACTGCGAAGCGCACCAGCGCTATAGCCTGGGCGTGGCTTACGGTCAGCGCATATTGCGCTATGACCCGGCGCGGGAATGCACTCACCGCAATCTGATGCGGCTTTACTACCAGGCTGGCGACCGCACCACGGCACTGCATCAGTATCAGCGCTGCGCCGCGGCGATGGCCAAGCAGTTCAACGTGCCCCCGTCCCGTGCGACGGTCGCGCTGTACCACCAGGTCCGCGGGGACAAGCTCGGGACGGCCCCCGGCATCGCGGGCGAGGGGAGCGAACTGCTCCTCGGACTGCAGGCGAGCCTCGATCAAATTCAGGCCAGCATCACCGCGCTGCAACGCCAGGTGCAGCAGCACCTCGCGCCGGTCAGCCGGATGCAAGAAGCGGGTTAGGCGCGGGTCCGTGTACCGCACGTCGCGGCGGCACGTTCTCGCCGAGCTGGAGCGCCTCGATCTGCTGTTGCGCGTTCAGGTGTGGCGTGCCCGGCAGGCACGGGGTGAAGCGGGTGACCTGGCCGCGTTCTACATCCCCGATGCCGAGGCGGACGAGCTTCTCGACAAGGTGATCGGGCAGCCGCTCTGGGCCGGGGCGCCGCTCCCGGCGCAAGTGCTGGCCGCCGTGCAAGCCAGGCTGGACCAGCTTTCGCGTGACATCGCCGAGCAGACGGCGGAAAGCCTGAGCCAGGGCGTCCCGCTCCGGCTCGCCGCACTGGCTCCGATGTTCGGCCTGACCGCCTTCGACCTGGATGTCATCCTGCTCTGCCTCGCCCCGGAACTGGACCGGAGCTACCGCCGCCTCTACGCCTACCTGCAAGACGACATCGCCCGTCGGCTGCCCACCGTCGACTTGGCCGTCAGCCTGTTCTGCCCCGACCTGGGCGCCAGGCTATCCGCACGGACCCGGTTCGCTGCGACGGCGCCGCTGCGCCGGTTTCACCTGCTGGAGCTGCACACCGCGCCCGAGGAATCCTTGCTGGACAGCGGCTTGCGGCTGGACCCGCGCGTGGCCAGCTACTTGCTCGACAACGGCGAAGGCCTCGACGACGGCGACCGCGGCGGCAACAGCGAGGACATGATCGATGAGCGGCTCCGGGACTACGTGACGATCTTGACGGCTGCGGCCGGCGTCGCGGCACCGGTTTTCCCCGGCCGGTTCGGCGCACAGTTGTCTCGCCTGGCCGCGAACGCTCCCGCCTCGATCCTGTACTTCCAGGGGCCCTACGGCGTGGGGAAGCGAACTGCGGCGTCCGCCATCTGCCGGGCCATGGGGCGGCCGCTGCTCACAGTGGCGGGCGGACGACTGGCCGCGGCCGGCGCCGGCGAGTTTGCCACGCTGACCCGCCTGGCCGGCCGTGAGGCAAAGCTACGCGGAGCGCTTGTGTTCTGGCGGGATTTCGACGCGCTGCTTGAGGCGGCGGATGACCCGAGGCTGACCGACCTGTTCACCGTGCTCGATACGCTCGACGCGCCCGTGTTCCTGTCCGGCACCATCCCCTGGGAACCGTCGGGCCCGCATCGGGGCCTCAGTTTCCTGCGGCTCATGTTCCCGCCGCCCGGCCCGGATGAGCGGCTGCGCCTGTGGCAGGCCGCGCTGGCCGACAACGCAGTCGGCCTCACCCCGGACCTGTCGGAGCTCACCCAGGACCTCGTCGACCTGGCTGGCCGGTTCCGGCTGACCGGCGGCCAGATCCGCGACGCCGTGGGCACCGCCCGCAATCTGGCGCTGGCCCGGGCCGCGCGGATCAGCGTGCCGGACCTGCACGCGGCGTGCCGCTTCCACTCCAACCGTAAGCTCGCCGAACTCGCCGTCCAGATCACGCCGCACTACACCTGGGCAGACATCGTGCTGCCCGCAGACCAGATGACCCAGCTACGTGAGATCCATGACCAGGTCCGGTATCGCCACCTGGTGTACGACACGTGGGGTTTCGACCGCAAGCTGGCGATGGGCAAGGGCCTGTGCATCTTGTTCGCCGGCCCGCCCGGCACCGGCAAGACGATGGCCGCCGACGTGCTGGCCCACGCCCTCGGCCTCAGCATGTACAAGATCGACCTGTCCTCGGTGGTCAGCAAGTACATCGGCGAGACGGAGAAGAACCTGGCCCGCATCTTCGCCGAGGCGACGACCAGCAACGCCATCTTGTTCTTCGATGAAGCCGACGCCTTGTTCGGCAAGCGCACCCAGGTCCGCGACGCTCACGATCGCTACGCCAACGTCGAGATCAGTTACCTGCTGCAGAAGATGGAGGAGTACGACGGCGTCGTCGTGCTGGCCACCAACCTGCGCGGCAACATGGACGAGGCGTTCGTGCGCAGGCTGCACGTGACGGTGGAGTTCCAGCTCCCCGGCGTCGCGGACCGCCGCCGCATCTGGGAGCAGATCTGGCCGGACGCCCTGCCGCGCGATGCCGGCCTGGACCTGGACTTCCTCGCCCGCCGCATCGAGGTGGCCGGCGGCAGCATCCGCAACATCGCCCTCGCCGGCGCGTTCCTCGCCGCCGCCGACGGCGGCGTGGTCACCACGGCCCACGTGCTGCGCGCGACCCGACGCGAGTACCAGAAGATGGGCAAGGTCCTGGTGGCCGACGAACTCAGCGCCTAGCGCGAGCACGGCTGAGACGCTTGCGCTGACGCGGCGGCAGATGCCACCGGAACAGTCGCCTGTTATCACAGGCACCATGCTGCAGGATCTGGACGCGACGCTGGCTGCGCTTCTGCAGGCCGAAGTGCCTGTGCAGAACGTCGCGATCAGCTTCGCTCCCCCGGATGACCAGTTCCCTCCGTCCGGGGTGAGTCTGCCGGCCATCGGGTTCTTCCTGTACGACGTGCGCGAGGACCTCAGCCTGCGCAGCCCGCAGTGGGATCTGGAGCAGCAGGGCGGCAGCTTCACCAGGACCCCGCCGCCGGTGCGGGTCACCTGCTCCTACCTGATCACCGCCTGGCCGAGCGCCAGTGCTCCCGACCCGTCCCACGACGAGCATCAGCTACTCGGCGAGGTCATGAAGGTGCTGCTGACGCACCGCACCATCCCGGCGAACTACCTGGCCGGCCAGCTCGTCGGCCAGCAGCCGCCGCTGCCCGCCAGGATCATCTCCGATTCGCACCTGCAGAGCCTCGGCGAGCTCTGGCAGGCCATGGGCGGCAGGCCCAAGACCACCCTGCATTACGCGGTCACCATCAGCGTCAGCGCCCTCGCGCCCGTCGACGCCGGCCCGGCGGTGACGGACCGGGTCCTCAACTTCGAACAGATCAATACATGATGGACAGGGAGTGAGACATGGCTGCCCCCTACACGTGGCCAGGCGTCTACGTCGAGGAGATTTCGTCGGCCGTGCAGCCGATCGCCGGCGTCGGGACAAGCACGGCCGCGTTCATCGGCGTCTCGGCCGACATCGCCGCCGCGGGCATGCCCACGAACGCCGCCGGCACGGCCTATCCGCAAGCGGCCGCGCTCACCCCGGTAGCGATCAACAGCTGGATGGAATTCACCCAGAACTTCGGCGCCATCCAGACGGCCAATCAGTACCTGGCCCAGGCCGTCTTCGGCTTCTTCAACAATGGCGGCACCCGCTGCTGGGTCAGCCGCATCAGCGCGACGCTCACCATCGACCTGATCAACACCGCGCTCACCCAGCTTGAGAGCATCGACGAGGTCGCCGTGGTCGCCGTGCCGTTGCCTCCGCCCGCCTCGGCGGACGACAACGCCGCCTCGCAGTCCCTGCTCAACCAGATACAAAGTGCCGTCGTCACCCACTGCAGGAACATGCAGAACCGGGTCGCCATCCTCGACAGCGCCAAAGACATCACGAACGACCACCTGGTCATCAGCACCGACGCGGGCGGAATCTGGCGGCCGGCCGACGACACCTACGGCTACGGCGCGTTCTACTTCCCGTGGATACTGGTGGCGGACCCGACAAGCAGCACGCCCGGTGCCAATGTCGCCGTACCGCCCAGCGGCCACCTAGCCGGCGTTTACGCCCGCAGCGACGCGGAACGTGGCGTGTTCAAGGCGCCCGCCAACGAGGTCATCCTCGGCGCGCTCGGCCTGCAGTACCCGGTCAGCAAGATCCTCCAGGGCACCCTGAACCTGGACGGCGTGAACTGCATCCGGTCGTTCCAGAACAACACCATCAAGGTGTACGGCGCGCGCACCCTCGCCTCGCACGCGAACGCCTACTCCGAGTGGCAGTACGTCAACGTGCGGCGCCTGATCAACTACTTGCGCGAGTCCATCGACGCCGGGATGCAATGGGCCGTATTCGAGCCCAACGCGGAGGACCTGTGGTCGAAGGTCCGCCGCAACGTGGGCGCATTCCTCAACGCGCAGTGGGCCGCCGGGGCCCTCGTCGGCGCCACCCCGCAGCAGGCGTACTACGTCCGCTGTGACGAGACGACCAACCCGCCTGACGTCCGGGCGCTTGGCCAGCTCGTCACCGAGATCGGCGTCGCCCCGGCGCAGCCCGCCGAGTTCGTCATCTTCCGCCTCACCCAGTGGGCCGGCCCGGGTCAGTAGCCGATGACCGCACCCCAGCAGGCGCCCGGGGTCTCCTGGCTCGATGTGTTCCCGCCGCCCGCCCAGACCCTGCTTACCGGCGTGCCCGCCTTCCTCGGCTACGCCAGCCAGGGCCACGTCGCACGGCCGGTTCCGCTGACGCTGTGGCCACAGTTCGAGGACCAGTTCGGCCTCCAGCCGACGGCAGGCTATCTGCACTGCGCGGTGCGCGGCTTCTTCGATAACGGCGGGCTGATGTGTTACGTGGTCCGCCTCGACCCGTCGGTAACGCCGCTGAACGCCCTCCGGGCCGGCCTGGCGGCCCTGGCGGATGTCACCGCGGTCGACCTGGTCTGCGCCCCCGACATCATGCCCGCACCGAACCCGGCCGTCGCGCCGGACGCGGCCGCGATCGCCGCGGCCACCGGCCTGCAGCAGGAGATGCTGGCCGACTGTAACCGCGTCGGCGGCCGGTTCGCGATCCTGGACACCGTACTGACGAGCGACACATCCACCGTCGAGACGCAGCGGACCGCGCTGGCCAGCGACGACGGCGCGATCTACCATCCCTGGCTGTGGGTGCCTGCCCCGGCCGGATCCGGACAGTACGTGCCGCCGTGCGGGCACGTGGCGGGCATCTATTCCCGCAGCGACCAGGAAACCGGCGTGTACAAGGCCCCGGCCAACGAGGTCGTCGACGGGGTGCTCGACCTGCGGGTGCTGCTGACCGAGGACGACATCGGCCGGCTGACCGCCGAGGGCGTGAACTGCCTGCGCGCCGCACCTGGCCGGGGCATCCGCGTCTGGGGAGCGCGTAGCCTCAGCGCGGACCCCGCCTGGCGCCCCATCGCCGCGCGGCGCGTGTTCTTGACCATGGGCCGATGGCTGGAGGAGTTCCTCCCGCAGCTCGCCTTCGAGCCGAACGACGTCAGGCTCTGGCTGCGCGTCACCCGTGAACTCACCGCGTACCTGGACGGCCTGCTCCAGGGCGGCGCGCTGAAGGGCCGGACCCCAGCGGAAGCCTTCTTCGTCAAGTGTGACAGCGAGACCAACCCGCCCGACGTGACCGCGGCGGGGATGGTAGTGACCAAGGTCGGCGTGGCGCTCGCCGACCCGGCCGAGTTCATCATCGTCCGCATCATCCACGGCGCCAGCGGCGTCACCATCCAGCCAGCATGAGAGTCACTATAAGGAGGTCGCGGCCATGGCCGATCGGGTCGATCCCTATGCCGGATATAACTTCTCCGTCGAACTAGACGGCATCACCCGCGCCGGGTTCCGCGAGTGCTCTGGCCTGGAGAACAGCCAGAACGCGGTGGAATACCGGGAGGGCACCGACAAGAACCTGAGCGTGCGCAAGCTGTCCGGGCTGGTCACCCACTCCGACATCACGCTCAGCCGTGGCATCACCTCAGACAGCAAGCTGTGGGAGTGGCGCCAGAAGGTGATGAACGGCACTATCGAGCGGCATGACATCTCGATCTCGCTGCTAGACGACTCAGGCGCTGCCAAGATCACCTGGAACCTCTATGACTGCTGGCCGCGCCAGTGGACCGGGCCGAGCTTCAACGCCAGCACCGACGACGTGGCGGTCGAGCAGCTCATCTTGGCCTGTGAGCGGGCCGAGGTCGACAAGTGGACGTGACCGCTGAGCTGACGACGGGGCCGCCACCACTGCGGACCGAGTTCCCGTTCACGCTGCCGCTCGGCCTCGCCGACCCGGACGGCCCCGTCCACCGGGACGGGACGATGCGCCTGGCCACGGCGGTGGATGAGATCGAGCCGCTCAAGGACCCGAGGGTCAGGGCGAACCCGGGGTACCTGGTGGTCATCCTGCTGGCCCGGGTGATCACCAGGCTCGGCACGGTCGAGCACATCAGCACCAGAACGATCGAGAACCTGTACGCGGCCGACCTCGCCTATTTGCAGGACGTCTACCAGCGGATCAACCAGGCTGGCCACACCCGGCTCCAGGTCACCTGCCCGCACTGCGACGGTGATTTCGACGTGGAGGTGACCAGCCCGGGGGAATAGCGTGCTACCCCGTCGACCGGCTGCACGACGAGGTAGCGTACCTGGCCTTTTACTTCCACTGGTCCTATCGGGAGATCGTGTGGCTCGACCACAGGGAACGGCAGCGCTGGGTGGCGGAAGCGGCCAGGCTCAACGAGCGGCGCTCTAGCGAACGACTCATGAACGAGAGAGGCAGGCGATGACCACGCCGTATCAGAGCTTCAACTTCGCGGTGGAGCTCGAAGGGCTGCTTGTCGGCGGGTTCTCCGCGGTGAGCGGCCTGGACAGCGAGGTCGAGGTGGAGGAGTACCGCGAGGGCGGCGTCAACGGCTTCGTGCACAAGCTCCCCGTCCGCACCAGCTACTCCAATCTGGTGCTCAGCCACGGCCTGACCTCACTGGACACGCTGTGGAGCTGGTACTACAACACGACCCTGGGCGCGATCCAGCGCAGGAACGGCACGATCATGCTGCTCGACTCCCGGCAGGTCCCGGTGATGTGGTGGAACTTCCGCAACGCCCTGCCGGTCCGCTGGTCCGGTCCCGCCTTCAGCGCGACCGGCGACGAGGTCGCGATCGAGTCTCTTGAACTCGCCCACGAAGGCCTGACCAGACCACTGCTCGGCCAGGCGATCGCCCTGACCGGCGACATCGCCCGGCTGGCCGGCCGGTAGCCCGCCATGAGCGACCTGCCCACCCGTCTCTGGCGCCGGACCAGCCGTCCCGGCTGCATCGACCTCACTCAGGGTCCCGAAATCCTCGCCCGCCACACGCGTATCATCACCGCCCCGCCGCTCGCCGCTCTCCTCCTCGCACGCGCCGCCACTCCCGCCGACCCCGCGCCCCCCATCATCCGTCCCAACCCCCAAGCCCCCCACGACGTCTCCTCGTCCCCGGACCCGGCTTCGCCGAACCCCACCGCAGCACACACTGCAGCGCAAGCCCCCGTCGCGTCAACCTCTGTCGCGTCAACCTCTGTCGCGTCAACCTCTGTCGCGCACTCCGCCGTCGCGCCCCCGCCGCCTCCCGTTCCGCTCCGCCGAACGTGGAGCCCCGGATCCCCGCTGCGGTCGAAGGTGGAGCCGGCTGCTCTTTCGGCCTCCGGCCAGCGGGAGCGTAGCCCGGATACCCCCCGGCCCCCCGAGGATGCCGCGCGGTCACAGCCGCCGCCGAGCCCCACGGCCACGGCTGCCGCCGGCGCCACGCGCCCAGTGGTCCGGGCGGGTGGCGGGCGAACGTGGAATTCCGCGCCTCCTGAGCCACCCCGGGGAAAGGCGGATGTGGCGCCCAATGCCCCCTCGGCTGCCGATGGCCGAGGGGGAATGTGGCGCTCTATGCGCCCTCTGGGGGCGAATGTGGAGCCTTATGCGCCTTCGGGCGATGAAGCGCGAGGGCGAACGTGGCGCACGGATACCCTCCGCGGAACGGAGCCGGAGCGGCCGGCGGGGCTGAAGCGGCCTATGGGGCAGAGGCGAGTAGCGGGGCGTGGGCAACCGGGGGAGTGGGGGCCGCCAGTGGTCCGGGAACAGGGGTCAGCGCGGGAACGGGGGTCAGCGCGGGAACGGGGGTCAGCGCGGGAACGGGGGTCAGCGCGGGAACAGGGGTCAGCGCGGGCACGGGGGTCAGCGGGGGAACGGGCATTGGTGCGGGAGCGGGTCGTGGGATGGGGCCCGCGGCCGCGCCGGCCTGCTACACAGCGATACTGGCCGGATCCGGACGAGGGTGGCGTCGCGGCACCTGCCCGCGTCGCGCAGCCGGCCGTGCGGACCGGGTCCGGGTCCGGGACCGACCAGGCGGAGCTGGCCCGGCTGGTCGCGGAACTGCTGCCTCGGGAACCCGCGGCGCGGCGGGAGGATCCGTTCGCGCGGGTGCGGGAAGCGCGGCGGGCGGCGTCGGTTGATGTCGACCGGGTAGTCACCACGGTGCAGCGCGCGCTGGCGCGTCAGGCGGCCGTTGACCGGGAGCGCCGGGGGGTGCCGCGATGAGCTTCAACAAGGCGCGGGTGGTGTCGGAGCTGCTCGGGCTTGGCGGCGGTGACGGCGAGCTGCACAAGCTGACCATTTACTACCAGCGGTTTAACCTGCCGCAGGGCAAGATCGAGGCGCTGTTCAACCCGGCCGAGATCGCCCTGACCAGGACCGCCCGGTGGGAGCAGGAGCACGCGGTCGGTCAGGGCCCCTCCAGCGGCAAGAAGGTGGAGCAGGAGTTCCGCTCGGTCGAGGCGGAGACGTTTGCCATCGAGCTGTTCTTTGACACGTATGAGCCCAGGCCGGACACGCTGTCCGCCGCGCCGGGGGCGGCCTCGTTCCGGCCGGCCAGCCTGCTACCCGGACGCACGTCGACCGACGTGCGGCAGCACACCGACCGGATCGCCAAGCTGGTGGACGTGGACACCAACCTGCACCAGCCGCCGGTGTGCGACCTGCGCTGGGGCGTCTTCGACATCTTCACCGGTGTGCTGACCATGCTGCATCAGCGGTTCACGCTGTTCCTTGACGACGGCACCCCCGTACGAGCGACGCTGACCTGCGAGTTCACCGAGGTTGGCAGCCAGGGGAAGGCGCGGGCCGCCGAGCTGCACTCCGCCGACGTGATCAAGGTGCGGCAGGTGCGGCGCTACGACACGCTGCAGAGCATCGCCGCCGAGGAATACGGTGACCCGGCCCAGTGGCGGCCGATAGCCACGGCAAACGGCATCGTCGACCCGCGCACCCTGGTGCCCGGCACGATGCTGACCATACCAAAGCTGACCACCCCGAAGCCGGGACAGTGAGGTCGCCATGCTGCCCGACGTCAGTGTGTACGTGAACGGCGTGCCGCTGCCGATGACCGCGCTGTCCGACCTGCGTTCGGTCACCGTCCAGGAAGACCTGCACGCTCTCAGCATGTTCACGCTGGAACTGCACAACTGGGACGCCGGCACGCTCAGCGTCTCCTGGTCTGATTCGCGGCAGTTCGCGGTCGGCGGCGAGGTGCAGATCTGGCTTGGCTACGTGGGTGACCTGCACCAGGTGATGTCGGCCGAGATCACCAGCCTGGAGCCTGTCTTCACGGCCGGCCAGCAGTCGGTGCTGCTGGTCCGCGGCTATGACCGCCGGCACCGGCTGGCCCGTGGCCGCAAGAGCCGGACGTTCGTCCAGATGAAGGACAGCGCGATCGCCACCCAGATCGCCCGCGAGGCGGGACTGCACATGGAGGTCGACGACTCGCAGACCATCCAGGGTTATGTCATCCAACCCAACCAGTCGGACCTGGAGTTCCTGCGGCGGCGGGCGAGCCTGATCGGTTACGAGATCTTCGTCAGGGACAAGACCCTCTACTTCCGCTCGCCCAGGATCGCCGACTCGCCCGGCGACAAGCTATCCCTCGGCGAGGACATAACGGAGTTCAGCCCCCGGCTCAGCACGCTGGACCAGCCCACCGGGCTGAACGTCCGGGTCTGGGACGTCACGCAGAAGAAAGCCATCGTCGCCACCGCGCGGGCGCCCTACCCGGGCGGCAGGCTGTCGGGACCGGACACGGCCCGCCGGGCCTTCGGCACCGCCGTCGTGGCCCTGACCGGTCAGCCAGCCCGGAACCTGGGGGAGGCCAGCGCCATCGCCGACGGCCAGTTCAGCGGCGGGGCGCTCACGTTCGTCGAGGGCGAGGTCATCGCGTTCGGGCGGCCGCGGCTGCGGGCCGGCACGGTCGTGGAGATTTCCGGCGCCGGCCAGCGGTTCAGCGGCCCCTACTACGTCACGTCGGTCACCCACACGATGACAACCGAACACGGCTACCAGACCTCCTTCACCGTGCAAAGGAACGCCGCCTGATGGACGCATACGTCAACGACGCGCACCTTTACGGCGTAGCCGTCGGCATCGTCTCGAACATCAACGACCCAGAAGGCCTCGGCCGGGTCAAGACGGTCCTGCCATGGATGGCCGACGGGGTGGAGAGCGACTGGGCCAGGATAGCCACGCCGATGGCGGGACCCGGCCGAGGCATCTATTTCCGGCCGGACGTCAACGACGAGGTGCTGGTCGCCTTTGAGCACGGCCATCCGGACATGCCTTATGTCCTGGGCGGACTGTGGAACGGCAAGGATCAGCCGCCGGTAGACGACCCCGACAGCAGGAACGACGTGCGCATGATCAAGTCGCGTGGCGGCAGCACGATTAAGTTTTCCGACGTCAAGGACGACGCGCAGATCCACATCGTGGACAGCAGCGGAAAGAACATGATCGTCATCCGCGCCAGCGACAACAGCATCACGATCACCGCCGACGGCGACATCACCCTGCAGGCGGGAAACGGGAACCTGACGCTGACCGGCAACAAGGTGGAGATCACCGCGACATCCGGCGTGAAGATCGAGGCCAGCCAGGCCCTGGACGTCAAGGCGACCGGCCAGCTCACCCTCAAGGGCAGCGTGGTGAACATCAACTAGCAGCAGACGGGAGATCCGATGGGACAGCCAGCAGCGAAGCGCGGCGACCGGGTGGTCGCCGTCGACACGCACGTCGTCATGGTGCCCGGCACGCCACCCGCCCCCACTCCGTTGCCGCACCCCTTCTCCGGCGTGCTCAGCGACGGGCTCAGCCCGGACGTGAAGATCGGCGGCCTGCCCGCCGCGACGGTGGGCAGCGTCGCGAACAACGCCCCGCCGCACGTGCCCACCACGCCGGGCACCGCCTTCCAGCGGCCCCCGGCCAACAAGGGGACCGTGCGGCAGGGCAGCGCGACCGTCATGATCAACGGCAAGCCCGCGGCCAGGGCCGGAGACCAGGTCCTCACCTGCAACGACCCGGTCGACATGCCGGCCGGAACCGTGGTCGCCTCCGGGAGCGTGCTCATTGGCTGACACAAATTTCCTCGGGCACGGCTGGAGCTTCCCCATCGGCCAGGACGCCGGGCACCAGATCGCACTGACCGCCGACGGTGAGGAGAGCGTCCGGCAGTCGATCTGGACGATCCTGGCGACCTCGCCGGGCGAGCGGGTGATGCGCCCGGACTTCGGCTGCGGCCTGGGCGACCTGGTCTTCGCCGTCAACAACGCCGCCACCGCGACCGCGGTGACCCGCACGGTCCGTGAGGCGCTCGCGACCTGGGAGCCGCGCATCGATGTCCTCGACGTCTACGCGGCACCCGACCCCAGCCGGTCCAACGTGCTGAACATCGAGATCAATTACCAGGTGCGCTCGACCAACAGCCGGTTCAACCTGGTGTACCCGTTCTACCTGGAGCAGTGATGGAGCAGCCGCCGCCGGTCGATAAGCGCAGCCGCGCCGACGTCGTCACCCAGACCACGGCGCTCGCCACGCGGTTCAGCGGATGGCAGCCGCGCGCGGACGGGCAGCCGGACCCTGGCCAGGCCCTGATCGCCGTGTTCGGCCAGTTCGCCGGGCTGGTGATCGACCGGCTGAACCAGGCTCCGGACAAGAACTACCTCGCCTTCCTGAACCTGATCGGCGCCGCGCAGATCCCGCCACGAGCGGCACGGGTGCCGTTGACCTTCCACCTGGCCACGGACAACCAGGTGACGGCGGTCGTCCCGGCCGGTACGCTCGCCGCCGCGCCGCCGCGCCCAGGGGAACAGGACGAGGTCGTCTTCGAGACCGAACGGCCCCTCGCCATCACCCAGTCCCAGCTCGTCGCCGCGTACGTGAGCGACACCGAGAACGACACCTACAGCGACCGCGGCCAGCAGGCGACAGGCGGACTCGACCAGCCGTGGGCCGTCTTCACCGGCGACCGGCCCTCGCCGCACCAGCTCTTCCTCGCCTGCGATCCGGTACTCACCAAGCCCGGTGCCCGCGACGCCGTCGTCACGCTGACGACACCGGATACCTGGCAGTGGCAGAACTGGCCGATTAGCTGGGCATACTGGGACGGCGCCAGCTGGCAGCCGGCCGCTGCCAGCGCCACCGTGCTCAGCGGTCACTGGCAGGTGACGCTGCGGGCGTTGCCCGCCCTGGCCCCGTCGGCGGTCGGCGGCACGCAGGCGGGCTGGCTGCGGGCCCAGCTCGACCTGCCGCTGCCATCCGGCCGGCCGGGCGTCGCCCCAGAATCGATCGCGATCGGCGTGAAGAACCCGCAGGACCTGACCCTTCCGTGGTCCCCGCTTGCCAGCAACCGGTTCTACCTGAGCGCGGACCAGGTCTTCGTGGCCGGCGGCGCGCTGGCGACGATCCAGGTTGCCCTGTCCCAGCCGGGAGCCGGCACCGGCCTTCAGCTCAGCTGGTACTACCAGACCGCCGCCGGCTGGCAGCAGCTGAACACCGGCTTCGACTTCGCCGACGGCACCAGCGCCTTCACGAGAAGCGGCGAGATCAGCTTCCACATCCCGATGAACTGGCCGGAAACCATCTACCGCACCCGGTCAGGGAGATGGCTCCGCATCGACGTCACCGCCGGAAGCTACACCACCCAGCCGGAAGTCTCCGGGCTGACCGTCGGCTACGACTGGCAACTGCCCGCGCTGAGCGGCATCACCGTGGCCGGCCAGCCCGCCGCCGGCCTGCCGCCGGCCGCCACGGGCGCGAGCCCGGTACCGCCCGCGGCCGCGTACTACGACGGCAGCGCCATCGACCTGAGCCTGAACTTCTACCCGTTCGGGCCGGAGCCGCAGTTCAACGACGTGTTCTACGTCGCCTGCCCGGACGACCTGGCCGCGCCGGGCACGGTCCTGTCCGTCAGCATCACGCTGGCCAACCCAGCCCGGGCGGTGAATCCGCCGGTGAAAGCGGTCTTTACCGATGGCAGCCTGAAGATCGCCTGGGAAGTCTGCGACGGAACCCAGTGGCAGGCCGTCCCGGTGACGTTCCCGTTCCAGTTCGACGGTCAGTTCACCGTCACCCTGCCCGACCCGGTCGCGCGGTCCGCCGTCGGCGGCCAGCAGGGATACTGGCTGCGGGCACGGATCGCGGCGGGTGGCTACGGGAGTCCGGCCAGCTACCAGCCGAGCGGGTCCAGCTACACGTACGTAGCGGCGACGTACGCGCCGCCGGTGGTCAGCGTGATCACGTTCGCCGCGACCCCGGCGCCGCAGCCGCCCGTGCCGGTGACGGCCTGCCTGACCTACAACGACTTCAGCTACGCCGACTGCACGCTGGTCGCCAGCGGGGGCCAGGGCGATCCGTTCCGGCCGTTCCTCCCGACGGCCGACACCGAGCCGGCCCTCTACCTCGGGTTCGGGCCGCCGTTCAGCCGACGGTCGGTGACGCTGTTCCTCGAGGTGGAACCGCCGACCCCGGACCAGGTGGCGGCCGGCCAGCTGTCGGAGCCCGACCCGGACCTGGTGCTTTCGCCCGGACCCGCCCAGCTCACCTGGGAGTACTCAAGCACCGGCGGCTGGGCGCAGCTCGCCGCGGCCGACGAGACTGGCACGCTCAGCGACCGGGGCCTGGTCACGTTTGTCGGCCCGGCCGACCTGGTGCCGCGCGCCCGCTTCGGGCAGGAGCTGTGCTGGCTCCGGCTTCGGTGGCAGGCGGGCACGTTCTCGCTTCCGCCTCAGCTCCGCCGGGTGCTGCTCAACACCGTCTGGGCCGCCCAGGTCACCACGATCACCGGTGAGATCCTCGGTTCCGCCACGGCCGACCCGGGCCAGCTGTTCACCGCGGCGCAGACTCCCGTCCAGCCCGGCCAGCAGCTCACCGTGCGGGAATCGGGTGATTCGTGGGTGCCATGGGAGGCGGTAGCCGACTTCTACCAGTCCGGCCCGCAGGACCGGCAGTACACGATCGACCCGCTGACCGGCGTGATCCAGTTCGGCAACGGTACGTACGGCATGATCCCGCCCGCCGGGCAGAACAACATCCGCCTCACCTACCGCACCGGGGGAGGCGAGCAGGGCAACCGGGCCAGCGGGACGATCGTGGAACTGAAGTCCAGCGTCCCCTACATCGACGGCGTCACCAACACCCAGCCGAGCCAGGGCGGCGCACCGGTCGAGCCGCTCGACCGGGTGAAGGCGCGCGGGCCCGAGGTGCTGCGGCATCGCGACCGTGCCGTCGCCGCGCAGGACCTGGTGGACCTGGCCGTCGCCGCCTCGGCCGACGTGGCCGCCGCCACCGCGATCGTGCCCGCGTTCAACCCGCTCAGCCTGTGGGTCGACCCGGCCAAGCCGATCACGGCCGATGACGCCCATCTGGCGGTCGACGCCGGGCGGATGGGCGTCATCGTCGTGCCCGACGAACCAGGTTCCGCGCAGCCCACGCCCAGTCTCGTTCTGCTGAGTCAGGTAGATGAGTATCTGCGGGAACGCTGCCCAGCTACGGCCACCTTGTGGGTAGCGGGTCCTGAGTGGATCACAGTGACAGTCGCGGCCACGGTCGTGGTGGTCGCCGTCGCCGACGCCGACGCGTCCGGGGACCGGGCGCGGACGGCGCTGGCACGGTACCTGCACCCGCTGACCGGCGGGGCGGACGGGCTGGGGTGGCCGTTCGGGCAGTGGCCGCGCGCGTCGGACCTGTCCGCGGTGCTCGAGGCGGTGGCCGGTGTCGATCACGTGCACTCGCTCACCGTGTCGTACCAGCCCCAGACCGACGCCGCGGCGGCGGACCTGATCCAGGTCATCCTCACGCGGCCGCTGAACCAGCCGTCTGACGCGCCGCAACGAGAACTGGACCAGTGGGCGTGGATAGACCGCGCGCTGGTCTACTCCGGTCCGCACGACATCAGCATCGTGCTCGGTTAAGGAGGAAGCGTTGGCGATCCCGCTGCCGGATCTTGACGACCAGAGCTATGCGGACCTGACCGCGCAGGCCCAGGCGCTGATCCCCGCGCTGGACCCGGCGTGGACCAACTACAACCCGAGCGACCCGGGCATCACGCTGGTCGAATTGCTGGCCTGGCTCACCGAGATGCTGCTGTTCCAGGTCAACCAGGTGCCGCCGGCCAGCACCGAGGCGTTCCTGCGGCTGCTCAACGGGCCGCACTGGGTCCGGCCGGACGGGACGAGCCTGGACGACGCGATCCGGACGACGATCCTCGGCCTGCGCGAGCGGTACCGCGCCGTCACCGCCGCCGATTTCGAGTGGCTGGCGCTGAAGTCCTGGGCTGGCCGCAGCTCGATTGCGCGCGTGCACGGCCTACCGCGATGCGACCTGGAGGCGAGCGACCCGGCCGCCCGCTACGCCGACGCGCCGGCTCACGTGAGCCTGGTCGTGGTGCCCGCGGCCGGCGGCGATAGCACGCTCAACGCCGATCTGCTGAAGTTCCTCAACCTGCGGCGGACGCTGACCACCCGGCTTCATGTCGTCGGGCCCACGTACCTGCCGGTGCAGATCTCCGCGGACCTGGCGCTGCGCGACGACGCGGTGGCCCAGAACGCCCTTGACGACGCCCGGCAGGCGCTGCTTGCTTACTACGACCCGCTCAAGGGCGGCCCAGCGCACACGGGGTGGCCATTCGGCCGGGCGGTGTACTCCTCGGAGGCCTCGGCTGTGCTCGAGCACAGGCCGTTGCTGCGTTACGTGGAGAACGTCCAGGTCACCGCGCCGGGCGCGGCGGGGCGGCAACTGCCAGACGGGGTACTGCTGCAAGCCGGCGAACTGGTGCAGCTCGGCGCGACCCCGCTGGTGGCGTACGACTCCGGCGGCCAGAGCTACTCGTCTCAGGAGCTTTCATGACCACCCCCCAGCCCGGCGCCCCCCAGCCCGGCGCCCCCCAGCCCGGCGCACAGAGCAGCTACCTCGACTACCTGCCGGCGATCTTCCGGCAGGACCCGTTCGCGGGGCAGTTCCTGCTCGCGTTTGAGACGGTGCTGAGCGGGACGCCGGGTACCCCAGGGCTGGAAACGGTCATCAGCACCCTGCCGGAGTACTTCGACCCGGAGACGACCGGCGAGGAGTTCCTGACCTGGCTGGCCGGGTGGGTCGCGCTCACCTTGCGCGCCGACTGGGACGAGGCCACCCAACGGGACTTCATCGCGAAGATCGTTCCGCTGTACCAGCTGCGCGGCACCCCGGACGGGATGCAGCAGATGCTCACGCTGTACACCGGCGAGAAGGTCGAGATCTTCGACACGTTCGACGCCCTGCCGTTCTTCTTCGAGGTGCGGCTCACGCTGAGCGTGGCGGACCCGAAGCTGCTGCGGACCAAGCAGCAGATCGCCCGCGCCATCATCGACCAGGAAAAGCCCGCGCACACCTACTACGCGCTCCAGCTCGCTGTCCCGACGATGCGGCTGGTGTCGCTGGAGCTGAACAAGCAGACGGGCTGGCCGCTGCTGATCCTCGGCCACAACACCCTGCTCGGCACGACGATCCCGACACTGTAAAGGGGAGCACAATGGCCGATTACGTCCTGCCCGCTGTGGTGGAGAAGCGGGTCAGGTACTTCGACGGGCAGTTCCTTCAGGACCAGGATTTCATCGACGAGCAGGATTACCAGCTCGACCGCGAGCACAGGATCAACCGGCTGCTGCACGGGCCCGGGGTCGCCGAGGGCCTGGGCGTCACCTCGGGCGCGCCGAACCAGGTGACCGTCGCCGCCGGGACGGCGATCGACGCCAACGGCTGGCAGCTCGCCTTGGCCCAGGCCACGAACGTGGACCTGCCCGCCGCCACGTTCAACGACAAGCAGGGCGTGCAGCTTTACCTCAGCTACCTGGTCAGCGCCGAGGACCCGCAGACGGTGGCGGGCAGTTCGGACTTCACCCGGTGGCTGGAACGCCCGGCGCTCACCGCGCTGGCGCCGGGCAGCCAGTGGCCGGGCACCTCGCCGCCGGTGCTGCTGGCGACGCTGTCGGTGGACGGCGCAGGCCGGGTCACGATCGACAGCACGGTGCGTTCGTACTCGGGGGTGCTGCTGCCAGGACCGGGCACCGATCCGGCCGCGTTGCAGGCCACTAGCGCCGGCACGGTGCGCATGGGCGGCCCGCTGACCGTCAGCGCCCCGCCGTCCGGGTCGCCGTTCACCGCGCTCCAGATCGACGCGCAGTCGTTCGTGGACGCGCCTAACCTGACGGCCAGCTACTACCTGAACATGCGCGACGCCGGCGCAGGCGCGGGCGGGGCCAACCGTTTCTGCGTCCGGGGCGACGGGAACGTCGGCATCAACACAGGGACGCCTGGTGCCCGCCTCGAGGTGGTCGGCGGCGGTGGCACGACCATCGACTTGCTGGTCAACGGGCGGCTGAAGTCGAACAGCAACGACGGCGGGCTCTGGGTGTCGGGGGACCGGTTCATCGGCGGCGGCGCCGGCTCGAACGTCGGGTTCTACACCGGCGGCCAGTGGCAGCTCCAGGTGATGCCGAACGGCAACGTCGGCATCGGGTCCGGTCTCGGCTCGCCGGGCGCCCGGCTGGAGGTGGCCGGCGGCGGCGGCACGAACGTCGACGTGCTGGTCAACGGGCGGATACGGTCGAACAGCAACGACGGCGGGCTCTGGGTGTCGACGGATCGCTTCGTCGGCGGGTTCGGCAACACCCTCGGGCTCTGGAACAACAACGCGTGGCGGCTCACCGTGGCGCCGAACGGCAACGTGGGCGTCGGCCTGGGCGCCGCGGCGCCGACCAGCCCGCTGCACGTCCTCGCCCCGGCGTCCGGGTCGCCGTTTACCGCGCTGCAGATCGATGTGCAGTCGTTCAACACCGGGGCCAACTCGGCGGCCAGCTACTTCCTGAACATGCGTGACGCCGGCGCCGGCCCGGGGGGAGCCAACAAGTTCTGCGTGCGGGGTGACGGGAACGTCGGCATCGGCACCGGGACGCCCGGTGCTCGCCTGGAGGTGGTCGGCGCAGGTGACACGAACGTCGACCTGCTGGTCAACGGGCGGATGAAGTCGAACAGCACCAACGGCGGGCTCTGGGTATCCGGAGACAGGTTCGTCGGCGGGTTCGGTTCGAACATCGGGTTCTGGTCAAACAACGAGTGGCGGTTCGCGGTGCTGAACGATGGCTCGGTGGGCATCGGCACGTTCACGCCGAACGGTATGGCGCTGAACGTGAGCGGATCGACGTATCTCCAGGGGGCCACGTACATCGGCGGCCACTTCGTCATCCGAACGGGCGACCACTGGTCAGATTTCGCCGGGCAGACATCTGGCCTCGGCGGCCAGTTGTGGGCCTTCTTCAACAACACCAACGGCCCGTCCGACCTGCGGCTGAAGACCGACCTGCGGCCGGTCAGTAACGCCATGGGCCTGGTCAGGCGGCTCCAGGCGGTGCGGTACCGGTGGGGCGAGGAAGGGCTGAGGTATTTGACCAGCGACATCGAGGACACCGTGTGTGCCGGGCCCGGTGCCACTCCCGCCGAGCATGCGGCGGCCAGGCGGGAGGAGCGGGACGAGGCGCTGGCGGCGCTGGACGGCGACCGCCTCGGCCTGGTCGCGCAGGACGTCGAGGCGGTGCTGCCCGAATTGGTGCACGAGGTCAATGGGTACAAGCACATCCGCTATCAGCACCTCACCGCGCTGCTGGCCGAGGCGCTGAAGGAACTGTCCGCCGAAGTCGGCGAGCTGCGCGCGGCTATCGGAGCGTCGTCATGATGCGGGAGCTGGCCGAGAAGCGGATCATCGAGCTGCGCGACGAACAGCAGAAGGGCCAGCAGGTACTCGCCGAGCTAGAAGGCCGGGCCGCCGAGCTGCGCCAGACCCTGCACCGCATCATCGGCGCGATCCAGATCCTCGAGGAACTCCTAGAGTCAGCGGAACCCTGACCGTCTCGCGCGCTGTCCGTATCTCGGCTGGCTGGCGGACAATTCCGTCATCCCCTCGAGGCTCTCGCGTGACTCCTGGGCGTCCTGGGTCAAGAGTGGAGCCGTGGCGGCCTTCCCGCGCGCATGCCGCGCCGCCCGGACGAGGGCGGGGGGTCGCAGGCCAGGGATTGTGGATAATTAGCTCCTAATTTCGGCGGTAACGATCCACAATCGCTGACGGGGCGAGCGGGGTTGGCGCGGGAGGTTCTGGTGAGGGGGGCGGGGCGTGTGTACGGGGCAGCTGGCGGCGGGTCGCCGGATAGCTCTGCGACAGCGTGGAAGATCGGGCTCCTGCGGATAGTTTGGTACCCGATAGGGTACCAAAGTTTCCAGGTGAGTCGAATATTCCACGATTTTTTTCGATGGTCGTGACGGGTGGGTTGCGGGTGCGGGGAGCGACGGGAGTGGCGATGGGGTGGCGGCTGGCGTGCGGCGCTTCGGGCGTTCAGGGCGTGACCGCCGCCTCGGTCGTGAGCCGTCGCGCGGGCCGGTGTTCACCGTCGGCCTAGGGCACGGGAACGACAATGAACGGAACATCGTGGCGCCTCGCGAGCGGGAGCGGGGCAGCACGGGCGTGCAGGACGGGGGCTCACGGGGCTCATGGGTACCACAGGGCCGATTGATGCGGCCCTAGCGTGCCCGTGCCTGGGCGTTTCGGGGCGGTGGCCGGGTTGCGTCCGGTCAGCCCGAGCAGGGCACATGCGAAGGACACGACGGCGAGAAAGACCCAGCCGGTATCGAAGCTCGAATGGGGCACGAGATGCCCGAAGATAATGGGGATGAAGAAGCCGCCCACCGCGGCCAGCGTGAGCATCAGACCGGTTGCCGTCCCGATGTACCGGGGGGCGATGTCGCAGACCCGGGCGGGCACCGCCAGCCAGGCGGCGAAGCCGAAAATGAGGAAGAAGCCGATTCCGATCCCGAGCACCCACAGCGCTCTGGCCGGCGCCACCGGGATGAGGGCCAGCAGCGCGGCGACGACGACGAGCGGTCCGACCACGAACATCCGCAGGTTCGCGCTGCGGTCGGCCCAGTAGCCGCCGAGCAAGCTGCCGGGGATGCCGGCCAGCGCGATGAGCGCGGACAGCAGTCCGCCGGCCGACGGGTCGAAGTGCCTGTCGAGCGTCACGTGCTCGCTGAACAGCTGGGAGGTGGTGAAGTACGCACCGTATCCGCCGAAAAGCGCGAGGCCGTAGATCCATAGATCGCTGCTCGCGAGCGTGGCCCGCAAGGCGGCACGATCGAACCTGGCGCGGCCAGCCGACCGGTCGTCCGCCGGGACCCGGAAGGCCACGAGGGTCGCGATCATGACGAGTAGCTCGAAGACACCGGCCAGGATCAGCGACGTGTGCCAGCTCGTCGCGCGCTGGACGTACAGCCAGACATAAAGGGCCACGGCGGCCCCGGCGCTGAAGACGGCGCCGCCGGTAATCCCGAGCGCGAGCGTGACGTCTTTGTCGCGGAACCAGAGGACCACGGCGGCGGTCCCGACGGCGATGAACACCGACCCGCCGATGCCGCTGACCACCCGGAAGAAGGCGAGTTCGGCGTAGCTGTACGACAGCCCGGACATGATCCCGGCTAATCCCTGCACGGCCAGCCCGAGCACCAGAGTCTGCTTCATGCCGATCGCCGTGGCGAGCATTCCGCCTGGAATGTGAGCGAGCCCGTAGCCGACGATGTAGAGCGAGATGAGGTAGCTCAGCGGCCCGAGCCCCACCTTGAACTCCGCGCCGATGAGCGGGAAGGCCGTGGCGACGTCGAACCAGTTCAGCGTGAGCGCGATGACGCCCAGGCTGACGACGGTAAGCATGCCCCACCGAACGGGGTCGTGCTCAGCAGTCATGCGAATCGCCTGATAGGGCCCACGGTAACATGAGAAGGTTCGCCTCAGCTCTGACTGGCGACGGCCGACCTTCCGGGCGCTAGCGGGCACCCCTTCAGGAGATGGTCGACGACGGCTACGAGCATTCCGCCCGGCTTCGTCGGACGGCAGCGCGAGCTGCGCATCCTTGCTGACCGGCTGGCCGCCGCTGAGCTGGGCCATCCGCAGGTGGTCTACGTGGAAGGCGAGGCAGGCGGGGGGAAGTCGACTCTGCTGTCGGTGTTCCTCGGTTCGCTGCCGAACGCTGCCGTGCTCGAGGTGAGCGGAGACGAGGCCGAGACGCTGCTCTCCTACGGGATCATCGATCAGCTGCAGCCAGGGACCTTGACCGAGCCCGGGACGGATCCGATGGCCGCCGGAGCCCAGCTGCTTGACCTGCTCGACCGGCGGCAAGCTGGTGGTCAGGTCGTCGTGCTCGCCATCGACGATCTGCAGTGGGCTGACCGGCCGTCATCGCGGGCGGTGTTGTTTGCCTTGCGGCGGCTGCGGGCGGACAAGGTGCTGGCCGTCGTGTCGACGCGGGTCGGCGGGCTGGCCGACCCCGGCTGGGCGCGTTTCCTGAGCGGGGATTCGCGTGTCACCCGGATCCGCCTGGGCGGGCTGACCGCGGGTGATCTCAGCGAGCTGGCCCGCGCGCTGGGGCTGGGGGTACTTTCCCGGCGCGGGGCGTCCCGGCTGGCGGCCCATACCGAAGGCAACGTGCTGTACTGCCGGGCCTTGCTCGACGAGATCGGCATCGCGCGCCTGAGCGCGGCCACCGATCGCGGACTGCCGGCGCCGCGGGACCTGTCCGCGGTGATCCTCGCCCGGGTGGCATCGCTCCCGGCTTCAGCTCAGTCCTTCCTGGCGGCAGCGTCCGTGCTGGGGCAGCACGCGCCGATGTCGGCGATCGCGTCGGTCGCCCGGTTGCCGGACGCGCGCAGCGAGGTGGATGCGGCGGTGGCCGCCGGACTGCTGGCCGAGGGCGCTTCGGCGCCCGAGCTGACCTTTACCCACCCGTTGTACCGGGCCGCCATCTACGCCGATCTTCCTCCGACGAGCCGGCGAGAACTGCACGGGCGGGCGGCCGAGACCGCGGCCGGCCGCGCGCGGCTGGCCCACCGGGCCGCGGCGTCGCTGGGTCCCGACGAAGCGCTGGCGGGTGAACTCGAAGCCTCAGCCCTGGCCACCGTGGCCACCGGCGACCTGGGCGCCGCGGCATGGGCGCTGGAACAGGCGGCCGCGCTGTCCTCAGCCGCGCCGGACAGGGAACGCCGGCTGCTCGACGCCGCCGTCATCCTGCTCAACGCCGCGGACACCACCGCGGCGGCGCGAGTCCTGGCCTCCTGTCAGGACTCCAGCGCTCGCCGCGACGCCGTGACCGGGCTGCTGGGCGTGTTCACCGGGGCGCCGAACGCCGAGGCTCGCCTGCTCGCCGCCTGGCAGGCCCACGATCCGGCGACCGAAGGTGAGATCGGAGCGCGGGCCGCGACGTCCCTGGCCAACTTGATGGTCATGTCTGGCCGCCCGGATCAGGCGCTGATCTGGGCGGACCGAGCGGTAGGCGGCAGCGTTCCCGGTTCGGCGCTGCGGGCCATGGCCTACACCGCGCAGGCATACGCGTTCGCTTCGGCCGGCCGCAGCCCCGAGGGGCTGGCGGTGCTCGGATTCCTGCCCGCGTCAGGGAACGAAGTACCGATTTCTGAGACCGACGCCCTCATCATGCGGGGCATGCTCAAGGTATACAGCGATGACCTGCCCGGGGCCATCGCGGACCTCGGCGTCGCGGCGGCCCGGCTGGGCACGGGTCTGCCGTCCAGCTACCCGGGTCCGTGCCTGGCTCACCTCAGCGACGCCTACTTCCGCCGGGGCGACTGGGACGCGGCCCTCACGCACGCCCAGCTGGCGACGGCGTGGGCGCAAGACACCGATCGTCCGCTTGACCTCGCGCGAGCGCACGCACGGGCCGCCCAGGTCCTCGCCTGCCGCGGCCAGTGGCAGCCCGCGCAGGCCCACGTTAACGCGGCCCGGGCCGCGGCTGAGCGGCTTCCCGTGGTGTACGCCGTGGCCAGCGCGGCGACGGCCGCCGCCGCACTGGCCCATGCGCGCGGTGACCTGGCCGGGGTCCTGCGCGCGACCGAGCCGGTGCGCGGCACCGGGCTGGCCGGCGCCGGGGGCCGCCCGGGCATCTTCAACTGGAGAGGCATCGAGGCGGACGCGCTGATCGGCTTGGGCCGGCTTGACGACGCCGAGACCAGGCTCGGCGAACTCGAGGCCGCCATTCCCCCGGCCGGGCTGGCGTCGGCCGCCCTGACGCTGGCCCGCGGCCGGGGCAACCTGGCCGTGGCGAGCGGGGATACGGCCCGGGCGGAAGCGGCGTTCACCCGGGCCCGCGAGATCGAGCCGGACGTACCGATGCCGTTCGAACACGCCCGGCTGAGCCTCGACGACGGCCGTCGCCTGGCGGCGGCGCAGCACCGGCCGGCCGCGGTGGCGCAGCTCGAAAAAGCCCACCGCCTCTTCTCCGACCTGGGAGCCGACCCCTACCTGCGGGCCTGCGCCGCGGAACTGGCTGCCCTGCAGGTGACCGCGGCGACCAGCAGTCCCGCTGAGCTGCTCGGGCTCAGCCGCGCCGAGCTGGCCGTGGCCCGGCTGGTCGCCGCCGGGCTGACCAACCGCGAGGTGGCCAGCGAGCTGTACGTGTCGGTGAAGACGGTCGAGTACCACCTCCGCAACAGCTACATCAAGCTGGACATCACCTCCCGCCGCGCGCTGGCCGCGCTGCTGCACTGAAAACACAGGGTCGAACCTAGGGTCACACCCTGGGGACATTTCCGCGCCGCCCGCGTTAACTGTCAAGCATGGACGCCTCACCAACACCGAGGCAAACGATTCGCCTTCTCCTCGATATCGACCGGACTGCGGACGGACGATTTGAGGGACGAATACGCGCTGACGGCACCGACGCCTGGAAGTCATTCTCCGGCGTGCTCGAGCTACTCAAAGCGCTCGAGGAAACCTGCACGGATATGAATTGAGCAAAACTCTAGAAGTTATTCGCTACTGCTGTGAGAAAGGAAAGTCATGAGTCAGATCCGGGCTGCCGCCAGCCATTCCATATTCGAAAGGTGGGGCCGCACCGCCTACCGGCGCAGGCGGCTGATCCTAGTCGTGGCGCTGCTCGTCGCGGGGCTCGGCGCGCTGTGGGGAACATCCATCTTCGGCGCGGTCCAGACGGCCGGCGGGTTCGACGCCCCGAACAGCCAGAGCCAGCACGAAGCCAACCTGGCCACGCAAGCCTTCGGCCGTGACACCGGGGACGTGGTCGTGCTGTACTCCAGCCAGACCCTCACCACGGCCGCCCCGGCGTTCCGGTCCGCCGTCACCACTACCCTGGCCGCGCTGCCAAGCCGCCAGGTCGAGTCGTCCGCCAGCTACTGGTCGACCGGCTCCAGGCAGTTCGTCAGCGCCAGCGGCCATCAGACCTACGCCGTCATCGAGCTGGCGGGCTCCGGCGACACCGCGCGGCAAACCAGCTATGACGCGATCAAGGCCCAGCTCGCCGCGCCCGGCCTGACCAGCCAGGTCGGCGGGGCCGTCCCCACTGACGAAACGATCGACCAGCAGACCACGGCCAACATCACCCGGGCCGAGGGGCTGTCGTTCCCCATCTTGGCGATCCTGCTGCTGGTGATCTTTGGCAGCCTGACCGCGGCCTGCATGCCGCTGGCCATCGGCGCCCTGGGGATCCTGGGCTCGTTCACCGCGCTGCGGCTGCTCACCCTGATCACCGGCGTCTCGGTGTTCTCCCTGAACATCACCACCATCCTCGGCCTCGGGCTGGGCATCGACTACGGGCTGTTCCTGGTCACCAGGTTCCGCGAGGAACTGCATAAGGAAGGCACGGTCGAGGACGCGGTCGCCCGCACCGTAGCCACCGCCGGGCGCACCGTCCTGGTCTCCGGCGTCACCGTCGCCATCGTGCTGGCCAGCCTGATGCTGTTCCCCGAGACCATCCTGCGCTCCATCGGCTACGGCGGCGTCGCCACCGTGCTGGTCGACATGATCGCCGCGCTGACCGTGCTGCCCGCGCTGCTGGCCGTCCTCGGCCCGAAGGTCAACTCGCTGCGGATCCGCCGCTCGGTGCAGCGCCCGCCCGCCGCCGAGGCCAGCGGCGGCTGGTACCGGCTCGCGCACAGCGTGATGCGCCGTCCCGTCCTGTACGCGGTCCCGATCGTGCTGGTCGTGCTCGGCCTCGGCTCACCGTTCCTGCACGTCGTCTGGGGCGGCGTCGACGCCACCGCGCTGCCCGCCAGCGCCGCGCCCCGCATCGTCACCGACGCGCTGACCACCGACTTTCCCGGCAACCCGACCGCTCCGATCGAGGCCATCGTCCAGTTCCCCGGCGCCATCGCCGGCTCGCCGGCCCGCGCCGCCGGACTGACCGCGTACGTCAGCCGCCTGGACCACGTCCCCGGCATCACCGCCGCGCAGGTCACCGGCGTCCGCGGCGACATCGCCCGGGTCGACATGACCTACGGCCCCGGCCCTTACACCCCGCAGGCCCGGGCCATCGCCGGGACCGTCCGTGACGTGACGGCACCTCCCGGCGCCACCGTGTCTACGGGCGGGCAGACCGCCGCGCTGGCCGATGAGCTGTCCAGCCTCGGCCAGACCTTGCCGTGGATGGCCCTGACCCTCGTCCTGGCCACGTTCCTGCTGCTGTTCCTCGCGTTCGGATCACTGATCCTGCCGCTGCAGGCGATCGTGATGAACATCTTGTCGCTGTCCGCGATGTACGGCGTCGTGACCTGGATCTTCCAGGACGGGCACCTATCCGGTCTGCTGGGCTTCACCCCCAACGGCACGATCAGTCCCACCATCCCGATCCTGATGTTCGCGATCATGTTCGGGCTGTCCATGGACTATGAGGTGTTCCTGCTCTCGCGGATCCGCGAGCGCTACGACATCACCGGCGACAACACCACCGCGATCGCCAGCGGCCTGCAGCGCACCGGCGGCGTCATCACCAGCGCCGCGCTGCTGCTGATCATCGTGATCGGCCTGTTCTCCCTATCCAGCATCACCTTCATCAAGATGCTCGGCGTCGGCATGATCGTCGCCCTCATCCTCGACGCCACCCT
>JBEKGC010000032.1:0-27623 GCA_050013055.1 Streptosporangiaceae bacterium
TCAGGGAAGCGTTCCGGGCGGTGGCTGCTGTGCAGTCGGGACTGGCGAACGAACTGTCGCTGGGGATCAGGTAAGGCTGGGCGCCGTGGGACGGCGGCTTATCCAGCCGTGCCGGATTTTATGCCTGAACGCCGTAATACTTCCTTAATGTCCGGTAACCCCAAACCGTTACCGAATATCTTTTGCTCCCGGCCCATCCGCACGGCCGCCCGTCGCGAAACAACGGCGTGACCGGAGATCCTTCAGGCCAGCCAAGGCCGCGGGCCCCGCTGAACCACGGGGCGTATGGCACCTCGGTCCGGCCAGGTCAGGGGGTGTCAGGGGGCTGTCGGGGGGTTGTCAGGAGTTCGCGGCCGGGCCGGAAGGCAAAACTCAGCCCCAAGATCACGATAACGCTATGCTCATCTGTCAACACTATAAGTAGTTATCTCGATCACGTTCCGTCCACCATGTTCGGCGTGGCCTTCGCCGTCGGCGAGCGCATGCCAACCAGCCACGGAAAGGATTGTCATGCCAAGTCAGGATGCCAAGCGTGCGGTCCCTGCTCCAGGGAGCGGCCACAGCCGGTGCCGCCGGTCTCGCCGTCAGTGCCATCGGAACGGCCGCGAGCCCGGCCTTCGCCGCCACCACCAGCCGGCCGGCCGGGTCGGAGGGCCCCACGTCGAAGGGCTCTGCGGCGGAGGGCTCTGCGGCGGAGGGCTCTGCGGCGGCACCCGCCGGGGCGATCATGGTGCACGTCCGCGACGCCAAGTCCGGCGACATCGAGGTCTTCTCCGGGACGAGCAAGACCCGGCTGCGCGACAAGGACCTCGCCGCCCGGATCGCCAGGGTCATCAGTTAATACCCGCCACCGCCCATTCGAGCCAGTTTCGAACCAGCTTCGAACCAGTGAGGTAATTGAATGTCATCGCATCGCGAGGCGCCGGAAATCTCCAAGGACCCGGTGGCCGATAGTACCGACGTGTACGCGTTTGTCAGCCCGGATAAGCCAAGCACGGTCACGCTGATCGCCAACTACATCCCGCTGCAAGAGCCGGCCGGCGGCCCGAACTTCTACGAGTTCGGCGACGACGTCCTCTACGCCATCCACATCGACAACACCGGCAACGGCGAGGCGGACCTCTCCTTCGAGTTCCGCTTCACGACCGAGGTGCAAGACGAGAACACCTTCCTGTACAACACGGGCCCGATCACGTCGATCAGCAGCTCGTCCTTCAACCGCCGCCAGTTCTACGACGTCACCATGGTGACCGGCTGGTCGCAAAAGTCGCTCGGCACCAACCTGGCCTGCCCGCCGTGCAACATCGGGCCGCTGTCCACGCCGGACTACCCGGCGCTGGCCGCCGAGGCCGTCCACAATCTGGGCCACGGGATAACCGTGTTCGCCGGGCAGCGGGCCGAGGGCTTCTACGTCGACCTGGGCGCGATTTTCGACCTGGGCAACCTGCGGCCCTTCGAGCAGGACCACACCACGTTCGGGCTGCCCTTCCTGGCCGCGGCGCCCGGCGTGAACGACACCAACGACCTGAACGTGCACTCCATCGCGATCCAGGTGCCGATCTCGGCGCTGACCACGCACGGTCACCCGACCATCGGCGTATGGACCGCGGCGTACCGCCAGTCGGCCATGATGTGGGACGCCGACCAGGGCAGGAACGCGTACAGCGGGCCGTGGCGGCAGGTGTCGAGGCTCGGCAACCCGCTGTTCAACGAGGTCATCAACCCGATGGGCAAGAAAGACCTGTGGAACTCGCTGCCGCCTTCGGCCGACAAGCAGTTCGCGGACTACGTCGCCCATCCCGAACTGGCGGGACTGCTGCCGGTGTTGTACCCAGGCGTGTTCCCCAACCTGGCCGCGCTGGACAGTGCCGGGACGGCCCGGGCCGACCTGGAGGCGATCCTGCTCACCGGCATCCCCACCGGCATCGTCTCCGGATTCACCAACTACACCGGGCCGGTGCTCGCCGACATGCTCCGGCTGAACACCTCCGTCCCGCCGACCGAGAGTCCGAACAACCTCGGCCTGGTCGGCGGCGATCCGGCGGGCTTCCCGAACGGGCGCCGGGTCGCCGACGACGTCGTCACGGTCGAACTCCGGGCGATCGCCGGAGCTACCTACCCGCTGGTCGACCCGAGCTACACGCCAGACGCGGCCGCGGGTGCGATCACCGACGGGCTCACCTCCGCCGACGTCAGCTCGCCGTATCTCGGCGTGTTCCCTTACCTGGGGGTTCCGTACAGCGGGTACTACACCCCGGACGCCACCCCGCCGACCCCGCCCGCGGGCTTCTGATCGCGGCGGCTTGATCGCATTGGCTTGATCGCAGCGGCGCCCCGGCAGGGCCATCGGCTTGGTGGCACTCGCCGGGGTGTCGTGAAAGGGAGCGCAGCATGACCGAGAGATCGGCCGGTCCTACCGGCCCCGGCACCGTCGTCCTTGATCTCGGCGCTGACGTCGGTGCCCTGATCCTCTATACGCCGGCCGAGCTAGACGGCGTGGAGATCGAGATCAGCCGGGACGAGCCCGGTGCGCAGCGCACGCACTCCCAGGTGCGGGAGCGACCGATGGCGAACGCGACCACGTACGCGGCGGTCTACCCGAGCCTGGTCGCGGGGCGGTACACGATCTGGCGCGACGAGCACCACACCGCCGCCACCGTCGTCATCACCGGCGGCCAGGTCACCAGCTGCCGCTGGCCAAAGTAGGCCGGGGGGTTGGCCCCGGGGCCGGCCACGACGATGGTCCGTTGCTGGTGCGGGGGTTCGCTGGTCGGGCCCCGGAGCCGGGTCCGTCGCGGTCGTGCTGGTGGCGCGGTGGCGGCTGGGGGTGGTGGTGCGAGGTGTATGCCGTGCAGGGTCCGGCCCGGCGTAGTGCGGGCCGGGCCGCCGGTTTCGCGTGGAAGATCGGGCTCCCGCGGATAGTTTGGTACCCGATAGGGTACCAAACTATCCAGGTAAGACGAATATTCCGCGATCTTTTTCGACCATTGTGACGGGTGGGTTGCGGGTGCGGGGAGAGGCGGGGTTGGCGAGGACTGCGGCTGGGGTGCGGCGGTTCGGGCCCTGCGAGCGGGAGCGGGGCAGCACGGGCGTGCAGCACGGGGCTCACATAGATAGGCAGGGCTAGACGGGTAGGGCTAGATCCAAGATGGGCGTGGTGGTGGGCTGGGTGCTTCCCGGGGCGGGCTCGACGGTGAGACCGAGCTTGTCGCCATGCACGACCCCGGACGCCAGCACGGGCGCGGTCTGTCCGGAGGTGGCCGAGGGCAGCAGGCCCGCGGACACGGTCTTCTCCGGACCAATGAACCAGAGCTGGTAGACCTTTCCCGCGGGCAAGGCAGGCAGCCCGCTCGTGATGACCACCATCTGATGCCGGCCGGCGGCCACGACCACGGTGGCCACGCCGCCGGCCGTCGTGGTGTGGGTGAGCAGCTTGACCTGCGGCGCCGACAACACCAGCGCGATGGCCTGGTTCTGAGCTCGAGCCTGGGTCAGTTCCTGCTGGGTATGGGCCTGCGCGAAGCCGAAAAACACCGCGACCGCGATGGCGGCGGTGGCGATGGCGCCGGAAAGCCACGGCACCCATGGCACCCAGACCCGGGCGCGGCGCGGCCGGGCGTGGGTCTTGACCTCGGGCGGAAGCTGACGGACGGCCGTGGCCGCCGTCAGCACCCGGGCGCGCAGCCCGGGCGGCGGTGCGGTGGCGGCGGCGAAGGCCAGCGAGGTCGCCACTTCGCGGAATTCGCGGAGTTCGCTGGCGCAGGACGGGCACCGGCTCAGGTGCCGGGTGAACCGTTCGAACTCGGCCCCGCCCTCGATGGCGTCGAGCGCGTAGGCACCGGTCAGGGAGTGCAGATCATGGCGGAGGATCTTCACTAGCTCACCCCCAGGCAATCGCGCATCCGGATCAGGCCGTCCCGGATTCGCGTTTTTATCGCGCCGAGCGTGACGTTAAGCAATTCGGCCACCTGGCGGTAGCTGTGGCCGCCGTAATAGGCCAAGGTGATCGATTCGCGCTGGATCTCGGTCAGCCCGGCTAGGCAGCGCTGCACTCGCTCCCGGTCCAGGCTCGCCTCCACCGCCTCAGCGACCTCGTCATGTGGCGTATCGACCTCGGCCATCCGGTGCTCTCGCTCGGTTGCCGCCATCGTGGACCTGACCCGGTCGATGGCGCGACGGTGAGCGATGGTCATCACCCACGTCGCCGCGCCACCCATGGCCGGATCGAACCTCGCGGCGGTCCGCCACACTTCGAGAAGGACCTCCTGGGCGACCTCCTCGGACTGGGACGGATCCCGAAGAACCCTGCGGATCACGCCGTATACGGGGCCGACCAGCCGGTCGTACACCGCCTCGAACGCTTCCGTGTCGCCCCGCGCCACGTGGACGAGCAGGTCGTTGAGGTCCCGCTCTCCCCTCCTATCCGTAGCCGCAGATCTGAACCGGGACGCGTCCGAGTCGCTCGGGTTCATATGACACCTTCGGAGCCAAGGGCAGATCGGATGGGTGGGGACGGAAGAAAGTTTAAGTTATTCGATCCCGCGCGATACCCGGATGCGACCATTCGCTTGAGCTAGGCGCTAATCGTCATCTGACGGCTTATCGGCGCTTGGGCCGTCGGCCAGAAGAGGGCTGTCGGCCGGTTCAGGGGTCGAGGGTGGCTGGCCGTTGTGCGTCAGCATGGTCGACACGGCGGCTCGCATGGCCGCCAGCCCGGCGCCTCGCGGCACCTTCAGCGAGATATAGGCGGCGGCGCCGGCCGGGATCGGCAGCCAGAAGTTCACCAGCCGCCACCCCAGGACGCCCAGCGTGGCCACGCTCCGGGTGACGCCAAAGCTGACAAGCAGCAGCGGCGCCACCGAATCGACCACGCCCAGGCCGGCCGGCGTTATGGGCAGCGCGCCCGCCACGTTGGCGATCCCGTAGGCGGCGAACAGCTCAACCGGGTTGACGAACCGGCCGAAGGCGGCCACGAAGCACCACAGCGACGCGGCATCAAGCAGCCAGTTAAGCGAGGCCCAGGTCAGCGACCAGAACATGGTGCGCCGGTCACGGGCCAGTGCGGACAGGGACGTCGCGGCTTCGCGCAAGGCCTGTTCCAGGCGCTCCCCGGTCAGGCCAGGAATCCGGTCGCCGATGGCGTGCAGGATGCGGGCCGCGCGCCCGACCTCGTGGGTGATGCCGAAGACCAGGGCCCCGACGGCGAGCAGAATCAGCGCGCCGATGATGGCCACGGTCACGTAGATCGGGTGGAAACCCGCCAGCGGAATGGAGACCACGAGCGACAGCCACAGCAGCACGTTCAGCACCACGGTGGATCCCAGGCCCTTGGTCGCCATCATCACCCCGGCGTCGTTGCCCTTGATCCCCTCCGCGGTGAACAGGCGGTAGCCGATCCCCGCGCTGCCCAGCGTCCCGGCCGGGATGACGTGCGCGATCGCGGCAGCGGCCAGGTCGATGCGGAACAGCCGGGACAGGCCGGGCCGCGGTGGATCCTCCGGACCGGACGGCGGCAGGACGGCCCTGGTCAGCAGGCCGTAACAGAAAAGCGAGAGGGCCTCGGTGGCCACCCCGGCGATCAGCCAGCCGACGTTCACCCGGCCGAGCAGGGACAGGTCCTTGCTCGCCCCGACCAGTTCCGGCACCACCAGGTACTCGATGACGAGGGCGATGATGAACAGGACGATGCCGCGGCGCAGGGGCTTGACCAGGAAGGGCAGCCAGCTCCGCCAGCTCCGCCACCTTCTCCGCCATCCTCGGCTCGTGTCGAGGCCGGCGTCAGTCCTCCGGTCGGCTTTCGCCGGGTCGATCCGCATAACCAACCTCTTACCCGGCTTAAGGGCAACAACTCCGCCCCACAGGTAACAGCCCGCCCAGGGTTATCCTGCCAGGATACGTACCATGGAGGTTCCCTGAGCTTAGCGAAAAGGGGCGGTTGTGGCGGACACGACGCATGCGGCTCGGTCGCTATGGACCCTGTTCGAGCCCATCCACGCGGTGACTTACTTCGCCCCCGCGGCGCGGTCGGCCTACGAGCAGGCGGGCTTGCGCGGGTTCTGGCGAGGTTACTTCGCCGGGCGGGCGGCTCCGCTCGGGCCGGCGGGCACCGCCGTGGTGACCGCCTCGTTCTACACCTTCGCGCCTGCTTTCGTGGCCCGCGCGATCCCCGGGGTCTGGGAGCTGATCACCCCGGAACAGGCCCTGCGAACCCGCGTGTCTGGTGCCGTCGAAGCGCTCGGCGGCCTGCTCGGCGGGCGGGAATCCGAGGTGACGGCGGCCGCCGACCTGCTCTGGCGGGCGGCCGGGCCGCTGGACTGCGCGGGCCGGGTGCTGGCCGCGGCCAATGCCGCGCTGCCGGTTCCCGACCGCGGATCCGCGGGTCTGGCCCGGCTCTGGCAGGCAGCCACCGTGCTGCGTGAGCACCGCGGTGACGGGCATTCCGCCGCCTTGACGGCGGCGGACATCGACGGCTGCGAGGCGTTGGCCCTGCGGTGCTGCCTGGACCTGCGGCGGGAGGACATGCAGCCGGTGCGGGGCTGGACCGACCAGGAGTGGGAGGAGGCGCTCGGCAGGCTGGCCGACCGCGGCTTGGTCACCGCGGCCGGCGAACTGACCAGCGCAGGCCGGGCCGCGCACGCGGCGGTCGAGGATGCCACGGACCACGCCGCGGCGCGGCCCTGGACTCGCCTGGGCCCCGAGGCCACCGCGGACGTCGTGGCGGCGCTCACACCGCTCGCGCTGGCCTGCGCGAGCATCCTGCCGTACCCCAGTCCCATCGGCGTGCCCGCGCCGGGAACGCACGCTGGCGGTTAAGCGGAACGCCCCGAAACCCCCGGGACCCTATGACCCGGCCTGGGCCAGGTCGGCCGCGCCGGGAAAGGCGAGGAGCCGCTCGCCCCAGATCATCAGTGCCCTCGTGTCGGCCGGGCAGGCCAGCAGCCGATGCCGGTCGCGCAGCGCCAGGACCAGGTATCGCACCGTCCGCTCGTCGGCCTCGACGCTCGACGCGGCCCGCTGCAGCAGGTCACACGCGGCGTCAAGGTCGTCAGGGTCGGCTGCCTCGGCATCCGGCCAGGTGTCGCGATAACGGTCATAGCTGAGCCTGCCAACCGTCATCGCCACGCCGGGCCACGCGGGATCATCGGCCTGCAGCCAGTAGAGCAGCGCGGCGTGCACGGCGATGGCCTCATCGCGGTCGGCGCGGACGGCCGCGATCGCGGCGGGGTCCCACTCGCCGGTCCGCCCCGCCGCCACCGCCAGCCGATGCTCGAGCAGGACTCCGAGCAGGGCGCGCGCATCGGCGATCATCGTCAGGTAGCCGGGCCTGTCACCCTGGTCAGCGGGGCGCTGGCCCGGGTAGCTGAGCCCGTCGCCCCAACAGGACCCGGGGTCCGGGTGGGCGGCCCCGTCGCCGCCGACCGGAACTCGGAGCAGGGCGGCCAGCGCCGCGCGTGCGTATTCGATCGCCACATCCAGGCCTTGCCCGTTCAGTACCGGGCGATGAGCGATTTCTGTCATCCCGACCCTCCCTGCGGGTTAGCCAGGTGGCGGCCGGCTCCGTCAGGGCCTTGGCGGCCGCCACCTGGAGTCATCGACCTCGCGGACGACCCGTCGTGAACCAGGCGGGGGAGGATGTGCACGGCCAGCCGCGAGTCACTACGGGGATAGCTCCACCGGCCGCCGAAATCATCTGCCCCCCAAGGCTCGATCCGCAGCCGGTCATCGCGCGAAGAAACGCTCAGACCTGCGGATCCCTCCCCTCATCCGCTCCTGGGACGCACGGTAGGAGATAAAACCTACCGGGTCCGTGAGCACCAGGACGAGTTTAATGTAGCTAGATTAGCAATGTCCATCTATGAAAGCTTTACATCGCTAAAGTTCTCAGGTGGCGCGGGAGCCCTGAGGCGCGTGTGCTCTAGGGGTACAGCGGGGGCGCTGGCCGGCCGATCAGGGCCGCGGCGGCGGATCCGAAGGTGGCGGCGGGAGGGTAGGCCGCGCACGCGGCCCGCCACCGATCGCGCAATGGCTCGAGGATCTGGGCGGGCAGGGCGTCGGCGGCCGCGCCGCCGATCAGGACCTCGAGCGGCCCGAGCAGGTAGACCTCGGCCAGGGTGGGCAGGTCGGCGAACTCGGCGGCGGGGCGGGCGCCACCGGGCAGCCGGGTGGCCCGCTCGATCAGGCCGGCCCCGAGTTGCCTGACCGCGTGCCCCTCTCCGGCCAGGATGCACTCCACCGCGGCGAGTATCTCGACCGCCATCGCGTAGGACTCGGCGACCAGCAAGCCAGCACCGAATTCCCAAGGGCTTGGCGCCACCGGCCGGCCGGCTCCTGACCGGCCCAGCCAGGCGAGGTGGTCCAGGTGCGCCCCCTCATGGATGCCGCGCCAGATCTGCTGCTCGATCGGGGTCGCGGTGGACGGGACCTCGGCGATCACGGTGCCCGCGCCGGGCACCCCGGGCAGGCACATCCAGGTCCGCCGGGCGAGCCGGCGGCTCACCGGCAGGCGCAGCGTGACGTGCACATTGCTGGGTGTGGGCCGGTAGCGGACGCCCCAGGCCAGCTGCCTGGCGCTGATCAGCTTGCAGGGCGGATGGTGCGGGAGCGTGGCCGCCTTGGTCAGCAGCAGCTCACCGAACGAGGAGAGCAGCCGCGCGGCCCGCCACGCGATCTCGCGGACCCGGCGGACCGGCCCGCTGACGGGACGGGCGTCCGGGTACCACAACGGCACGGGCCCGGCGAACCGCCGCAGCCGGCGGAGCCGGTCGGCATGCTGACCACCGGAGGTGATACGCAGCCGCCGTACGACTTCGTCCAGTCCGCCGAAGGCGCCGAGATCGTCCGGCTTGGCCAGGTGATGCGCGAAGCCCGCCAGGGCGAGGCAGCCGACCGCGACGTCGGCCCAGCCCCGGATGATCCACGCGTCGGCCTCGGCGTGGCTGGCCGGCACGCGCGCGGCCGCGTTTCCCGCGGCCACCGCCCAGGTGCCGGCGGCGGCCGCTGTGACCTGCATCGGCCCGGGAGCGTACGCCCCCGGGCCGAGCACCTCACTACCCATCCGGCATTCGCATGGCTCCGAACCGAGCTAGGTCAGGCCCCCGTTAACACCGGTATGCCTGCGCGGGCGTCCGTCCGTGAGCCAAAGTGATACCTGAATTAACCCATCAGCATCATATTGCCTTTAGTGAGGAAAAATGTGGGCAGGCCTGGCCCGAGAGTCCGCCTATGATGACGACCTTGGTCTGGGCGGAACGGGCCAGGTCAGCCGAGAGAGGAGGCCACGATGGCGACGCAGGAATCCAGGCTTGCGGCCATCGCGGCGGCCGCCGCCGCCAAACTCCGGCAGACGCCCTATCACGTCCTGCGGGCCGACGACGTAGCCGCGGCCGTCCAGTTGCCCGGCCAGACCGGCCGGTCCGCGGTATGGCTCTACCACGAGGTGCACAACCGCCGGGTGCTTGTCGCGCTGGCCGCGGCGCACGCCTGGAGTGAGTTCGCCGGTCAGGCGGACTGGTCGCTGTCCGAGCCCATCGAGTCGGTCACCGCCGCCCGGTCGGCCGTGGTCGCCGCGCTGAGCACGATCGTCGCGTTCCACCGGACCGAGCACCAGCTGATGACCCAGGTTGGCTATGGGATCGGTGACATCTCCACCGCCGAGAAGCGGCAGCTGGCCACGGGCACGGGCCTGACTCCACCGGACTGGCCGGACGGCCCGTACGGCCGGGTCGCCGCGGCGGCGTGGCACGGCCGGTGCGACGTCTTCTTCGATTTCCTGCGTCCGGTCCTGCGGGCCGGCGCGGAATCGGTCACCACCCTGGCCGAGCAGAGCGTCGCGGAGAGCGCCTCCCGGCTGTCCGACGTCACCTTCCGGACCTGCCTGGCCGATCGCGAAGGGCCGGTCGAGCTGGTCGCGCGCGGGCTAGCGGCGCTGTGGTTCGAGCGTGACCTGACCCAGGTCGCGGGGGCCTTGCCGCGGGACCTGGAAAGCAGTGAGATCGCGCTGGCCGCGGTGGCCAGGCGGCATACCGATCCGCGGGCCGAGGCGAACGCCAGCGCCGTCGTGGTCAGGGTGCTGCTCGAGGCCGGCACCCTGCACGCGCGGTGCGTCAAAGAGGCCGCAAGGACCGTCTCGCTCTGGCAGGCCCTCACCGCCGACGCCGGCGGCCGGGCCGCGCCTGGTCCCGACGCGGCCGGCCATGACCTGCAGCGACTCAGCGACGCCGCGAGCCATCTGGGGCTGGCCGCGGCCAGGTACGGCGACCGGCGGTCGGCCGCGGCGGCGTGGGAGCTGTCCCGCCGGGTGGCCGAGCGGCCGCTGGGCCACGACCGGTCCAGGATCGCCCGGGCGCACAACAACCTGGCCGCGCTGGCCGCCGAGACCGGTCGCGGCGAGCAGGCCAGAAAAGTCATCACCGACGTCAGGCACATCCGGCTGGGGCTGCTGGAACGCCAGCCACAGGACCCGGCCGCCTGGCGGCGGCTGACCGTCACCGAACGCACCAGGACCGACATCGCCCGGATAAACGGCAGCGTGACCGACAGCGTCAGGCTGGCCACGGACCTGCTGGCGGACCGGCGGGCCCGGCTCGGCCCCCAAGGCCCCCCCGCCCACGCCGATACCGCCGAGGCCCGCAGCATCTTGGGCCAGGCCCTGCTGTCCGCCGGACATCCCATCGTGGCCCGGCGTCACCTCGAAGAAGCCGCCGCCACCCGCCGCGACCGGTTCCTGGTCACCTCCTTCCGGGTCCAGGAGGACCTCATCTGGCTGGCCAAGGCGGCGCTCGTGCTCGAGCGCCCCCGCGCCGTGGTTGAGCTGCTCAGCGACCAGGTGGCGGGAACCGACTGGTTCCGTGACCGGGTCTCGTTCCGGCTCGGCTACAGCGCCAGGCGCCTGCTCGCGCTGGCCCACGGCCAGCTCGGCCGGCCCGAGGAGGCCATGACCGCCCTGCTGGCCGCCCGGGAGCAGCTCGCGGACTGGCCGCTCGACCCCGGCCTGGACCCGCTGGCCGCGGACTTCGACCGTACCCTCAGCGAGGTCACGCTGCTCCACGGTGAGGCCGCCGCGGCGGCGGCCGCGCTGGCCCGGCTCGCCGACGCGGAAACGGCCGCCGGAGCCGGGGCCCAGACGGGGCCGCCGTGGCCCGCGCACGGCTGGACTCTCGTCCTGCTCGCCCGGGCGGCGGACCGGCTCGGCGACGCCGGGCAGGCGGCCGAGTGCTTCCGCCTCGTCGCCGCGCTGGCGGCGGCCGGGATCGATCCGTGCCACCCGGTGATCCTGACCGCCCGCTATGACGAGGCGGTGCGCTGCGCCGCGCTCGGCGAGGCCAGCCAGGCGGCCAAGCTCCTCGCGCCCGTGCTTGACCGGACCCTGCTGACGCACGGACGGCCCGCGCTCGGTGAGGCCCACCCCCTGCTTGTCCGCGCCCGCGCCCTGGCCGAACGGCTGGGCATCACCGTCCCCGGCATGACGGCGGACCTGGACGAGGCGTCGCTGGACATCGACGCCTAAGAAGCAGGCGGGGCCGACGGGGCAGGGAGGGCCGACGGGTTGGCGGGTGAGTCACCCGCGCGCAGCGGCGCGGCGTGGTACCTGCCCTCGTGCGCGAGCACGGGCCGCTGGTCGCCGCGCAGCTCGTCGTACTTCCCCTCGAGCTTTTGCCTGTCCTTCCACTGCCGGCGCAGCTGGCCCAGGTATTCGGGGTTCCCCTCGTAGGTGCCGCGCCAGGTCTGCGGCATCTGCTCCCTGGACAACCCGGGATCGGCGTGGCCGCTCAGGGTGATCCGGGACGGGATCTTCCCGCTGGCCTGACCGCAGGCCGGGCAGGCCTGCCACTCCCGGGCGGCAATCGGCGCCGCCTGCTCGAACAGGTGCCCGTCCGGACACCGGTAGTCGTACAGCGGCATGGTCTCACCAGTTCTGGATGGATCGGGCGAAGATGCCGGCGATGTCGTCCTCGCCGACCGGACGCGGGCAGGTGGCCAGCAGGCGCTGCTGCTTCATCGTGCCCGGCACCAGGTCGCTGATGTCGGCCTCGGTGTAGCCGACGGCGCCGATCCCGTTCGGGATCTCGATGTCGCGCATCAGGCCGATGACGGCGGAAGGAAGCTGCTCACCCGGATCGTTCAGCTTCTCGGCGTCCGGCGCGAGCAGAGCCGCGGCGCGCAGATGCCGTTCCGGCGCGCTGGGGAAACTGAACCGGAAGGCCTCGGGCGCGGTCAGTGACACCGACATCCCGTGCGGCACCATGGGCTCGGCCTGCGGGTAACCCGGCGGCCTGTAGCTCTTCACCATGCCCGCGATCGGGTAGGCGTTGGCGTGCGGGATGTGCACGCCCGAGTTGCCGAACCCCATCCCGGCGAAGGTCGCCGCGAGCATCATGCTGCTCCGCGCGGCCAGGTCCGAGCCGTCCCTGAAGGCCGTCCGGAACGAGGCGGCGAGCAGCGTGAGGGCCTTCTCGCACCACAGGTCGGAGACCGGGTTCGACCCGCAGTAGGTGACCCGCTTCTCGGGCTGCTTACGGTCGAACGTGGTGTACCAGCGCGCGGTGTAGGACTCAAGCGCGTGGCACACGATGTCCATCCCGGCCGCGGCGGTGACCTCAGGCGGCAGCGTGAGCGACACCAGCGGGTCGATCACGGCCAGGGTGGGACGCAGCCGCCAGTGGCTGATGCCGGTCTTGACCCGCATGGACAGCACGTCAAGCACGCACATGGCCGTGCTCTCCGAGCCGGTCCCGGCCGTGGTCGGCACCGCGATCAGCGGCTTGAGCTGGCCTTTGGGCGCCCGGCCCGCGCCGATCGGAGCGTTGATGTAGTCCATCAGGTCGCCCTCGTCCGTGGTCAGCAGGTTCACCGCCTTGGCCGTGTCGATGGACGAGCCGCCGCCCACCGCGACGAACCCGTCCCACGGACCCTGCTCGCGGGCGTACCCCGCGGCCTTGTCCATGCTGTCGTCGGTGGGCTCGACGTGACAGCCGTCATAGATCTCCGACGTGATCCCGTGGGCGGTCAGCGACTCGGCGATGCGCGAGGGGAGGCCGAGTTCGTTGATCGTGGGATCGGTGAGGATCAGCACCCGCCTGGCGCCGAACTGGGCCATCTCGAAACCGATCTCATCGATCGCGCCCGCCCCGAACTTCAGCGGCGGCGCGCCCCAGGTGAAGATGGTCTCCTCGGTCAGGTCGACGCCGAGGTGGGCGTAAGGTCCGGCGCTCACCGGTAGCTTCCCGTCGGCGCGACGCGCAGCTGGTGGATCTGGTCGGGGTCGTGCCCGAACACCATGGTGGCGTCGGATTGGGTCGCGATGCCGCGCAGCTTCTCCACCGAGGCGTAGAACTGCTCCAGGTTGTTGACGATGGCCGCGGGCACGGCGGGCGGCCCGTAGCTGGCGCCCATGTACACCGCGTCGGCGGTGAAGATCATCGTGCCGGACTCCGGCAGGTCAACCCGCATGGACATGCTGCCGGGGGTGTGCCCGGGCGTCTGGATGAAGCTGACGCCCGGCAGGAACTCCGCGTCCCCCGACACCGTCTCGAAGTCCAGCCCCTGGTAGTCGGCTTTCAGGTGCGCGCCGTTGAAGGCGCCCTCGAAGCCGAAGGCCCACTCCTTCTCCGCCTCGCTGCAGACCAGCCGCGCGTTCGTGTCCTTGAACAGCTGAGCGTTGCCCGCGTGGTCGAAATGCAGGTGGGAGAAGACCACGTAGTCGATGTCGCCCGGGGCGATGCCGAGCTGCTTCAGCCGCGAGTCGAGGTACTCATCCTCGGAGACCTTCTCGTAGGGGAAGAAGTCCTGCAGCCCGGTCGGCTCCCAGCGCTGCTCCCAGTCCCGCGGGCAGCTCGTGTCCCACAGCAGCCTGCCGTCGGGCGTGTCGACGAGGACGCAGTGGGTGGGCACGTCGACCCACTCGGCGGGCAGGTGCTTGTTCTGGCGGGACCGGATGGCCCGGCCGGGCGCGAGCAGCAGCCAGGTGAGGTCGGCGGTCATGGCCCCGCACGGAATTACAGTCACTGTGGTACCACTAGTCATCTGGACTCTCCGTTGAATCGTTGTTATCCCGAGCTTGAGTGGTCGCGTTGGCTGTGTCAACGGCCCGGGTCCGCAGCTCGCGCCTGAGTAGCTTGCCGGTCACGGTCTTGGGCAGCTCGGCCAGGATCTCCACCTCCCTGGGGTACTTGTAGGCCGCCAGCTTCTGCTTGCAGTGGGCGACGAGCTCGGCCGGCGTCACGGTGCGGCCCGCCTTCACGCTCACGTACGCCCTGACCGTCTCGCCGCGGTACGGGTCGGGCACGCCGACCACCGCCGCTTCCCTGACCGCGTCGTGCTCGTAGAGCACGTCTTCGACCTCGCGCGGCCAGACCTTGTAACCGCTGACGTTGATCTGGTCCTTCTTCCTGTCCACGATGTAGAACCAGCCGTCGCGATCCATGTAGCCGACGTCCCCGGTGTGCAGCGCGCCGTCCGGCAGCGCCCTGGCGGTCTCCCCAGGCTTGTTCCAGTAGCCGGGCACCACCTGCGGGCCGCGGGTGACCAGCTCACCGATCTCGCCCGCCGGGAGGTCGTGGCCATCGTCGGCCACGATGCGCACAACCGTGTTGTAGACGGGGACACCGACCGACAGGGCGCCCGAGGCCTGGTCCACCGGCGCCGACCCGCCGAGCGGGACGGCGTGCGAGGGGGACGTGGTCTCGGTCAGTCCGTAGATGTTGTGGATGTACTGCCCGAAGGTGTTCTGGAACGCGGTCACGGTGCTCGGCGGGATCGGGGCGCCGCCCGAGTAGATCTTGGTCAGCGTGGCCAGCGCCGCGGAGTCCGCGTTCGGCGCGTTCATCAGCGCGATGAACACCGTGATCGACCCGACGGTGAACGTCACCCGCTCGTCCCTGATCGTCTCGATCGCGACGGCCGGGTCGAACCGGTGAGTCAGCACCAGCGTGGCCCCGGTGAGCAGCGACACGGCGACATGCCCGATCGAACCGGTGATGTGGAACAGCGGCGCGACGCCCAGGATCACGTCGCCTGGCCCGATGCCGATCCAGTCGCGGTAGGTCTGCGCGTTGAACACGACGTTGCCGTGCGTGGTCATCGCGCCCTTCGGCGGCCCGGTGGTGCCCGACGTGTAGGTCAGGAAAGCCACGTCGCCGGGTCCGAACCGCGGCTCCTCCGGTGCCGGGCGCCCGGCGAAACGGCTCGTCAGCGCGACCAGGTCCTGGCTGCCCGGGCAGCTGAGCCGCTCGATTCCGCCGAGCACGCGCTCGTCGCCGCGGGTCTGGTAGTCAAGCGCCGACGTCGTGATCACCAGCCGCACGTCGGTGCCGCCGATGACCTGGCGGGCCACGCCGAGGTACAGGTCTTCGTGGCAGACAAGCACGGCGGCGCCGGAGTCGCGCAGGATCTCCTCGAGCTCGCGCGCCTTGTTCATCGGGTTGACCGCGACCGCGATCCCGCCTGCCTTCCAGGCGCCGATCAGCGCGATGACGAACTGGGGGACGTTCTGCAGGTACAGCGCGACCCGCTGGCCGGCCGCGAAACCCGCGTCGGCCAGCGCGGCCGCGAACGCGGTTGACTTCTCGTCAAGCTCACGCCGGGTCAAGGCGGCGCCGAGGTAGCGGATGACCGGCGCGTCCGGGTCGCGGGCGACGGTGGCGCGGAACATCGCCAGCGCGCTACCGAACTCCGCCTCGATGTCGTGCGGCTGACCCGGGTCGTAGCGGGCGAGCCACGGCCGTTCGTCATAGCTGGTCATAATCGGGACCTCCGGGAGCGTCGCAGGGCCGGCAGGGCGATCAGGTAGGCGGCGACCGCGGCGGCCAGGGCCGCGACGGTCAGCCACGCCGACTCGGGCTGGTGCACGGCGAACCCGGCCAGCACCGCGCCGGCGGCGATCAGGCCGGCCACGAGCAGGGGCAGCTGGCCGCGGAGCCACCGGCCCGGTCGCGGCAGGCCGGCGGGCAGGCCGGTGCCGAGCAGGTAGCCGAGAACGAACATCCCTTCGGCCGCCAGCACGGCCACCCCGGCGGCGGAGGCGGCGCAGGAGATGATCGCCGCGGTCACCGCGAGCGCGGTTCCCCGCCCCCAGCGGGCGGCCGCGAGCACCCCGAGCCCGCCCAGGCCCGCCACGGGGTAGACCCAGGCCGGCGCCCAGGCCAGCGGCCAGGCGACGGCCAGCAGGCCGAGCGCCACGGTGGCGATGTTCGCCAGCCGCCCTGGGGTCACCTGGTTCATCGCCGGACCGGCTGGGGCGGGCGGAGCGGGGCGAGCACGCTGTCAAGTTCGGCACCGGCGTCCCAGCGCAGCACCGGGACGCCCAGGTCCCGCAGCGCGGCCCGGGTCGCGGTCCGGTCGAGCCGCCACAGCCGCAGCGCCAGGCCGTCCCGGCGGCCCTGCGCCTGGCGCGGGCTGACCGGCGGCTCGTCCCGCAGCGTGTCCACCACGATCAGCGGAAACCCGCGCTGCCGCAGGTCGGTGAGGGCACCGAAGGCACGCGGATCGAGCAGCGGCGAGAACACCACCACCAGCGCGCCGGGCGGCAGCGCGGTCCGGGGGATGCGGCCGACGTCGGGGGTGACGAAACTGTCGTAACGGGCCCGCAGCATCAGCTCGGCGATGCGGTAGAACTGCCGCATCCCGTGGGCCGGCCCAAGCCAGCGCAGCGCGCCGCCGAGCACCACGATCCCGGCCCGGTCGGCCAGCCGCAGGTAGGCGGTCACCAGCGCGGCCGCCCCGTGCACCGCCGCGTCCAGGGTCCGGTCCGCGACCGGGCCCGGCTGGCCCAGCGAGTCGATCATCACCACCAGGTCCGCCGCGCGCGCCGCGGCCCGCTGGTTGACGTGCAGCTGACCGCGGCGGATGCTCACCGCCCGGTTCACGTCCTTGAGCTGATCGCCGGGCACGTACGGGCGCAGGCCGGCGAACTCGACGCCCTCGCCGACGGCGCGGCCGGTGTGCTCACCGATCCGGCGCAGCAGTTCGGCGGGGACCAGCCGGGACCGCATCCGCACCGCCCGGGGGAAGATCTCCAGCGGGTCGAGCTCGGCGCGCACGGACGTCTGGAAGCCGCCCCGGCCGGCCCGGCCGGACACCAGGACGGCGCCGGGTGAGTACCGGCCCCACCGGTCCGCCCGCACGACCCACCGGGCGGCGGCCTGGGCGGCGGGCCGCGCGGTGCCGTCGCCGAGGAACGTCCGCACCCGCTGGGCCGGGTCCGCGAGCGTGACCCGCGGCGCGGGCTCCAGCCAGATCATGATCTCCTCAAGCGGCCCGCCGCGGACGGTCGCGGTGATCGTCACGTCCTCGCCCTCAAAACAGCGCGACCCGGACAGCGTGACCTCGACCGCCAGCTCAGCCCCGGGCCGCCGCCTGGGCATCAGCGCCAGCGCCCCCAGCGCGGGCGCGGCCACGAGCACCAGCGCCAGGTGGCCGGTCACGATCGCGGCGACCAGCGCGAGCAGCGCCGCCGTGGCCAGGTGCTGAGTCCGGGCGGACGCCGACCAGCGAGGGCTGGTCATGGGGTGCCGCTTCTGGGCACGGGCGTCTCGGCCAGGATCTGGCGGGCCACGTCCTCCCCGGTCACCTGCCTGACCCACATGTCCGGGCGCAGCACCAGGCGGTGCGCGAGCGCGGGCACGGCCACCGCCTTGATGTCCTCAGGGGTCACGTAGGCCCGGCCGGCCAGCGCGGCGTGGCCGCGGGCCAGCTGGATCACCGCCAGCGTGCCGCGCGGGGACGCGCCCACCATGACCTGCGGATGGGTCCGGGTGGCGGCGACCAAGGCGACCACGTAGCCGAGCAGGTCCGGGTGCAGCTGCACCTGCTCGAGCGACTCCCGCATGGCGAGCAGCCTGGCCTCGTCGGCGACCTGCGGCGGCACCGGGGCGACGGAGCCGCGGGCCAGCCGGCGGCGGACCATCTCGGCCTCACCTTCGGCGTCCAGGTAGCCGAGGCTGACCCGGGCGATGAACCGGTCCAGCTGGGCCTCGGGCAGCGGGTAGGTGCCCTCGTACTCGATCGGGTTGTCGGTGGCCAGCACCACGAACGGATTCGGCAGCGCTCTGGTGACCCCGTCGGTGCTGACCTGCCCCTCAGCCATCGCCTCGAGCAGGGCCGCCTGGGTCTTGGGCGGGGTCCGGTTGATCTCGTCGGCCAGCAGCAGGCCGGTGAACACCGGGCCCGGCCGGAACCTCGGCTCGCCGGTGCCCAGGTCGAGCACGGTCACCCCGGTCAGGTCGGCCGGGAGCATGTCGGGGGTGAACTGGATCCGGGTGAATCGCAGCCCGAGCACCGTGGCGAACGTGCGGGCCAGCAGCGTCTTACCCAGCCCGGGCAGGTCCTCGATCAGGATGTGGCCGGAGGCGAGCACACCGAGCAGCACCATCTTGGTGGCCTCGGGCTTACCCACGATGATCTGCTCCACCTCGGCCAGGACCCGCTCGGCCAGCCGTGCGGTGTCCGCGACCGTTCCGGCCAGCACCTCGGTCACAGGTCCTCCTCCAGGGCGGCGATCGCGCGTTCCAGCGTGGCCAGGTCCACGCCGGGGCCGTCCACGTCGGCCGGCGGCGGTCCCTGGGCCAGGCCGGCGGCGGTTTCCGGGCGGCCGAGCGCCGCGGCCAGCCGGGCCAGCACCGGGCGGAGCGCGTACTCGTAGTGCCGCCGCGACGTCTGCGCCCACTCCAGGTCCGAGGCGAATGTGGCGTAGGCGGGGAAATCCGCCGCCCGGACCGCCGACTCCTGGGGGCCCTGGCGCCGGAGATTTTTCGGCCGAACGAGCCGTGGTGCGCGCCCCGGTATCGCTCCCCTGGCCACGACGAGAACCCCGACGGCGGCCAGCGCCGCCGCGTCGATCAGCCCGGCCGGACCGGCCGCGGCGTAGCCGGCGGTCAGCGCCGCCGCGACACCGACCACGGCCGCGACGGCGCCGACCCGGCCCGCGCGGGTCACCGCCCGGCTCCCGTGTCCGCGCCCGCGTCCGCTTCTGGGCCCGCGTCCGCTTCTGGGCCCGCGCCCGCGCCCGTGTCCGCGCGCAGCTGGACCAGGGCGGCCGCGGCCGCGGCTGAGTCGGCGGAGGTCATCGGTTCTGCGCTGTACCTGGCCCGGCGGAACAGGCCGGTCAGCGCCCCGGCCGAGGCCGACCTGACGATCCCGGCGGCGGTGGCGCGGGCCAGCACCTCGGTGGGGGTATCGGCCGCGGCGGGCGCCGAACCAGCGGCGGCGAAGCCCTGTTCCATCGCGGCGTAGCAGGCGATGATGGCCGCCCGGGGGTCGCGGTTCGCCTGCAGCGCGGCGCTGCCCGCGGCCAGGGCCGCGGCCAGCGCGCCCGCGCGGCCCTGGGGTCCGCCGGGTCGGCGCCCGCCGGATCTGCGCCCGCGGCGGGTCAGCCAGGTCAGGGTGAGCACGACCGCGATCGCGATCACCATCCCGGCGATGAGCGGCCAGGCCGAGGACGGGGCGGCGGCGTTCGGCGGGCGGGACCCGGTCAGCGGGCTGGTGAGATGAGCCACCGGCGGCGCGGGCGTGTGCTTGCGGACCTTGAGGCTGAGCAGCACGACGAACGGCGTGACGAGCAGGCCGAACGCGAGCAGGACGCCGGCCGTCTTGGCCCACCACGGGATGACCAGCCGCTCGGGCTCGGCGTCATCGCGGGGGCGGCGCTGCGGCCGCGCCGCGAGCAGCAGCACGATAAACGCGACAAGCGCGATCCCCTCGGCCGCGACCAGGGCGGTGGCCAGGACCGCTCCGCTAGCGCCGGCCGCGGCGGCATCCGGCGTGTGCGAGAACGCGCCGCGGGTCCGCAGCCCGACGACGGTGACCGCGAGCAGCACGGCCACCGTGGCCACCCGCCCGGCTTCGCGCCGGGCTGACGTTTCGTGCATGGCTCACCCGTTCGCGCGCAAGCAATGCACGGACCCCTTGGTCCGCCTGGTCAGCTTATGCCGGTCGCCGGACCGCGACCAGGGACGGGCGCCTTCACCCGGGAGTTCCGTGGGGCTAAGGACCGCCGCCGCCGCGCTCGAATCTGAACCTGTTGCTGGGGCCGCGGGGCGGTCCGGCCCGGCGGCGGTGACAGTGGCACCCTGGCCGGGGATTCGCCCACCGGGCATTCGAGTGCTTGCTGAATCAGGCTCTGTCTGCGCATGAGCCCGCTGCGGTAGCCGTGGAGCGCATGAAGCTCGCGGAGCGCCTCGCTCCAGGCTGAGGTCTTTGACCCCGCGCGCTCGCAGTCGTTGATGAACTGCCCGAGCACCGAGCAGCGAGCTTCCGTCTCTTTCAGCGCTTGTCCCACCAGCTCATGGGCCAGCCGCAGCGCTTCCTCCTGGGTAATCTCGCTCACGACCCGCCTCCGGGCTTTGGGCGCTAGACCACGCACCATACCGCCGCTTCCAGGCCGACGGTATTTCGCGAAGGGCCCGAACACAACCAATCCGTGCGCGGAAGCGTACTCATGTGTGACCCCATTCGGGTCACGAGAGAGAGCAGTCCAGCGCCTCGCCGAAGCGGGCCTGCCGGGCCCTCGTGTCATTTTCACTAGCCCGTCCCGCCCCACCAGTATCAGAACTCGATCACCAAGACGATAAACGAGAAATTGTTGTGGATGATTCGGCTTTAGCGGAGGAAAAGGTGCTCTATCGGGTACTAAAACTTCCGTATGAGCCGAATATTCCACGACATTCCCGGGTTCGGCGCATCATGGAGCGCTGGCGTCCCAGGAATTACACCAGCACCATCGCGGGAGCAGAGCACGGCGCGGGGCGCGATGGCGGAAGCGCGATCAGGGCGCCTGAGCCTGAGGTGTTTATCAGACACTTACCTGAACCATCAGGCAGCGGGCGGGGCGGGGGTCGCGGTCAGGGGACCCGGATGTCGTGGTGCTCTTGGGCGAACTGCCGCTCGGCGTCGGTCAGGTCGGCGCTCTTGACGGGGACGACGAGGCTCCAGTGCTGGCCCACCGGACAGCGCTGCACCCTGGCCACGATCAGGTCGAGCTCCTTGAGCTTGACGCCGGGAATCCAGACCGTGGTGAAGAGATGGCCCTGACGGCATCGCACGACCGTGTTGGTGCCGAAGTTGTAACCCAGACGCCGGCCGGCCAGAGTTGCCCCCGCGACCACGCCGACCGTGATCAGGAGGGGCTTGATCGCTCGTTTGACGGCTCGCCGCAACATACCGTCATTATGCCACCGTGCGTCCGGAGCGCAGGTAGCCTTCGCCGCGCGATCGGGGTGCTCCCCGGCTTCTGCTAGGGTCGCTGCGTGGCCGAGGGATCAGCCAATACGGCCGGTGAGAGCGTGCGCGTCGACCCCCCCGCCCAGCCGCTGACCGCAGCGGAACCGGGGCGTTCCCGCCTCCCCCGGTGGGCCTGGGCCATCGGGCTGGCGGTCGTGGCCGTGGTGTTGTTCGCCTGTTACGCCCGGCTCTCGGGCACCATCCCCGACAACTCCGACGGCTCGGACCAGGCGCTGCAGGCCTGGGACATGCTGCACGGCAACTGGCTGCTGCGCGGCTGGACGGTCGGGGACGTGTCGTACTACACCACGGAGATCCCCGAGTACATGATCGTGGAGAAGATCATCGGACTCGGGGCGGACGTGGTCCACGTGGCGGCCGGCCTCACCTACACGCTGCTTGTGCTGCTGACCGGCTGGCTGGCCAAGGGCCGGGCCACCGGCCGCGAAGGCCTGGTGCGGGCGCTGGTAGCGTCCGGCATCCTGCTCGCCCCGCAGCTCGGCGACGGCGTTCACCTGCTGATCCAGCAGCCGGACCACATCGGCACCCAGGTCCCGCTGCTGTGCGTCTTCATCGTGCTTGATCGTGGACCCCGGCGCTGGTATATCCCGGCCGCGGTCACGGTCATGCTCACCTGGGTCATCGTCTCGGACCGGATCGGCGTGTTCACGGCGGCGCTGCCGCTGGCCGCGGTGTGCGGCCTGCGCGTCGTGTCGGCGCTGGGGCGGGACCGCAAGCGGCTGGCCTCGCAGTGGTTCGAGATCTGGCTCGCGGCGGCGGGCCTGGTCTCGTTCGTCCTGGCCACGCTGATCGTGAGCGTGATCAAGCACCTGGGCGGGTACACGCCCCTCCCGCTGCCGAGCAAGGTCGCCTCGGTAGGCTCGCTGCCGGCCCACGGCGTGCTGACCATGGAAGGCATCCTCACCCTGTACGGGGCCGATTTCATCCGGATGGCCGCCGGGGTGGCGCTGGCCGTCGCCCTGGTGCACCTGGCCGGCCTGGCCCTGGCCCTGTGCGGTTTCTGCCGGGCCTACCTGCGCTTCTTCTCCGCCACCGACCTGATCGTTCCTGTGCTGGCCACCGGCATCGTGTTCAACCTGGCCGCTTACATCTTCAGCGTGGTCCCGAGCACGTGGTTCGACACCAGGGAAATTACCGCCGTGCTGCCGCTTGGCGCGGTGCTGGCGGGCCGCCAGCTGGCCGGGCCGCTCATCCGGGCCCGGCTGCAGCCGGTGCTCACGGTCGTGCTCGCCGTCTACGCGGCCGCCCTCGGGTACGGAGCCGCGCAGCCCCCGGTCGCCGACAGCGAGCAGCCTATCGTCGGCTGGCTCGAGGCCCATCACCTGGTCACCGGGCTCGGCACCTACACCGAGTCAAACGTCATCACGCTCGGCAGCGGCGGCCGCGTCGCGGTCAGGACGGTCACCTGGCGGGCCTCCGGTGCCGTCCCGCGCGCTTATGAGTCGGAGGCGTCCTGGTATGACCCCCGGACGAGCTACGCCAACTTCGTCGTGACCAACGCCGCTGACGGCGGCGGCACCTCCGCCATCCCCCGCCGCGACATCCTCGCCCTGGCCGGGCCGCCGGCGCACACGTACCACGACAAGAGCTTCACCATCATGGTCTGGAATCACAACCTGCTGGCCGATCTGGGGCGCCCCCCGTCGGCCCTGCCCGGCGACATTCCCTGACCCGCCAGGCCCGCACCGGCGTGCGACAGGCTCGAAACCGGGGCTACTGAGATGGTTTGGCGACCGCTGCGGTCCGGCGCTCCCTACACTGGCGGAATGATTAACGGTCACCGGATCAGCGTTGTCATGCCCGCGTACAACGCCGCCATTACTTTGTCACGAACAGTAGCCGAACTCGACCGGGATGTCATCGACGAGATCGTCCTCGTCGACGACGCCAGCACCGACCAGACCGTGAGCCTGGCCAGGGAGCTCGGCCTCGAGCCGATTCTGCACGACCGCAACCTGGGCTACGGCGGCAACCAGAAGACCTGTTACCGGCGGGCGCTCGACCATGGCGCGGACATCATCGTCATGGTGCATCCGGATTACCAGTACTCACCGCTGCTCGTTCCGGCCATGGCATCGATGATCGCGTACGGCGAATACGACATGGTCCTCGGCTCGCGCATCCTGGCCCAGAACTCAGTGGCCCGCGGCATGCCCCGCTACAAGTACGTCGCTAACCGCTTCCTCACCGGCGTGGAGAATATCCTCCTGCAGCAGAAATTGTCCGAGTACCACACCGGCCTGCGCGCCTTCAGCAGCACGCTGCTGGCCGGCTTGCCCTTCGAGCGCAACTCCGATGATTTCGTCTTCGACAACCAGATCATCGCGCAGGCCATCTCGGCGGGCGCCAGGATCGGCGAGGTGTCCTGCCCGACCCGCTACCAGGCCGAGGCGTCGTCGATCAACCTGCGCCGCAGCATCACCTACGGGCTGGGCGTGCTGCGCACGAGCGGGCAGTACCAGCTGCGCAAGCACCGGCTTCGCTATTACCCCTACCTCGACGTCGATCCCTTCCTGGCCCCGGCCCAGATCCCGTCGGCCAGCACCGCGGCCGAACTGGCGGCCGAGGTCAGGGAATCGGCTCGTACCGACGGCTAGCATGGGAGACCGACGGGCCCGGGTGCTCCCTGGGCGAGCCGGGCGCCCGGAGCAGCAGGCGGGGCGTCCTGAGCACAAACCTGGGAGACGGCACTTGACCATAGCAAGCATCGGGCTGCTGCTCTTCGCCGTGGCGACGGCGGCCACCGGACAGGTGATGCTCAAGCACGGCATGCAGATCGCGACGTCCCGCGCGGCCGCCTCGGGCGGGTCGCTGGCACTGCGCGCGGCCACCTCGCCGTGGGTGCTGCTCGGGCTGGTCGTCTTTGGTGTCTCCGCGGTGGCCTGGCTGGCCGCGCTGTCCAAGGTCCCGCTGAGCGTGGCCTACCCGTTCAACGCGGTCGGCTATCTCGTCATCTTGATCGCGAGCGTCTTGTTCTTGCACGAGCGGGCCAACGTCATGACCTGGGTGGGTTCGCTGCTGGTCGTATCGGGCCTGCTCATCGTGGTGCTGACCAAGCCGTAGCGGATCAACGCGACCACACCAGCCGGCCTGTCGCGATAGGCTTCCGGACCGTGAAGGCCCTCGTTCTGGCCGGGGGCTCGGGGACACGGCTCAGGCCGATCACCCACACCTCGGCCAAGCAGCTAGTCCCGGTCGCGAACAAGCCGGTGTTGTTCTACGGCCTGGAGGCAATCCGCGACGCCGGGATAACCCAGGTCGGAATCGTGGTCGGGGACACCGAGCCTGCCATCAGGGCCGCGGTGGGCTCGGGCCAGGCGTTCGGGCTTGACGTGACCTACATCAGGCAGTCCGCCCCGCTCGGGCTGGCGCACGCGGTCCTGGTCGCCCGGGAGTTCCTCGGCGACGACGACTTCGTCATGTACCTGGGTGACAACTTCATCGTGGGCGGCATCACCGCGCTGGTGGCGGATTTCCGGGTTTCCCGGCCGGACGCCCACATCCTGCTGACCGCGGTGGCGGACCCGCATCAGTTCGGGGTGGCCGAACTCGACGGCGACGGCCAGGTCATCGGCCTGGAGGAAAAGCCGGAGCAGCCGAAGAGCGACCTGGCCCTTGTCGGTGTGTACATGTTCACGCCGGCGGTGCACGAGGCGGTCGCGGCGCTGGCCCCGTCGGCGCGCGGCGAGCTGGAGATCACCGAGGCCATTCAGTGGCTCATGCTCAACGGCCGTAAGGTCACCTCGACGGTCATCTCCGGATACTGGAAGGACACCGGCAACGTCGCGGACATGCTGGAGGTCAACCGGGTGGTCCTGGAGACCGCCGAGCCGTCCGTGGCCGGGGAGGTGGACGCGGCCAGCGAGCTGATCGGCCGGGTGATCATCGAGGCCGGCGCCACGATCACCGGGTCGCGGATCCTCGGGCCGACCATCATCGGCGCAGGGACCGAGGTGACCGACTCCTATGTCGGCCCGTTCACCTCCGTCGCCGCGGGCTGCGTGATCGCCGACAGCGAGATCGAGTACTCCATCGTGCTGGCGGGCGCTTCCATCCGGGGGGTCCGCCGGATCGAGGCGTCCCTCATCGGGCACCATGTCGAGGTGACCCCGGCCCCGCGGGTGTGCCAGGCGCACCGGCTGGTGCTCGGCGACCACAGCAAGGTCCAGATCAGTTCGTAATGTCGGTTCGTAGGCGCGGAGGCGGCGTGAGAATCCTGGTGACAGGCGGGGCCGGATTCATCGGCTCGCACTATGTGCGCACCCTGCTGTCCGGGGGGTACCCAGGGTATCAAGATGCGGCGATCACGGTCCTGGACAGCCTGACCTACGCCGGCAACCTCGCCAACCTGGACCCGGTGGCCGGCCACCCCGGGCTGCGGTTCGTCCGCGGTGACATCGCCGACCCCGCGCTGGTGCGTTCGCTCGTGCCCGGGCACGACGCGGTGATCAACTTCGCGGCCGAAACCCACGTGGACCGTTCGATCAGCGGCGCGGCTCCGTTCGTCGCCACCAACGTGGCTGGGGTGCAGGTACTCCTGCAGGCCTGCCTCGACGCCGGGGTGGGGCCGGTGGTGCAGGTGTCGACCGACGAGGTCTACGGCAGCGTGGCGTCGGGGTCGTGGACCGAGCAGGCCCCGCTGGCGCCGAACTCGCCGTACTCCGCCGCCAAGGCCGGCGGTGACCTGATCGCCGGGGCCTACGCTCGCACCTACGGAATGGACGTGCGGATCACCCGCTGCTGCAACAACTACGGTCCCTACCAGTACCCGGAGAAGGTCATCCCGCTGTTCGTGACCAACCTGCTCGACGGGCAGCAGGTCCCGCTGTACGGAGAGGGCGGCAATATCCGCGGCTGGATCCACGTCGATGACCACTGCCGGGGTATCCAGCTGGTGCTGGAGCGCGGCGAGGCGGGGAAGACCTATCACATCAACGGCAACGCCGAGCTGACCAACCTGGAACTGACCGCGGCGCTGCTCGAGTGCTGCGGCGAGGGCTGGGACATGGTCACCCGGGTCGCTGACCGCAAGGGCCACGACTGGCGCTACAGCCTGGATGACAGTGTGCTGCGGGAGATGGGGTACGCACCGCAGGTCCCGTTCCGCCGGGGACTGGAGGAGACGGTGCGCTGGTACGCGGACCACCGTAGCTGGTGGGAACCGCTGAAGCTGCCCGCCCCGGCCGCCAGCCCCGCCCCGGCCGCCAGCCCCGCCCCGGCCGCCTCCGGGAGCATCCGATGACCAGGTGGCTGGTCAGCGGCGCCGACGGCATGCTCGGCACCGATCTGGTGGCCGCCCTGTCCGGCCGCGGCGAGCCGGTGACCGGGATGAACCGGGCCGCCCTGGACGTGACCGACGCCGCGGCGGTCGCCGACGCGATCGCGGCGAACCGGCCCGACGTGGTCGTCAACTGCGCGGCCTGGACCGCCGTCGACGACGCCGAGGCCGCCGAGGAACGGGCGCTGGCCGTCAACGCCGGCGGCGCGGCCAGCCTGGCCCAGGGCTGCGCGACGGCTGGGGCCCGGCTGGTCCAGCTCTCCACCGACTATGTCTTCGCCGGGGCGGCGGGGCGACCATACGCCGAGGACGACGCACCGGCCCCGCGCACCGCCTACGGGCGCACCAAGCTGGCCGGCGAGCGGGCCGTGCTCAGCCGGCTGCCCGGGTCGGGCTACGTGGTCCGGACGGCGTGGCTGTACGGGGCGCACGGGTCCAACTTCGTCCGGACCATGATCAAGCTGGCGGACCAGCGGCCGGCCGTCGACGTCGTCGACGACCAGTACGGCCAGCCCACCTGGACCGCCGACGTGGCCCGGCAGATCATCGCGCTGATCAAGGCGGCTGCCCCGGCAGGGATCTACCACGCCACAAGCAGCGGGCAGACCACCTGGTTCGGCCTGGCCCGGGAGATCTTCCGCCTGCTCGGCGCCGATCCGGACCGGGTCAGGCCGGTGGCGAGCAGCGAGCTGTCCCGGCCTGCCCCCCGGCCGGCCTACAGCGTGCTCGGCCACGACGCCTGGGACCGGCTGGGCATGCCGCCGATCGGCGACTGGCAGGCCGCCCTGCAGCGCGCCTTCCCCGAGATCCTCGCCGCCCAGCGAGCCGCCCAGGACGCCACCGCCACGGCCGGATCGCCGGCCGGCTGAGCGAATCAGGCCGCGTCGTCCGGCGGGCGGGTCAGCGGGCTCAGGGGTCTCGAACCTGGCCGTGCTGCGCCTTCGCGGCACGGCGCAGGCTGTCGAGGTAGGCCGCGCAGTCGGCGTAAACGGGGAGCAGCCCGGCCAGGCGGGCCTGTTCGAGCGTCGGAGCCTCGGCGTCCTTCGGCGAAAGCACCGGCTCGACATCGGCGGGCCACTCGATGCCGATAGCCGGGTCGAGGGGGTGCACG
>JBEKGC010000033.1:0-28336 GCA_050013055.1 Streptosporangiaceae bacterium
CAGTGCCAGATCGCGCCCGAGTCCGGCTCACCGGCATCTCGTCCCGCGCATACGAGCATCCCGCCGACCGTTCGGCGCTGGTGGCGCTGCGTAAGCTCACCGGCTTCGACACCCTGCTTAAGCTGCTCAACGGCCTGTTCAACGAGCGGGCCATGCGGCTTAATTTCCTCGCCAGCGGAGTTAAGGTCTCCGAGCGGCAATTCCCGCATATCCACGAGATGCTGCGCGACGGCGCCTACGTCCTGGACATGGACAAGGTACCCGAGCTGTTCATCACGCAGACTCCGCTGGTGAACGCGATGGCGCTCGGCACCAACACCCCCTTCATCGTGCTCAACTCGGGCCTGGTCGACCTGCTGGACGCCGAGGAGCTCCGGGCGGTCATCGGGCACGAACTCGGGCACGTTCTGTCCGGGCACAGCGTGTACCGGACCATGCTGTACAACCTGATCCTGCTGGCCCAGCGCATCGCCTGGATGCCGATCGGTTACCTCGGACTCCGGGCCATCATCTGGGGCCTGGAGGAGTGGTACCGCAAGTCCGAGCTGTCCTGCGACCGGGCCGGCTTGCTGGCCGGCCAGGACGTGGACGCCTCCCGGCGGGTGCTGATGAAGCTGGCCGGCGGATCGCGGCTGGCGGAAATGAACGCGGACGCCTTCCACGACCAGGCGCGCGAGTACGACGCGGCGCCCGATCTGCGGGACAGCATCCTCAAGCTGCTCCAGCTTCAGGGCAACACGCACCCGTTCGCCGTGGTCAGGTTTGCCGCCCTCGACCAGTGGGTGGCCAGCGGTGAATACGATCGCATCCTGGCCGGCGACTACCCGCGCCGGGACACCGACCGCAACGCGTCGGTGGGCGAGGAAGTGCGCAGCGCCGCCAAGGCCTACCAGGAGTCCTGGAACCGCTCGGAGGACCCGCTGATCGGCATGGTCCGCGGCGCGGCCGGGAACATGGCCAACGTGGCCGGAGGGCTGTTCGACCGGTTCTCCAACCGCGGCGGCAGTGGCGGCGGCAGCAGCAGCAGCAACGACGACAACTAAAGGATGACGAGGTCGTCGCGGTGCACGACTTCGCGTTCGTACTCCGGGCCTAGCTTGCTCGCCAGCCACCGGGTGGACCGGCCCATCAGGCCGGGAATCTCAGTCGCGTCGTAGTTCACCAGGCCGCGGGCGACGACGGTGCCGCGGGAGTCGCTGAGGTCCACCGGGTCACCGGCGTCGAAGGTTCCTTCGACGCCGGTGATGCCGGCCGGAAGCAGGCTGGCGCGGCGCTTGACCACGGCCTCGACCGCACCGGTGTCGATGGTCAGGCTGCCGCGGGCCACCGCGGCGTGCTTCAGCCAGAGCAGCCGGGTGGCGAGCCTGCGGCCGTGCGCGGCGAAGTAGGTGCCGACCGCGTCCCCGGCCAGCGCGGCGGGCGCGCTCGCCGTGTCCGTGACCACCGTCGGGATGCCGGCCGCCGAGGCGATCATCGCGGCCTCCACCTTGGTCGCCATGCCGCCGATGCCCATGGCTTGACCGTTCTGGGAACCCTGGGTGCCCTGGCCGGCCTTGATGCCGCGGCCCAGGGTGATGCCGTCCAGGTCGGCCTGGTCGCGCACCTCTTTGATCCGCTGGGTAGCGCCGCGCCGCGGGTCACCGTCGTACAGGCCGTCGACGTCGGAAAGCAGAATCAGCGCTGAGGCCCGCGTGACGTGCGCGACCAGGGCGGCGAGGCGGTCGTTGTCACCGAACCTGATCTCGTCGGTGGCCACCGTGTCGTTCTCGTTGACCACAGGCAGCACGCCAAGCTCGAGCAGCCGGTCCAGGGTGCGCTGCGCATTGCGGTAATGCGTCCGCCGCATCAGGTCGTCGGCGGACAGCAGCACCTGGCCAGTCCGGATGCCATGCCGGGCGAAGGCGGCCGTGTACCTGGCGATGAGCAGTCCCTGGCCGACGCTGGCCGCGGCCTGCTGGGTGGCCAGGTCGCTGGGCCGCCGGGACAGCCCGAGCGGCGCCAGGCCAGACGCGATCGCCCCGGACGAGACGAGCACGAGCTGAGTGCCGCCCTGAACGCGTGTGGCCAGGGCGGCGGCCAGCGCCTCGATCATCTCGCCGGCGATCTCCCCGTCCGTGGTGGTCAGGGACGAGGACCCGACCTTGACCACGACCCGGACGGCGCCCTCGATATCCGCCCGGGCGCCTGGGTGCTTCGCCTGGGCAGCTGGGGTCATGGGCTGAGCCGGGAGTCGGTCCCGCGCGGGCCGAGGTGCTGCCTGCCGCCCTTGGACCGGTAGCTGTTGTGCCCGCCGTGCCCGCCCGCTCCGCCGGCCATGGGCGCGGCCGGGTCCCAGTCGAACACCACGGCGTCGTCCAGATCGTCCGGATCGCCGATCAGGACCTCGGCGCCCGCCTCGGCGCCCGCCTCGGCCAGCGCCTCCTCCACGCCCAGCCGGGCCAGCCGGTCCGCCAGGTAGCCGATCGCCTCGTCGTTGCTGAAATCGGTCTGGATCACCCACCGCCGCGGCTTCTCGCCGTGGATGAGGAAGCTCTCCCCGATCTTGACCACCTCGAAGCCCGAGTCGTCGGCGGCCTTCACGGGCACCTTGACCCGTTCGGCGGGCTGTTCGGCGGGGCGGGCGGCCCGGTCCGCTGCCACCAGGGCGGCCATGGCGAAGCCCAGCTGACGCAGGCCCTCGCCGGTCGCGGCGGAGATCTCGAAGACCTGATAGCCGCGCGCCTCGAACTCGGGCTTGACCCGCTCGGCCAGCTCCCTGGCCGCGGGCACGTCGATCTTGTTCAGCGCGATGAGCCGCGGCCGTCCGGCCAGGTCGGCGCCGGTGGCGTCGCCGTAGGCGGCGAGTTCCTCCTCGAGCGCCGCCAGGTCCGCGACCGGGTGACGGCCGGGGAGTTCGGCGGCTTCCGCGGCGCAGTCGAGCACGTGGACCAGGGTGGAGCAGCGTTCCACGTGCCGCAGGAAGTCGTGCCCCAGGCCCTTGCCCTGGCTGGCGCCCGGGATCAGCCCGGGTACATCGGCCACGACGAACTGGACGGCGCCGGCTTCGAGCACGCCCAGGTTCGGGATCAAGGTGGTGAACGGGTAGTCGGCGATCTTCGGCCGGGCCGCGGACATCGCCGCGATGATCGAGGACTTCCCCGCGTTCGGGAAGCCGACCAGGCCCACGTCGGCCACCGTCTTCAGCTCAAGGACGAGATCACGCTGCTGGCCCGGCTCGCCCTTGAGGGCGAATCCGGGCGCCTTGCGCCGCGGGCTCGCCAGGGCGGCGTTGCCCAGGCCGCCACGGCCGCCCGCGGCGGCCACGAACCTGGTGCCTGTGCCGACGAGATCGGCGAGAACCTCGCCGTCCACGGTCTTCACCTCGGTCCCGTTCGGCACGGCGATGAGCAGGTCAGGCCCGTTGGCGCCGGTCCGGTTCGAGCCTTCGCCCTGCTTGCCGTTACCGGCCCGGCGGACCGGGCGGCGATGGAAGTCGAGCAGGGTCGCCGAGCTCGCGTCCACTTCCAGGATCACGTCCCCGCCGTGGCCGCCGTTGCCCCCGTCCGGGCCGCCGAGCGGCTTGAACTTCTCCCGGTGAACCGAGGCGCAGCCGTTGCCGCCGTGGCCGGCCTGCACCTGCAGCGTGACCCGGTCGGCGAACTCCGCCACAATGCCCATCTCCCTGACTGCATGTAAAAGGCGGGCCGGGTTGCCCGGGCCCGCCTTCCAGGTTGTACTTTTAAAAATCTCGGCGGAGCTACGCTGGGGGCTCGCCTGAGACGATGCTGACAGCCCGGCGGCCGCGGTGCCTGCCAAACTCGACCTTGCCCTCGACCAGCGCGAACAACGTGTCATCCTTCCCCCGGCCGACGCCCTCGCCCGGGTGGAAGTGCGTACCGCGCTGGCGGACGATGATCTCGCCCGCGTTGACCTGCTGGCCGCCGAAACGCTTGACACCGAGGCGCTGAGCGTTCGAGTCGCGGCCGTTGCGGCTAGATGACGCGCCCTTCTTGTGTGCCATCTCAGTCCTCCTCCGCCTGAGCCGCCTTGGCTCGCGCCTTCGGCTTGGTGTCCGACGTGGCTTTCGCCTTGTCTTCCGTACCGATGTGAGTGATCCGCACCTGGCTATAATGCTGCCGGTGGCCCAGACGCCGCCGGTAGCCGGTCTTGTTCCTGTAATGGATCATGTTGATCTTGGGGCCAGCCGCGTCACCGACGATGTCCGCCGTGACCAGATATCGGCCGACCTCGGCGGGGTCGCTGATGACCCGGTCACCATCCACCACAAGCAGAGCCGGCAGCGTAACGCTTGAGCCATGCTCACCGGGAAGCTTATCGACGGTGAGGACATCATCAAGCGCGACCTTTTCCTGCCTGCCGCCGCAGCGCACAATCGCGTACACCCGAGACTCTCTCTTTCCTTGCGCTTTCCTTGCGTGCCCCGGCATACCGGTGTCACCACGGCGGGCTCGCTTAGACTCGCTTGAGCTTGTACACGGGGTCCCGCGCAGCGGCGACTCCCGACCGCTAAGGCTACCAGACCTCAGCCGGTCCACGAACCCGGCGTGCTCCCGGGGCCGGGCCGTTAGGCGGCGCCGTTCTCGGGTTGCGAGGATTCCCGAACGGACGCGGCCTGGGTTGAGGCCGCGGACGCAGGAGCGGGAGACGCAGCGGTGGACTCGGCCGCGGCGCTGGCTCCACCTGAGGCGACGGCCGCTGCGGCGGGCTTGCGGCGGCGACGGCGACTGCTGGTAGAGCGGCCGGGTTCAGCCGGGCCGGCGACCCCAGGACCGTTGTCCGACTGCCCGTGGTCCGGCAGACCGTGGTCCGGCAGGGCGTGGTCCGGCAGGGCGTTACCCTGCGGGGCGCTGTCCTGCGGAGCGCTTGCGCGCTGGCCGTTCCCTGGCTGGCCGTTGCCCGGCTGGCCGTTGTCCAGCTGGCTGACAGCTTGCTGGCCGGCAGCCGGCGGGCCAGTATCCGACGGGCCGCTACCAGGCTGGCCGTTTTGAGGCTGAACGCTGTCGCCCTGGCTGCGGCGGTGACGGCCGTTGCCACGCCGGGAGGCTGGCGCCTTGGCTGGCGGGGCCTGGACGTCGGGCTGGGGCGCGTTGTCGGGGTAGAAGACGTCGGGCTGGGCGGTGTCGGGCTGGGCGGTGTCGGGCTGGGTGACGTCGGGCTGGGTGACGTCGGGCTGGGTGGTGTCGGGCGGGGAGACGCGGGCGGCCACCACGGCGGGGCTGGCCGCCACCGCGGCCGCGCTGGCGGCGGCCACGGCCCGGGCGCCGGCACCGTTGCCGCGGGCCGGCGTGTGCATGTGGTGCGGTGCGGGTGTGTCGGTATCGGGATCGAAGGTGAGTATCACGCCGCGGCCGTTGCAGCACTCACACGGGGTGGAGAACGCCTCGAGCAGGCCAGCCCCCACCCGCTTCCTGGTCATCTGCACCAGGCCGAGCGAGGTCACCTCGGCGACCTGGTGCTTGGTCCGGTCCCGGGACAGGCATTCGAGCAGCCTGCGGAGCACCAGGTCCCTGTTGCTCTCGAGCACCATGTCGATGAAGTCGATGACGACGATGCCGCCCACGTCACGCAGCCGGAGCTGGCGGACGATCTCCTCGGCGGCTTCGAGGTTGTTCCGGGTGACGGTTTCCTCCAGGTTCCCGCCCTGCCCGGTGAACTTGCCCGTGTTCACGTCGACGACCGTCATCGCCTCGGTCTTGTCGATGACCAGCGAACCGCCGCTCGGCAGCCAGACCTTGCGCTCAAGCGCCTTGGCCAGCTGCTCGTCGATGCGGTGCTCGGCGAACGCGTCCCGGTCACCCTGCCAGCGGGTGATCCGCTCGGCCAGGTGCGGCGCGACGTACTTGACGTACTCGTCGACCACGTCCCAGGCCTCGTCGCCGGACACCACGAGCGAATGGAAGTCCTCGTTGAAGACGTCCCTGATGACCCGGATCGTCAGGTCGGGCTCGCTGTAGAGCAGCGCGGGCGCGCTGGCCGTCTTCGCCTTCTTCTCGATCGCCTCCCACTGGGCGGCGAGCCGGGTGACGTCGCGGTCAAGCTCCTCCTCGGCCGCTCCCTCCGCCGCGGTGCGGACGATGACGCCCGCGTTCTCCGGCATCACCCGCTTGAGGATCTGCTTGAGCCGGTTCCGCTCGGTGTCGGGCAGCTTGCGGCTGATGCCGGTCATGGACGCGCCGGGCACGTAGACCAGGTACCGGCCGGGCAGGCTGACCTGACTGGTCAGCCGGGCCCCCTTGTGTCCGACCGGGTCCTTGGTGACCTGGACGATCACCGACTGGCCCGACTTCAGGGCCGACTCGATCCGCTTCGGCTGACCCTCGAGCCCGTTGACGTCGAAGTTGACCTCGCCCGCGTACAGCACGGCGTTACGGCCCTTGCCGACGTCGACGAAGGCCGCCTCCATCGAGGGCAGCACGTTCTGGACCTTGCCCAGGTAAACGTTGCCCACGTAGGACTGCTGGCTGGACCGGTTCACGTAGTGCTCGACCAGCACGCCATCCTCGAGCACCGCGATCTGGGTGCGGTCCTTGCGCTGGCGGACCACCATGGTCCGCTCCACCGACTCGCGGCGGGCCAGGAACTCGGACTCGGTGACGATCGGGGGCCTGCGGCGGCCGGTTTCCCTGCCCTCGCGGCGCCGCTGCTTCTTGGCCTCGAGCCGGGTGGAACCCTTGACCGACCGCACATCGTCGTTGCCGTTCGGCTCGCGGACGTGCACCACGGTGTCGGGCGGGTCGTCCGGGGTCAGCGAGTCGGCTCCGCCTTCAGCCGAACCCCGGCGGCGCTTGCGCCTGCGCCTGCGCGCGCTCGACGAACCTGAGTCGTCATCGTCGTCAGCCATCCCGTTACCGTCGCCTTGCCCGCCGGACTCCGCGGATCCGGCCGTGGCCGCCGCGGCGCCCTCGGCGCTGGCCGCCTGGTCCGCGGCGTCCTTGACCGCGGCGCCTCGCCTGCTGCGGGTGCGGGACGCCGGCCTGCGGCCCTCGGCCTGGCCGGCCCCGTTCCCGGCGTCGGCCGGGGCAGCGCCCTGTGCGTCCGGGGTCCCTTCGCCGCCGCCCTGGCTGTCGGGCTGGTCGTCGCCGGCCGCGGCGTCCTGGTCACCGTTCCTGGCCCTGGCCCGGCTCGGCCGGCGCCTGCGGCTGCGACCGCGGCCTGAGCCCTCGTCATCCTCGCCGGAGACCCCCGGCCCCCCGGAACCTCCAGCCGGCTCGGTGCCACCCTCGGACCCGGTGTCCCTGGCCGGACCCGAGGATCCCGCCGGTCCCGGGGACCCGGACGGCGTTGTTTCCGGCCGCGTTGTTTCCGGCCGCGTTGTTTCCGGCCGCGTGGTCGGCGGCTGGAAGACCACCGCCGGCGGCTGGAACACCGCCGCGGGCACACTCGGGCTCAGCTCGCCGGCCCCGCGCCCGCCTGCCGCATTGTCATCAGAATCTCTGTCGTGTAGCTCGCTGTCGAGCATTCGGGCAATCTCCAGTCAGGCTCCCGGGCGCGCGGTGTCGCGGCGTGCCGTCCCATGACGGCATACCGCGACGCGCCCGCACACCGCACGGGAGCACGTTGTCAACGTAGGCCCGGCCGGAGCCGCTTGGGCAGCCCTGAGCTCGCGCGGTGACCGCGCCAGCCCGGCAGCACCGAGCCTGGTAACTTATCTCTGTCTTGACGGGTACGGCTCCCCGGCACCAGCGTGCCGCCGTCATGACCCACTCTCCCCTGTCAACAGGGTCATCCCGGTCAGCCGGGCAGGTGAGCCCTGCGCCAGCCGGGTGGTCAATGGCGGTGACGACGCGGCGATGCCGTTCCTCTCGCGCAGCACGGTCAAAATATCCTCGGGCCGCACGGTAGGTGCCGTATGTAGAACAACCATTCTAAGAATGGCACAATCTTCTTGACCTGTCACAGCGGCCCGCTGGCCGCCTTCAGGATCGGCCGTGATCCCATCCAACGTAACTACGCTCATCTCCACCACGGCCGCGCGAGCGTCCAGGCGCCGGACACCCTTGTCCGTGCGGCGCTCAACAGGCGCCTCATCGAGGGCGAGGAAGCTCGCGACCGCCTGCTGGGCGGCCGCCGGCCCCACGCCCGGTAGAACCACACGCCACTCAGAAGCCTCCAGGTGGCCGAAGGTCGTGCTAGTCCGGGGGGGCGACCCCCCGGAATCCCCCTGAACTGGGGGGAGCCCTCCGCCCGGACCCCCGGGGTCGGTAACGTCGATCACATCAATCCCATCAGGCAGTGCCGCGTTCAGCCGCTGGCACACCTGCGCCTCAGCCTGCCGGGCCGTCAGCGCGAGGCTGAGGTACTCAGCCTCGCTCGCCACACCCGTCGGAGCACCACCCGCGTAAGAAATCTTCGGGTGCGGCGAAAACCCAGCAGAATAAGCAATCGGTAGCCCTGCCCTGCGCACTCCCCGCTCGAAGGCGCGAGCCACATCTCTGTGGCTGGCAAAACGCATCTTTCCCCGCTTAGCATACCGGACCACCAGATGCTGCACCGCAGGCTTCTGGGCCAGCCTAGGGTCAGGCAGTCTGGGGTCAGGCTCCGGCACGCTACCTCCCGACCACGACGGGAAGCAGTCGCCTACCGTCGAGACGCGCTCCCGTCGGGCCCACCTGGATCTCCGTGTCCATAGCTGGACAGACGCCGCATTCGTAACACGGCGTCCAGCGGCAATCTTCCACCTCGGCGGCCCCCTCCGGAGCGATGGAATCCTGCCAGTCCTGCCAAAGCCAATCGCGGTCAAGGCCCGCGTCCAGGTGTTCCCAGGGGAGCACCTCGCTGTAATCACGTTCGCGCGTAGTGTACCATGCCAGGTCCACCGGCTCTGTGGCCAGCGCGGACTCGGCGCACTGCTGCCATCGCTCGTAGGAGAAGTACTCACTCCAGCCGTCGAATCGCGCGCCGTCCCGCCAGGCCGCCAGGATCACCGCGGCGACGCGACGGTCACCGCGGGACAGCAGCCCCTCGATCTGACCCGGCCGGCCGTCGTGATAGCGGAAGCCGATCGCCTTGCCGTACGCGCGGTCGGCGCGCAGCGCGCCGCCGAGGGCGCGCAGCCGGGCGTCCACCACCTCGGGCTCGCACTGGGCCGCCCACTGGAAGGGCGTGTGCGGCTTGGGCACGAAACCCCCGATCGACACCGTGCACCTGATGTCATGCCGGCCGCTCGCTTTCCGGCCCGCCGCGATGACCTTGCGCGCCAGCTCCGCGATGGCCATCACGTCCGCATCGGTCTCGGTAGGCAGGCCGCACATGAAGTACAGCTTCACCTGCCGCCAGCCGCTGGCGTAGGCCGTGGTGACGGTCCGGATCAGATCCTCTTCCGTGACCATCTTGTTGATCACCTTGCGGAGCCGCTCCGAGCCGCCTTCCGGCGCGAACGTCAGCCCGGACCGGCGGCCGTTCCGGCTGAGCTCGTCGGCCAGCGTCACGTTGAAGGCATCGACCCGGGTCGACGGCAGCGACAAGCCGACGTTGGTGCCCTCATAGCAGTCGGCCAGGTCGACCGCGATCTCGTTGATCTCGCTGTGGTCCGCGCTGGACAGCGACAGCAGCCCGACCTCGTCGAAACCACTGGCCGCCACGCCCTTGGCGACCATCGCGCCGATCGTGGTGATGGACCGCTCCCGCACCGGCCTGGTGATCATCCCGGCCTGGCAGAACCGGCAGCCGCGGGTGCAGCCGCGGAAGATCTCCACGCTGTACCGCTCGTGCACGGTCTCGGCGACCGGTACGACCGGGGCGCGCGGATACGGCCAGGCGTCCAGGTCCATGACGGTGTGTTTCGAAACTGTGGGCGGCACGCCGAGACGGTTCGGAATTACATTTGAAATCTTTCCGTCCGGGTGGTACGATACATCGTAAAATCGTGGCACGTAAGCCACCGACGTGAGGCGGAGCAGCAGCCCATCCCGGCCGCCGGGCTGCCCGTCCCGCTTCCAGTCCCTGATGAGGTCCGTGATCGCGAGCACCGCCTGTTCGCCGTCGCCGAGCACCACCGCGTCGAGGAAGTCCGCGATCGGTTCCGGGTTGAAGGCCGCATGGCCGCCGCCGATGACCAGGGGGTGAGCCGCCGTCCGTTCGGCAGAAAAAAGAGGAATACCGGCCAGGTCGAGCACGGTCAGGAGGTTGGTGTAGGCCATTTCGGTAGCGAAACTCACGCCGAGCACGTCGAAGGAGCAGACGGGCCGGTGCGCGTCCACCGTGAACTGGGGCACTCCGTGGCTGCGCATCAGCTCTTCGAGGTCGGGCCAGACCGTGTAGGTCCGCTCCGCCAGGACGCCCTCGCGCTCGTTCAGCACCTCATAGAGGATCTGGATGCCCTGGTTGGGCAGCCCGACCTCGTAAGCGTCCGGGTACAGCAGCGCCCACCGGACGTCGGTGGCGTCCCAGTCCTTGGTGACTGAGCCGACCTCGCCGCCGACATACTGGATCGGCTTGCGCACGCGTGGCAGCAGCGACTCAAGCGCTGGATATACCGATTCGACAGGCATCAGACCACACTATCTGAACGGACCGTGGTAACACCGCCACGAAACGGACCGCAACCGCGCTCGCCGCGTTAGTCAAAGACGGAGCGGCGGCGGTGAATGGACTGGAGCAGGCCGATGGCGATCATGTCGGCGAAGACGGCCGAGCCGCCGTAGGAGACGAACGGCAGCGGGATGCCGGTGATCGGCATGATGCCGATCGTCATGCCGATGTTCACGAACGACTGGAACGTGAACCACATGGCGATACCGGACGCGACCAGCAGACCGAACAGGTCATCGGCCCGGGCGGCGATCCGCAGCGCGCGGACGATCACCACGCCGAGCAGGAAGACGATCACGATCGTGCCGACGAAGCCGAGTTCCTCGCCGGCCACGGTGAAGATGAAGTCCGTCTGCTGGGACGGAACGAAGTTGCCCGCGACCAGCTGGCCGTGGAACAGGCCCTGGCCGAACATCCCGCCCGAACCGACCGCGATCTTGGCCTGCGCCGCGTTGTAGCCGGTCCCCGCCAGGTTGGCCGACGGGTGCAGGAAGGAGGTGAACCGGGTCAGCTGGTAGGACTTCAGCAGGTGCAGCCCGCCGGCCACGGCGATGGCCACGGCCACGATGGCGGCAAGCGCCGCGATCAGGCGCAGCCGGATCCCCGACAGCACGACGATGGTCCCGGTCGCGACCAGCAGCACCATGGCCACGCCCAGGGCGGGTTCGGTCACCACCAGCCCGATAAGCGGCGCCGCGGCGGCCAGCGCGAGCAGCACCGCGCGCAGGCCCGGCCGGCCGGACTGACCGCTGCCGCGAACCCCGCTGAAGATCATCGCGGTCATCACGATCAGCGCGACCTTGGCGAACTCCGACGGCTCGATCTGGAAACCGCCCGGCAGCGAGATCCACGCCTTCGCGCCGTTGACGTCGGCGCCGAGCGGGGTCAGCACGGCCAGCAGCGCCAGCAGCGTCGCCGCGTAGAAGAACGGCGTCCAGGTCTTCAGCTGCCTGGTGTCAGCCAGGCTGACCACGACCATCAGGACCAGCCCGATGATCACCCAGAGCAGCTGCTTCTTCAGGTAGGTCCGCGGATCAAGGCCGGCCTGGATCAGCCCGGGCTGGGTCGCCGACCAGACAAGCAGGGTGCCGATCGCGCTCAGCCCGGCCACCACCAGGATCAGCAGCCAGTCCATGTGCCGCAGCGGGGAGTTCCGGGCGAACGCCCGGCCCAGCCAGGACCGCGAGCGGCCGGGGACCAAGCCCGGGCGCGGCGTGGTCAGGCCGCGCGCGGTGTAGCTCGTGGATCGCCCCGGCATCATGTCCCCCTGCTGTACCCGGCCGGCGGCTTGATCACGCCGGCGGCGGTGATCCGCGGCGCGGCGAGCGGCACCTGACCGCGCGGCACAGCCGCCCGGTGCCCCTCCAGGCCGTAGATGCCGTCCCAGATCTGCCGCACGGCGGGCGCCGCCACGTCGGCACCATACCCGGAATCGGGCACCATGACGATCACCACGTACTTCGGGTCCTGGCACGGCGCGAACGAGGCGAAGACCGAGGTCGCGTTCTTGCCGAAGAGCTGGGCGGTACCGGTCTTGCCCGCCACGCAGACCTCGCTCAGCGGGAAACCGCTGAAGGCGCCGGCCGCGGTGCCCTGCGTCACCACCCCGGCCAGCGCGCTGCGGATATAGGCCAGCGTCTGGCCGGAGACGGGCAGGTGCCTGATCACCGGCGGGTCGATCTTCTTGACCACCTGGCCGGTGACCGGGGAGATCAGCGCCTCGCCGATCCGGGGGCTGTACAAGGTCCCGCCATTGGCCAGCGCCACGTAGGCGTTGGCCAGCTGGATCGGGGTGGTGGTCACGTACCCCTGGCCGATCGCGGCGATGGCGGCCTGGCCGGGTTCCCACACCCACCCGCTCTGGCAGTCCTGCCACTCGATCTGCTGCACGTAGCTGCCGTACTGGCGGCCGTTCTTGCACCAGTTCTGGCCGGCGTGGGCGTTGTCCTTCCACAGGTAGTACAGCCACTGCCTGGTCGGGATCGAGCCGTCCGACTCGGCGGGCAGGTCAATGCCCGTGCCCTGCCCGAAACCCCAGGCCAGCTCCATCTTCTGCATCTTCTGCACCGGAGCGTTCGGCGACTTGGCGCTGTTGGCCTGCACGTCGTCGGCCAGGTACATGTCGTAGCCGAGGTTGTAGTACACCGTGTCGCAGGATTGGATGAGGGCCTCGGCGAACGTCATGTCGCCGAGGTTCGGCTCGCCGTCGTTGCCGAAGGTCTGGCTGCCGATGCTGATCGAGGCGGGACAGCTGTACAGGCCATCGAGCGGGTAGCCGGCCGCCACCGCGGCCGCCGTCGAGGTGACCTTGAAGGTGGAGCCAGGGGCGTACTGGCCCTGGGTGGCCCAGTTAATGATCGGCTGGCCGCCCGAGGTACCGAACAGGGCGTTGAACTCACCCTGGGAGATGCCGCCGGTCCACACGCTCGGGTCGTAGTCCGGGTAGCTCGCCATCGCCACCACCCGGCCGGTGGTGGTCATGACGACCGCCGCACCCTGGTTGGCCTGGTTGCCCGCCGCCCGGGACCGGGTGATCGCGCCGTCGAGCGCCTGCTGGGTATCGGCCTGGATCTGGGCGTTAAGGCTGGTCACGAGGTCATCGCCGTTGGTGGGCGCGGTCTGGCTGACGGAGCCAGTGACGTCTCCGGCCGCGTTGACCGACACCACCTGCGTGCCCGCCTGGCCGCGCAGCGGGCTGTCGTACTGAGCCTCCAGGCCAGCCTGGCCGACCAGGTCCACGCCGGAGAAGCCGGTCACGGGCAGGTGCCTGCTGGCGATCTCCTGCGGGGTGATGGGCTGCAGGTACCCGAGCACCTGGGCCGGGTTGGCCCCGTCCGGCTTCGGGTAGTCGATCACCGGCTGGACCTGCGCGGTCACCCCGGGGAACTGCTTCTGCTCCTCCATGACCTGCAGCGCCACCCGGTCAGAGACGTCCTGATCGACCGGGATGGGCTGATACGGCGAGCCGGCCCAGCATGGCGGCTTGACGCCCGCGGTACACAGCCGCGTCTTGGACGCCAGCAGCTGGTAGGACATGCCGAGCAGCGGAGCCAGCCGGTGCAGCACCGGCGCGGCGCCGCCCGGCTGCTGGGACAGGTTCATCATGTCCACCGACACCACCAGGGCGGTGGTGTTGGTGACCAGGCGGTTACCCACGTCGTCGAGGATCTGGCCGCGGACCGCCGGCACGATCACGTTCCTGGTCTGGTTCGCGGCGGCGAGTTTGGTGAAGGCGGTGGTGTTCATCACCTGCAGGTACCAGAGCCTGCCGCCCAGCGAGACCAGCATGGCCGCGACGATCACGTAGAGCACGAGCAGCCGGCGGCGAGACGAGGTGGTCATCGGTAACCTCCTATCCGCCAGCGGCGGGACTGCCATCTCCGTCTGGCCCTGGGCCGGGGCATGTGCAGCCGGGCCGGACCCAGCGGCCCCGACCGCCCGAGCGGATGGCGGCGGCGGGCCAGGCTACGGCTCCGGGCCGGGCCGCGGAGCCAGCCCCGGCCGGGCGACTTGAGCTGGCCCCGGTGGCTGAGCTTGCCCTTGCGGCCGAACGGGCCCTTGGTGCTGAACAGGCTCCGGTGCCGGAGCGGGCTTGACCGGCCGAGCGGGCTTGACCGGACGAGCGGGGATGACCGGCCGAGCGGGGATGACCGGGCGAAGGCCGGGCCTCTGCCGGGCAGGCCCGCCGCCGGGGCATGGCTGAAGACCGAGCCGCCGAGCAGCGACCGGCCCAGGCCGGAGCGGGTGAACCGGGATGTCCGCAGCGCCGGGCCAGCGGACCGGGTGGTCCCCAGGGCCGGGCCGGAACTACCGCGGGGACGGCCCAGACCGCGGCCGCCCGCCATCGAGTGGCCGGAGGCGGCCCGGCCTAGCTTCAGGTGCGGCACGCGGCCGGACACCGCCCCGGGGGCGGACCCCGGCGCTGCGACCCGGGCCGAGGACCAGCCAGCCCGGGCACCGCTGCTCCGCGCCCCCGCCAGGCGCCACGCCGCCGCGGCCGCGTACAGCACGAACGGGCACAGCAGCACGTCGTAGACCACGGCGACGGGAAGCACGCGGGTGATCGCGGGCCAGCTGACCCGGGGGTCGCTGAGCATGACGCCGAGCAGCGCGACCAGGGCCTCGCCGCAGACCGCCCCGGCCGCCGTCACCACGATCTCGAACAGCGCGGTATGGCCAGGCTCGGTCCCGCTGTCGCTGGAGGTGTCATCGGCGAGCAGCCCGCAGGCGTAGCCGATCAGGCAGAACACCAGCGCGTCCTGGCCGGTGAACTGGCTGCCAGGCGGAGCGACGTCCAGGGCCAGACCGCCCAGGAATCCGATCACCGCGCCGGCCATCGGGCCGCTGGCCAGCGCCAGCGCCGCGACCACGACCAAAACCAGGTCGGGGCCTGAGCCGCCGGGGAACGTGATCCTGTCCACCACGGTCAGCTGGAACACGACCGTGACCGCGACGGTCACCAGGGAGATCAGCCCGCGCACGTCAGCCCCCAGCCGTGGCCGTCGAGGTCGGAGACGACGCCGGTGACAGCGAGGAGGACGGGCTGGGAGTGGTCGTGACGGTGACGGTCGGTGCCGGGCGCGGCAGGATCGAGATCCGCGGATTGCGGGCCGGCACCTGCACCACCACGCCCACCACGCCCAGCGCGGTGAAGTTCACAAACGGCCGGACCAGCGCGGTCTGGGTGAGCGACCCCGCGCTGCCTGCCACCGAGGTGATCGTGCCGACAGGGACGCCGGGCACCTCCGGCCGGTCGCCGACGGAGGCGTAGGTGATGACCTGTTCGCCGGGCTTCAGGACCGCGTTCGCGGCGAACACGTTCAGCTTGAGCAGGCCGGAGGCGGAGAGGGACTTGCCCGTGCCGGTCACGTCGCCGATCTCGCCGCTGCCCGCCAGCTGCACGCCGACCACGGATGACGCGTCGGCGGCCAGCAGGACCGTCGAGGTGTCCGCGCTCACCTGGGTGACGGTGCCCACGAAACCGGAGCCGGACAGGACGGTCTCGTCCGGCTTGATGCCGTCGCGGCTGCCGGCGTCGAGCGTGACCGTGTCGGAGTAGGCGCCGCCGGCCGCGATGACGCTCGCCGCCACGATCCGGTAGCCACCCGCGTCGAGCTGAAGCAGCCGCGACAGCTGCTGCCTGGCGGCCTGGCTCAGCTGGGCGCGGCTGAGCTCGGCCCGCAGCTCGGCGTTCTGCCGCTGCAAGCTGGCGATCGTGCTCTGCGCCGAAGGGCCGCCCGTGACCGAGTCGAACAAGCTGGCCACCGGGTTGGTCACGTCGTGCGTGACCCGTTCGACCGGCCCGAAGATATCCGCGCCCACGTTCCTGGTCGGCGATGCGCCGCCGTCCCTGAAGTCCAGGGTGATCAGGACGATGGCCAGCACCAAAAGCACGCCGAGGACCAAGCGAGTGCGCCGGTTGTCGTGCACAGTAGCTCCTGGTCCACCCCGCCGGGCGGTGGTCGAAGGGGTTTGCGGGACGACGCTGGTATCAGCGCCTGGTGTCTGGCACCAGGACCTGACGCAGGGTATCGAAGTCCTCGACGCACTTCCCTGTGCCGAGCACCACGGAGTCGAGCGGGTTGTCCGCGACCTGCACGGGCATCCCGGTGTCCTCCCGGATTCGTGACTCTAGCCCGCGGAGCAAGGCACCGCCGCCGGTCAGCGCGATACCCCGGTCCATGACGTCCCCCGCCAGCTCCGGCGGGCACTTGTCCAGGGTATTTTTTACCGCGTCGACGATCAGGTTGACCGGCTCCTCGATCGCGTGGCGGATCTCGGCGGCCGAGACCACCACGGTCTTAGGCAGGCCGCTGACCAGGTCACGGCCGCGGATCTCGGCGTGCGGCTCGTCATCGGCCCGGTACGCGGAGCCGAGGGCCATCTTGAGCTCCTCGGCGGTCCGCTCGCCGAGCATCAGCGAGTATTCCTTCTTCGCGAACGTGATGATCGCCTGGTCGAGCTCGTCACCGCCGATCCTGATGGACTGCGAGGTGACGATGCCACCCAGTGAGATAACCGCGACCTCGGTGGTGCCACCGCCGATGTCGACCACCATGTTGCCGGTCGGCTCGTGAATGGGCAGCCCCGCGCCGATAGCCGCCGCCATCGGTTCCTCGATGATGTAGACGCGGCGGGCCCCGGCCTGATGGCCGGCCTCCTTGACCGCGCTCTGCTCCACCCCGGTGATCCCGCTGGGCACCGCGACCACGAGCCTCGGCTTGGCCAGGTGCGTGCGACTGTGCACCTTCTGGATGAAGTAGCGCAGCATCCGCTCGGTCACGTCGAAGTCGGCGATGACCCCGTCCTTCAGCGGCCGTATCGCCACGATGTTGCCCGGGGTCCGGCCGATCATACGTTTAGCCTCGACGCCTACCGCGACGATATGGCCGTTGTTGGTATTGAGCGCCACCACGGACGGCTCATTCAGCACGATGCCGCGGCCACGCACGTAAACCAGCGTGTTCGCAGTGCCGAGATCGACCGCCATGTCGCGGCCGAGAAACCTCAGGGCGTTGCTCATCAGGAACGGGACCTTCCGATCCGGGCTTGATCTGTGGAACTATCCAGGTCAGTGGGCCTTGGAGTGGCCTTAGCTGCGGGGCTCCCGGGCCGCTGGACTCATGGGGCGCTGGGATTTCGGGGATTCGCCGGTGACGTGGCTGAGCGTTCTTACCTGGACAACGGCGATATCGGGTGGAGGAGTTCCGGGCAGTGCCCCCCGGCCCGTCCCCGAAGCTGTCTACTGCGCGGCAGCGGCGCTTGAGGTCTCATCATGACGGCGATATGTTCCGACAACGACGCTCCTCCGCCGGGGCACGAACAGCTGCCGCGGGTCCATCACGCGATTTGCTACTGCCGTCAGCTTACCCGTCATCGGGCCCGCCACCCGCGCGGGCCGGCGGCGCGTCGCGTGCAGTATCGGCGACTTCGCGGACCGTTCACGAGCGGGTCACGGGGCGGTTCACGGGCCGATTCGCAGGCTGGGGCCGCGATCGCCGCGATGGTTGCCCGGTGGCTGACGGTATCCGGTCGCGCTGATGCCTGCCTCGGATTTTTCGTCACTTTTAGCCCCCACATAATTACCCGTCGCTATCGAGGCTAGCTCGTTCGTGCATGATCATGTGCGTCAAGGCTCCAGAATCACGCCGGAATCACTGATCACGCCGGACGATGATCCGGTCGTGCCATGTGAGCGCTGGGGCCGTCTCCGCGGCGCCGTCTCCGCGGGCGGCCCGAGCACCCTTTGGCTACCTCAGCAGCCCATCCCGTACCGTCAGGCTCATGAATCGATCACAAGTACGGATGATTGGACAAATTTCGCGGAACATTCGGCCTTAGTGGAGAAAAAGGTACCCAATGGGGTACCAAATCCTCCGCGTAGGCCAAATCATCCACTTCTTTTGGGGTTCCGGCGCCTCGACTTGGGGTCCGGCGCTACTTCTGGGGTCCGGCGCTACTTCTGGGGTCCGGCGCTACTTCTGGGGTCCGGCGATTCGGCTTGGGGGGCGGCGATTCGGCTTGGGGTCCGGCGAACCGTACCGGCATCGTCAGGGGACCAGGCCCTCGGGGTCTTCCGGGCGGTTCGCGGCGGCTCGGGGGGGCTCGTGCCGCCGGGCCAGCCAGATTCCGGTGGCCCAGAGCGCGGCGAAGATCACGCCGAGGACGTACATGGCCGGCACGACGATACCCGCGGCGATCACCAAGACCTGCAGCGCGGTGCCCGCCTTGATCGCCCAGCCCATCCGCGGACGCCCGACCACCCCGCTGAGCAGCAGGGCACACACGGCCAGGGCCCCGCCGACGCCGCCGGCCAGCGGCCGGTTCACGTGCTCAAGGACGATGGCGACCGGGATGGCGAGCCCGAGGATGATCGCTTCCATGATCAGCACGGTGCCGCACAACTGCCTCATGACAGCTCCGCGGCCGTGAACGAGTGGCGGGAGGGCTGGCTGGCCGGCGGCTCGGGCGGCAACTCGCCGCCGTTCGGTCCGAGCAGCCTGCGGGCGTCCCCCGCGGTAATGACCGAGCCGATGATGAGCACGCCGCCGCTGCCGGGCCCACCCGCCGCCGTGGCCTCGTCGGCCAGCGTCACCGCGCTGGCTATCGCGTCGGCGAGCCGGCCGGCCGAGGTCACCCGCTCTTCGCCGAAGATCTCGGCGGCCAGCTCCGCGACCTCACCGATGCCCATCGACCGGTCGGAGGAATTACGGGTCACCACGATCTCGTCAAGCAGCGGTTCGAGCTCCGCGAGCATGCCCGCCACGTCCTTGTCCCCGCTGGCCGCGAAGACGCCGGACAGGTGAGAGAAGGTGAACGTCTCCCGCACGGCTTCGACGGTCGCCGCCACTCCGGCCGGGTTGTGTGAGGCGTCGATGATGACGGTGGGGTTGCGCCTGATGACCTCCAGCCGTCCGGGCGTGCTGACCTTGGCGAAGGCCTCGCGGACCAGATCGGCGTCGAGCATCTCGCTGCCGTCGGAGACCCCGGCGAACGCCTCGACCGCGGCCAGCGCGCAGGCCGCGTTGCCGGCCTGGTAGGCGCCGAACACCGGCAGGAAGATGTCCTCGTAGGTGCCGCGCAGGCTGCGCAGCACGAGTTGCTGACCGCCCACGGCCTGCTCATGGCTCAGCACGCCGAACTCCACGCCTTCCCTCACCACCGCCGCCCCGACCTCGGCGGCGTGGCTGAGCAGCACCTCGGCCGCGGGCAGCGACTGCTGAGCGAGGACCGCGACGGCGCCTGGCTTGATGATTCCGGCCTTCTCCCCCGCGATCTCCTCGATCGTGCCGCCGAGCAGCCTGGTGTGGTCAATCGCGATCGGCGTGATCACCGATACCGCACCATCGGCCACGTTGGTGCAGTCCAGCCGGCCGCCCACGCCGACCTCGAGCACCATCACGTCGACCGGGGTATCGGCGAAGATCGCGAAAGCCATCCCGGTCAGCACCTCGAAGAAAGACATCGAGACCGGGTGGCGTTCGTCCACCATCGCGACGAACGGCAGGATCTCCTCGTAGGCCTCGACGAAACGCTCCTGGCTCACCGGCGCGCCGTCGACGCAGATCCGCTCCCTGATCGAGACCAGGTGCGGACTGGTGAACCGCCCGGTCCGCAGGCCACGGCCGCGCAGCAGCGCGTCGGTCATCCGGGCGGTTGACGTCTTGCCGTTCGTCCCCGTGATGTGGATGACAGGACACGCACGCTGCGGATCGCCGAGCAGGCTGACCAGGTCAGCCATCCGGTCCAGGGCAAGATCGACGGAATGTTCTGGTCGCCGGGAGATGATCTCCTGCTCGACCTCGCGCATCCGGGCCTCAATATCCACAGCTCCAGCCTACAAGGGCGCTTGACAGGCCATCCCGCTGCTGCGGGCCGGGGGCGGTATCGCCGTGGTGACCGACAGGACGCCGTTGCGGCTTCGGGACACGCTCTAGAGATTAGATCGCATATTCGGCGGGGGTGGTGGTGTGGGTGTGGCCGTTAGGTGTTCGCCATTGCAGGACGCCTGGTTCTGGCTGCGCTAGATGCCACCCTTCAGCCTGCTTACACCGGTGATGATGCCGGCACAATGGAGCCAGGTCGCATTCGCAGGTGATCCCGCCCGCGTCCCAGGCCAGGGTGTGGTCCAGGTCGCAGCGGGCCGCGGGGCGCCCGCAGCCGGGCGCGCTGCACCGGGTGCTCCGCGCCCGGATCAGGTGCCGGAGCTTGCGGCTGGGCTGGTATCCCGCCTCGGCGTGCCGGTGGTCACAGGTGCCTCGGGCAATCGGGGCGAGCGTGACCCGCAGGGAACGCAGGTAGTCCTGAGCCCGGGTACCAGGCGGAGGCCGCTGGTCCGGGCCGCCCCTGGTATCACCGGCGGCACCGAGGTTCGCGGCGCCTGGTGGTGAGTGTGGTTCTGGGCCGGGTGGGTCTGGGCGGGGTGGTGCGGGGCCGGGCGGCTGATGCTGGCCGGCGGCGCAGCCGTGGGCGGCGGCGGTCCCGTCGGGATGCAGGACGGTCACGCACCACCGGGTCCTCGGGTCCCGGCCAGCCGCCGCGATCAGGTCACGGGCGGTGCCCGCGTCCAGGATCCCGAACCCGGCGGCCTCGCCTGGGGTCCCGGACTCCCCGAACGCGGTGGCCAGCGGCACGGTGAGGTTCACCAGCGCCGCCAGGCTCGGCCCCGGCGACCCGGCCCGCGGCTGCCTGGCTAGGTCGTACCCTGGCCCACCATGGCCGCCGTTCCCGCCAGGGCCGTCACCCGGCCCGCCGTTCCCGCCAGGGCCGTCACCGGGTCCGACGTTCCCGTCCTGTCCGCCCTGCGGGCTGGGCAGCGTATCCCGGCTGTCCCGCTCCTGGAGCAGATCCAGGTAGGCGCGCCAGCGGAGCTCGCGCAGGCTGCCGGGAACCCCCGCCGCTTGCAGGTCCTGGGCCCGCTGCTCCACGTGCTGCCAGGACGCGAGCACCTCATCGGAGGGCAGCTCCCGCGCGGTCATCCCGGCGTTTCCGGACTCCTCCCGGAACGGACGCACATGCGCGTCGTTCTTCCGGCGGGTCTGCTTGCGGCGCTCCGCGGACTCCGGGTCCAGCTTCAGGGCCAGCTTCACCGCCGCGGCCCGCAGCTCCCCGTACGTCTTATGCTGCGCCGCGGCGGCCAGCACAGCATCCGCCTTCGCCGCATCGGCGACGGACAGGTAGTCGGTCTGCTCGAAAATGATCCTGGCGTGCACTGGGTCGATCAGGCCCGCCCCCAAAGCCGCGAACGTCGCTGGGAGCCGCCCCGCCAAGTCGCACGCGTACAAGATCCGGTCCGCCGCCGCTGTCCAGGTCAGCCGGAGCCCGGCCGCGACCTCGTCTGCGGCGAACTCACTCAGCTGCACCCGCCCATCCGCGTCCGGCTTCCCGGCGGCAGGTTTCCCGTCCGCGGCTTCAGCGCCGGCGGATCCGAGGCCGGCGGGTTCAGCGTCGGCGGAGCCAGTGGTTCCGGTACCGGGGCGGCTGCGGCGGGCGGGGCGGCCGGGAGTGGCGGGATGGCGCAGGGCCAGCTCCCGCATCGCGGACAACTCAAGCCAGGTACCCCACGACACCATCCGCCGCCCGGCTGACATCACCGCGAACAGGAAATCCTCACTCGCCCCGGCCAGCCCGTCACCATCACCGCCCGCCACCACGGACGCCAGTCCGGCCAGCAGCGGACCCGGCGCAATCGCCGGAACACCCGCCTCGCCGGCGAACCCGGCCAGATCCGGCGCCCCGGCTGGCACGCACCAGAACAAGCCCTGCTCCCCCGCGCCCCCCTCCGGCGGCAACCACTCCCCGAAACCGTCCTCCCCGGGACCATCACGGTCGTCCCCGGATCCCGGGCCGGCATCATGCGGGCCGTTCCCGCCGGCGGGGAACGGCGAAGAGCCTTCGGGCTCCTCGCCATCCTGCCCGCAGCCGTGGAACGATCCGTCAGTCATGAGCCGCCCTTTATCAAGGGAATGATGCTGGTGACGTACGCTAAGATCGTATCGAATTCAAAGGCGAATATCTAGCTCAGTCAGGCGTGTCTTTGGAAAACAAATTGGGCTGCCGATCATCCGGCATCGCGATCGCGTCTGCTGATGCGGATCCGTGCTGATGGCGAGCTGAGGTACCGGAGGCGCCACGGGCGCCTGTGACCTGCTGGCGTGATCGGCCTGGCGAGGCTGACTTCCGGAGGTGGTGTCGCTCCCGGTCCCGGCGGATGACGAAGGGCAGGGCTGCCGCAGGTAGTTGTGACCCCAGTTCGGGCCGCCGTGAATCAGCGGTCAGCCCCAGGCCGGGCGTGGCCGGTCAGATCGCGGCTAGACGCTGCTCGAGGCGGGTGATGTCGGCCCGGGCCGCGGCCAGCCGCTGACGGGTCTTGTCCACCACGGCGGCGGGCGCCTTGGCGGTGAAGTCGGCGTTGTCCAGCTTGCGCGCGGCCTGCTCGGCCTCGCTCCTGGCCGCGGCGAGGTCCTTCTCCATCCGGCGGCGCTCGGCCGCGACATCGATGACGCCGGCCACGTCGAGCTCGGCCGTGATCCCCTCCACCTCCAGCGAGGCGGACGCGGTGAAACCGTCCGCGTCGGGAGTGAGCCGTAGCAGCGAGCGGATCGCTTCCTGGTGCCGGGCCAGCGGCAGGTTCTCGATGCCCACCAGCCTGGCGGCCACCCGCTGGCTCGGGCGCAGTCCCTGATCAGAACGGAACCGGCGGATCTCGGTCACCAGAGCCATCATCGAGGCGATCTCCGCCTCGGCGCCCTGGTCGGCGTAGCTGAACGTCGGCCACGATGCGACCATGACCGACTCCTCGCCGGTCAGCGCCGTCCACAGCTCCTCGGTGACGAACGGCATGACCGGATGCAGCAGCCGCAGCAGCTGGTCGAGCACGAAGCCGAGCACCTGCCTGGTCGTGTCGGCCGCGTCGGCGTCACCGGAGGCCAGCGGCACCTTGGCCAGCTCCAGGTACCAGTCGCAGACCTCGTCCCAGGCGAAGTGGTAGAGCAGGTCGCAGACCTTGCCGAACTCGAACGTCTCGAACAGGCGGTCCGCGTCGGCGATCACGGTCGCCAGCCGGGACAAGATCCACCGGTCGGGCACCGAGTAGGACGCAGGCTCCGGCGCGGCCGCGGGCACCCGGGCGCCGTTGAGCAGAGCGAACCGGACCGCGTTCCACAGCTTGTTGCAGAAGTTGCGCGAGCCTGCCGCCCACTCCTCGCTGATGGCGATGTCACCGCCCGGGTTGGCCCCGCGGGCCAGGGTGAACCTGGTCGCGTCGGCCCCGAACCTGTCCACCCAGTCCAGCGGGTCCACCGTGTTCCCGCGCGACTTGGACATCTTCTTGCCGAACTGGTCCCGGACCAGCCCGTGCAGCGCGACGAAGCGGAACGGCACGGCGTCTTGCCGCGTCTCGTCGCGCATCGCGTACAGGCCGAACATCATCATCCGGACGACCCAGAAGAACAAGATGTCGTACCCGGTCACCAGCACGCTGGTCGGGTAGAAGGTGCGCAGCTCCGGGGTGTCGTCGGGCCAGCCGAGGGTGGAGAACGGCCAAAGCGCCGAGGAGAACCAGGTGTCGAGCACGTCGGAGTCCTGGCGCCAGCCCGCCGGGGCTTGCTCGTCAGGTCCGACGCAGACCACCTCGTCGTTCGGCCCGTAAAAGACCGGGATCCGGTGCCCCCACCAGAGCTGGCGGCTGATGCACCAGTCGTGCATGTCATCCACCCAGCCGAAGTACCTGGCGTTCATCTCCGGCGGATGCAGGCGGACCCGGCCGTCCCTGACCGCGTCGCCCGCCGCGGCGGCCAGCGGGCCGACGCGGACGAACCACTGCAGCGACTGGCGGGGCTCGACCGTGGTGCCGCAGCGGCTGCAGTGCCCGACCGAGTGCACGTACGGCCGCTTCTCGGCCACGATCCGGCCGTCCTCGCGCAGCGCCGCGACCACCGCCGGGCGGGCCTCGAACCGGTCCATGCCCTGGAACGGGCCGTGCACGGTGATCCTGGCGTGCTCGTCCAGGACGGTCAGGCTGGGCAGGTCGTGCCGGCGGCCGATCTCGAAGTCGTTCGGATCGTGGGCCGGGGTCACCTTGACCGCGCCGGTGCCGAAGGCGGGGTCGACGTGGTCATCGGCCACCACCGGGATGCGCCGTCCGGTCAGCGGCAGCTCCACCGTCTGGCCGACCAGGTGGGTGTAACGCTCGTCGTCCGGGTGCACCGCGACCGCGGTGTCGCCGAGCATGGTCTCGGCCCGGGTCGTGGCCACGACGATGGAATCCTCGCCGTCATGTTGGCTAGCAGAGCCATAGCGGATGGAGACGAGCTCGCCCTCGTCGTCGCTGTGCTCGACCTCGATGTCGGACAGCGCCGTCAGGCAGCGCGGGCACCAGTTGATGATGCGCTCGGCCCGGTAGATCAGGCCGTCGTCGAAAAGCCGCTTGAAGATCGTCTGGACCGCGCGGGACAGGCCCTCGTCCATGGTGAACCGCTCACGGGACCAGTCCACGCTGTCACCAAGGCGGCGCATCTGACCGAGGATCTTGCCGCCGGAGGACGCCTTCCACTGCCAGACACGCTCGACAAAGGCCTCGCGGCCCAGGTCGTGACGGCTCAGGCCCTCCTTGGCCAGCTCGCGCTCGACCACGTTCTGGGTCGCGATCCCGGCGTGGTCCATGCCCGGCAGCCACAAGGTGTTGTAGCCCTGCATGCGGCGCCTGCGGACCAGCGCGTCCATCAGCGTGTGATCGAGCGCATGGCCGATGTGCAGGGAACCCGTGACGTTCGGCGGCGGGATGACGATGGAGAACGCGGGAGCATCGGCATGCGCGTCCGCGGCGAAGTAACCTGCCTTCTCCCAGCTTTGGTAGCGCGGACCTTCCACCTCGGCGGGCGCGTACTGGGAGGGCAGCTCGATGGGGAAACGGGGGTCGAGTCTGCTCACGACAGCTGATTCTACTCACCTGCGGCGGCTCCGCCGTCCGGTTAAGCGGGGGCCGCCGCCAAGGCCGCCCCGCTGAGTCCCGCCGCGGTCAGGAGGAGCGGATCTCGACGTAATTCCTGACCATCAGGGCCACGGCGCCGAAGCCCGAGTGCTTCACCGGCATCGTGCCGTTGAGGAACTGGACCTCGCCCAGGGTCGTCTTGGTCACCCACACGCAGTCACTGGCCTCGGGGCCGGCCGCCGTGCTGTAGCCGCACACCATCTGCCCGCCGTGCGGGCCGGCCGTCACCGTGCGCGAGGAGATCAGGCTGGCTCGTTCGAGCTTGATCACGGCCGCCGGGTTGAACGTTCCGTTGTAACCGGTGAAGACGATGCCCTGATAACCGCTGGCGTGAATCGAGCTGACCGCGCCCACATCGTAGATGCCGACGACGGGCTGGCCCGGATGGCCCGCTCCGGTGGAGGAAATCTTGGCCGCCATCGGGGCAGCCTGCTTCTCGATGTCGGAGGTGAACTCCGTGGTCGCCGCGCGGTTCAGCGGGTAGCTGCCGACCTTGGTCGGCTCGGTGATCGTGTAGCCCGCGGTGCTGCCGCTGCCCGCGGCGTTCGTGCTGTGCCCGGGGGTCGGCGTGGTGGACGCGCCTGGTGAGGCCTTCCCGCCGCTCTTGGTGACGAAGTGCACGACGAGGAACACGATCAGGATCACGGCGACGACGGCCGCGGCCAGGTACGCGATCATGCGGGTCCCGCCGACCCGGCGGCGCGACGCTGACCGGCCAGAAAGCGGCCCGGCCAGGCCCGAGCGCGGCGGGCGGCCGCGCACGGCGAGGTCGTCCTCACCGTGGCCCGGCTCCCCCGGCGTCTGGGGGCCCGGCCGCAGGTAGCCGTCCGTGCCGTACCCGCCGGGAACAAAGGACTCCTGTGGATAACTGCCCTGGGGGGCCCCGGCCGGGCCGGCCTGCTGGCCGAAACCGCCGGACCCGTAGCCGTTCTGGCTGTACCCGTTCTGGCTGTACTCGTTCTGGCCGTACCCCTCCTGGCCGTAGCCATCCTGGCCGTAAGCCGGCTGGCCGTAGCCGTCCTGGCCGTAGCCTGCTGCGGGAAAGGCGCCGTGGCCTGGAGTCTGGCCGAAGCTGTCATGGGCCTGAGCGTCGGGGGCGGTGCCGTTCGGGGCGGTGCCGTTGGGGGCGGTGCCATTCGGGGCGGTGCCGTTCGGGGCAATGCCGCTGGAGCCGGTGCCGTTGGGAGTGAAATTGTTCGGGGCGAAGGTAGGCTGGGGGGAAGTGGGCGGGGGGAAACCGTTCGGCGCGGAGCCTGGCGACGCAGACCCCTGCTGCGGGTAGGCCGGGGCCTGGTAGTCATAGGACCCCAGGCTGCCGGGCGGGGTCGGCGAAGCCGGCCCTTCTCCTGACGCACCCAGATCGCGAACATCCTGGCCGAAGCCGCTGGGCGGGTAATCGGCAGCGGAGGCCTGGCCGCCCTGGGGGTGGACCTCGGTCTGATAGTCGTGGTCCGGCCACGATGGGCCCGCCTGCCCGTAGCCCTGCTGGCCGAAGCTCTGCTGGCCGTAGCTGCTGTCTGGGCCGGTGCTCTGCTGGCCGGTGCTCTGCTGGCCGGTGCTCTGCTGGCCGGTGCTCTGCTGGCCGAAGCGGTCCTGGCCGTAACCCGGCTGGCCGTAGTCGTCAGGAGCGGAGCCGCCCGGATCGTAGGTACGGGCTGCCGCCGGCGGCAGCCCGTAGCCCGGTTCACCGCCGGACCCTTCCGGGCCGTAAGGCGACCGGGAGGGGTAACCCTGATCGGTTCGGTAGCCTTGATCGGCGTCGGCCGTCCGGTCGCCAAAACCGGGCTGGACGTCGCCCCGATCGGGGCCGTAACCCTGGCCGGCGTAATCCTGGCCGGCGTAACCCTGGCTGCCGTAGCCCGGCTGAGCTCCGTAGGTCTGCGGGCTGTGGAAAGCCTGCCGCTCCTCGGTCCCCGGCCAGGTGCCCTCGGCGGGGGGGAGCTGGGGAGCCGGGCCGATGGCGCGGCGCGGGGCGGCGCCAGGCGGCGGGCCGGCCGGACCCTGGGCGCCCAGCGGGACCACGCGCTGGGTTTCGTCGCTGTCCGGATCTAGCGGGCTCGGGGCGATCGAGCGCTGCGGACCCGAGGGGACCGGACCCTGCGGCCCAGAACCATAACCGGGTCCCTGGCCGTAGCCGGGTCCCTGGCCGTAGCCCGATGCCTGGCCGTAGCCCGATGCCTGGCCGTAGCCCGTTCTCGTAGTCGGCCTGCTGATCGTGGGACTGGGCCTGGTCGTAGCCGGGCAAACCCCGCCGTCCGGCGCGTAGCGGATTTTCTCCGCCACGCGCGGCGCGGTAGCCGACCGTCGGCTGGTCCGGCTGATAGCCTTGCTCATCCGATCCGGCGGACTCTTCCGGTTCCTCACGCGAGGCCCGGCTCCCCGGAGGGGCATCCCAACCACTCATCTGTGCTCAATTCCCCGTCGCTACGGAAGACGGCTGCTTTGTCAGCGTCCGAGATCCTGGCGTGAGCGGGAACCCCGCCAGACCAACGGCAATACGCAGGAGGCTACACACGAACCGCGAAGATCGAGGGCAATACCCCCAAAGTCGACATCGGGCAAACTAGACGTTACTCGTGCAAGCGAGCAGCTCAAGCCCTAGTTATCACACACGCGTACCAGAGCCAACACGAGGCCGCGAGGACCAAAGCCGTCATCGCCACGTTACCCCGAAGCGACGGGGCCGGGGCTGGCTCAGGCAGATTTCTCCCGCGGAGTGCGCCGCGTCACGTCCCGCGGGACGATGGTCGGGTTGACGTTCTCCAGCACGGCTTCGCGCGTGATCACGACGCGCTCGACGTCCTTGCGGCTCGGTACCTCATACATGACCGACTGCAGGACTTCCTCCAGGATCGCGCGCAGGCCACGGGCTCCGGTGCCGCGCAGGTTCGCCTGATCGGCGATGGCCTCCAGCGAGTCGGTCGTGAATTCAAGGTCCACGCCGTCCAGCTCGAAGAGCCGGCGGTACTGCTTCACCAGCGCGTTACGCGGCTCGGTCAGGATCTGGATGAGCGCTTCCCTGTCCAGGTTGTGCACGCTGGTGATAACCGGCAGGCGGCCGACGAATTCGGGGATCATCCCGAACTTCAGCAGGTCCTCCGGCATGACCTCGCCAAACTGGTCGGTGTTCACGTTCCTGACCCGCAGCTTGGCGTTGAAGCCCATCCCGTTGTGGCCGGAGCGCTGCTCGATAATCTTCTCGAGTCCCGCGAACGCCCCGCCGCAAATGAACAGCACGTTGGTCGTGTCGATCTGGATGAACTCCTGATGCGGGTGCTTGCGGCCGCCTTGCGGTGGTACCGAGGCGGTGGTGCC
>JBEKGC010000034.1:0-32801 GCA_050013055.1 Streptosporangiaceae bacterium
CGGAAGCTGGGCGGCTCCGGCAGGGCATGCCCCGCCGGACGGCCGACCTGCAGCCGCAAGAGTCAGAGTCCTAGGGGATGCAGAACGACCCGTTCCGTGCGCGCTCGGCACCCACGACGCAATCTGGAGGTACCGCACAGAACGGGTACGCGCGCGCAAGCTACGCCAGCGGCGGTGGCGGTGCGTCACGGATGCTGCGGATCGCAGGCGACGTGGCCGCCGGTTTACGGGGCTGCGCCAGCGGCGCGGGGACTGGTGAGCAGCAGCGGGAGGCTGTCACTGTGCTTCCCTGATGATTAAGCGTCGTGCTGCGGCTGCCGCGGTCCGGCCCTGCGTGCGGCCTGGTCCCGGCTCACCGCCCTCGTCGTTTCCGCAGGTCACATGCCTAGACCGGTCAGGCAGGCCGGTGCTGCCGCCTCTTTTCGCCTGCGAAATGCGGCCCGGCCGGCCCTTGCCATGTTAGCTTGGAGTGGTGATGGATCCCCCATTTGGGGATGTACCACCACGAGCGGGGATCAAGTCCCTCGGACACGTTAAATCCCATGAGCGGCCGTTCACGGGCATGCTCAACCGTCACCCGCGCTCAGCCTCCGGCCGCGGCAGGTGCTCTTTCTCTCGTTTCGCCTTAGGCGGTCCTCCTTTCCCTGTCCTGGCGCGCGTGAGTGTCAGCGGCGTCCGTGCCGATGGTGACCGGCGGCGCGTCGTGACCGCCAGCACGGAGCGTCCGGCGTGCCGGTCGTAGGTCAGGACGGTGCCGCCGGCGCGGAGCTGGCCGATCAGGGCAGCGGCATCATCCGGGCCGGTCAGCTGCGCCAGGCCACGCCGCGCGCTGAGAATGATGGCGCACGCCGTCAGCGGCATGTGCGGGCGTCGGTCAGGTCGCTGCATATACGGCTCGACCGCATACTGCACACTAAGGGGATGATCCGGCTCGGGACACCTGCCGATTTGCCGGCCGCGCGTGATGTCTACCGCCGCGCGTCGCTGTCCAATGCAGGGGATCGCGGCAAGCTGCTGACTCATCCGCAATACCTGGTACTGGGGCCCGAAGGGCTGGCTGGGGGCCGCACTCATGTCGCGGAAGAGGACGGGGCGGTGGTCGGCTTCGCCACCTGGGCCGAGACCGGGACCGTCGGCACAAGCGAGCTGGAGGACCATGTGCAGGGTCATGTGGACGGCCGGTCCTCGAGTTGCGGGTGCAGGACGCGTCCTGCCGGCGTGCGCACAGCCGCCTTACCTGTATCGAGTCGGCAGCTTTCCGGGGATGGTTCCGGCAGGTGCTGTGGACTGCCTGCTGTACTCGGGCGGCCGGTACCGTGCAGCGCGGGTGTAACGTCGGCTTCTCTGGCGACAGGTAACGAGGTGTGGACCCTGAGATACGTTTCCGCGCGGTGTTTGAGCTGGCATACGCGCCGCTGTGCCGCTATGCCCGGCACCGCGGGCTGAGCGGTCCGGACGCAGAGGACCTGGTCGCGCAGACCCTGGAGATCGCCTGGCGCCGCATCGGCGACATGCCCGAGACCGAACCGCTTCCCTGGCTGTATGCGGTCGCCCATAACGTGTGGCGCAATACCGCGCGCCGCGACCGCCGACGGCGTGAGCTGCTGGCACGCTTCCGGGTGGCGTGGCCGGACGGGGCAGCCCAGGATCCCGGCGTGCTGGAACCCGGCGTGCTGCGGGCCGCGCTAGCCTCACTCAGCGCGGATGACCAGGAGGTGCTGCGACTGGTCGCCTGGGACGGCCTGGCACCCGCTGAGGTCGCCGTGGTGCTGGGCTGTACTCCCGTGGCGGCGCGCACCCGGCTGCACCGCGCCCGCAGCCGCCTGGCTGCCCGGCTGGGTATCGCCCCGGACCTGCAACGGCGCGGCCGGTCCGGACATAAGCAGGGTGACAGTCCTGATTGCGTGGAGGTGCCATGATGACCCCGTTCGATGATGATCTGCTGACCGCGCTGCGGGCGGTGCGTCCGGCCGCTGGCTACCAGCCGTCGGCCGCCTCGCCCGAGGCCAGCGCGATGCTGGCCCGTATCGTCGCCGAACCGCCCGGCCCGGCCCCGCGCCTGGCCCGTCGCCGGCTGCTGCTGGCCGGGGTGTCGGCAGTAGCCGGGGTGGCTGCCGCCGCGGTGCTGGCGGCCGCGGTGACATCGTCCGGATCGGGCAGCGCCCGTCCCGGGGTCTCTGCCGTGCGGACCGCGGTGCTCGACGCGTTCGAGCGCGACAGCGGCGACATCGTTTATTCGGTCCGGACGATCCAGTGGGCTAAGGGACCCCTGATGACCCAGCGCGCCTGGACCTACCCGGCGTTCGCGGTCCCGGGACAGCAGGTCCGGTTCCGCCTGTTCGTGCTCCGCTACGGCGTCCCGCAGCAGGACACCGAATCCGTCTACGTCCAGGACAAGGCGTCCGCGGCCCCGACGATGTCCACCACGCAGGGTCCCAGCACCGCCGAGATCACCAACGTTGACTACACCACCCGGACCTGGTCCCGCCAGCAGACTTCCTCGGTGCTGACGGCGGGTGGCCTCAGCCCCAGCCAGATCCGGGCCCGGATAGCCAGCGGCGACTTCACCGTAGCTGGCACGGTGAGCCTGCACGGCCGCCGGGCCCTCGAGCTCACCTGGTCCTCGACCGAGCCGATGAGCAATTCCGGCACCTTGTGGGTCGACGATCAGACCTACCTGCCGCTGCGCTCGGTCATAACGCAGCGCTGGCGAGCCGGCGGCACGCCGTTCCAGACGATCACCACGGACTACCAGATGCTGCCGGCCACCCCGGCTAACCTGAACCTCCTCACACCGCCGATCCCGGCCGGCTTCACCCGCACCGCGACGTCACCCCGGTTCTAGGACACCGCCGTCTGCCAGGAAAGCGATGGTGCGGGCGGCCCGCAAGGCACCGCAGCCGGGTTCGCAGTGCCCGGCGTACAGCGGTCCTGGATAGTCCGGCGATTCGCCCCGGCGAGCCAGATGTCTCAGCCGGAGCAAAAGAGGTGCAACGAGGTCCGCCGCCAGAAGCCAGATCACCGGATTCAATAAGAATGACGGGCAACGCATAACAATCCAAGGATCCGATGCTGCCCGTTCAATAGGCATGAGCGGAAATTCGCTGCCGATGCCCCGGCTTTGGGGTTGGCTCGGATACAGAGAACAGTCCCCATTTCTGGCGTCTCCCCTCGCGGGTGCCCTAAAGAACACTGCGATAGGCACAATCCTACTGCTACAGTTTCGGAGGGTTTTTCCCGCAGAAAAGGTCGTTGCACCCATCAGCCCAGCTGACTAGCAGCTCCGCGCGAGCACTCGGAAGGCGAGGGGGGATCGATGCGTGAGCGGAGGGATATCGCTACTCGCCTGCGCCCAGAAGACCCGCCTGGCGGGGACGTGCTGGTCATCCGCGGGGGCCCCGACACCACCGGCACTCTTGGCCAGGATGCAGCCCGGACGGCGGAGTTCTGGGCACTGGAAGGGGTGCCGCTACTTGGCATCTCAGTGTCTGCGGTCCTTGGCATGCCGCTTGACCAGCTACTCCGTGATCGGTTCAGCAGGTTTAGCGTTATCCATCGCCTGCAAGCTTCCTACCTTGAAGACTTCCAGCTACTCCCGACGTTCAGGAGTCCTCACTTCACGGTCTGCCTTCAGCAAGCCAACGAGGAGGAGCTATCCCGCCTGCTAGCAGCCCTGGGGGCCCCGATCTTGAACTCGGAGTATCATAAAGTATCTGACGACCAGGGAGAGGCGGGATGAGATGCCTTACGTCGTGGACATCACCGCTGACCTTAACGACGATGACGGTAGCGGCGAGATCTGGGCTCTCTTGGATGAGGCCCGCGATCCCAGCCAGATAGAGATCGGCGCCTTGGTTGTCGCAGGCCGGGAGCATGCCGCCGCGATGTGCGAGGTGACCGGGATCGAATCTGCGCCTACTCGTGGCACGCTTGTAATTCTCCGGGTACTGCCTGGTCTGGTAGAAGACTACCGCCGTGCCGCCTCGCGGGCCCTGACGAGCTAGAATAAATTCCGCGAATTTAGGCACTCCCTGCCGCTACCGTAGCCGGGGCTGGGGCTCAGGGGCCGGGCCATACTCGCCGCAGCCGTGGCGGGCGCTGTCATGCGGTCTGGCGGTCGATCCAGGCATGCACGTCGCGTTCTTTCCACCGGAGGTGCTTGCCGATCCGGTATGCCTGCAGTCCCCATTCCCGCCCTCTGTCGCGGACGGTGCGCTCCGGGACGGCCAGTATCGCGGCTACGTCGCGTGCCGACAGCATGCGGTTGGACCCGCCGAGAGTACCTGTCCGGGGCTGCCGGGCGCTGGGGCGCAGCGTGCTGCGCCCCGGCGAGGGGCCTCCAATGCCGGTGGTCATCTGAAACTGTCCGCTGGCGGCCAGTGCCCAATGACGGCCACTACGGAATGTGGTCGGCCTGTAGGGAGGCCATCGACGACCACCTTCCCGGACCCGGCGTTCTGCAGCACCCTCGGCGTCAGCTGGTGAATGGTATGGGACGCGGCCCTCGCGCGGCCCTCATCGGCCCAGTGATGCCTCAACGCCCGCGGACCCTGTTACCAAGAAGGGTGCTTTGCGAGTTCTAGGACGCGATCACAAGTGTCTTGGGGAGAGTCCTCCTCGATCCGAGGCGTTTGCTTGCGTGCTTCCAGCGAAGCTCCACGACGAAGGACCCAAGCTTTGACACCACCTCCACCACCGCCCAGCTGGTTCGGGCCAAGGGCCAGCACCGATGACCCCGCGGTCGCCGCGCTGCTCGATCAGGTCGCGCCTGCCAGGACGTGGCAAGACATCGGCGGCAGTTTCAACCTCAACGTCCGGCTCGACGCCGCTGCACCGCTCGTCCTGCGTGTGCATCGACCATGGGCGACGCGCGGCCGCGTGGCGGGGTTGCGCCGGCTGCGCGAGCGACTCCAGCGGGCAGGGATCCGGGTCGCCCAGCCGGTGCCGATCCTCGGCCGGGACTTGGCCAGGGTCGGTGGCCGCTGGGCGGAACTCGAAGAATTTGTCCCGCACGTGCAGCCAAACCCAAGCCAGGAGTCGTACCTGCGGCTGTTCGAGGAGCTCGGCCGCCTGCACGCGGGGCTACGCGCGACCTGGGAGCCGGACCTGCCCCAGCCGCTCGACGACCACCGAACCAGCCGCCAGTTGCACTACCGGCTCGGCTTCACGCGTCGCCGTCTGGGCGCTGGGGCCGAGCCCGTGGTGCGCCGCGCCAAGCTCCTCCTCGACGAGCTGGGCAAAGCCCGGCGCGGCGTCGAGCTCCCGCTCGCTCCGATCCACGGCGACTACAAGCTCGGCAACGCGGTCCAACTGCCGGATGGCTCCTGGTTAAATCTCGATCTGGATTTCGTGCGCATCCGGGAGCGGCTCTACGACGTGGCCGGCAGCCTGTACTGGGCATCTGAGAGTGGCGCCAACGTCGACCTCCGCGAACTCTGCGACGCCTACGACAGTTCCGCTCCCGAACCCGTGACGCCCGACGAGCGCCGGTTCCTCCCGGCGCAGATCACCCTGATTCCCCTGCACTGGGTCGCAACGGCCGGGTTTATGGATGAGCGAATCGGAGTACATGGAACAGTGGGCTTGTCCGAGGCGGACAGAGCGATGGATGCCGCCGAGGCGTGGTGGGCACGCCGCGAGGAATTGACGTGGTAGTCCGGCGCGCGGTCGACGGGGACTGGCCGAGGGCCGAGCCGCTGCTCCGGGCCTTTGGCGCAGTGCTGCGTGGGGTTGCTGCGAGGATCGGCGCCGTGGAGCGATCGAGTTCCGACTGCCTGCTGATCGCCGACGCTGGAGGTGATCTCATCGGCTACGTCTGGCCCCAGGACCTCGGGGCGCAGATGCGCCAGGCGGAGACGATGAGGCTCTGCGAGGCGTCCGCTATCGCCGTAGGCATCGCCCCGAATGTGTGATCTCCGCGAGCGGGCAAGCCGCGGGGTGATGCTGGAGAGGCGACCCCGATCGACGGGACTGGCGCTCTATGAAACCGGTCCGTGGCCCGAAATCAGGTCGAGGTCGGCGTCAGGAACGGCTCCGAGGAACAGCGTTTCGCCCGTTTCCGGTTCCGTGACCTCGACTTCGTAAGCATCGTCGTAGACCTCGACGATGTAGCCGACCGAGCCCTCTGGGGCGCCATTGGCCCGATGCTGATCGCTGCGGAAACGGACTTTCGAGTAGTTCGGCCAACGATCTGGCATACCCATAGTTTTCCATCTGCGCGTGCCGGCCCCGAGCGGTCGGTCGGCCCGAAGAGAGCGCCGATCGGCGGATATCGCGTTTGTGGCCGTGACAGGCGGTGACGCTAGGTGAGTGTCACCGGCGGGTCTTGGCGTCTTGGTGTAGCTGCTGGCAGGCTGCGCCCTTATGCTGCTGTGGCTAGCGGCGGTCCGGGTTGCCTGCCCGGGGGTGACAGCGCTCCGGGCATGGCCGAAGTCCGCCGGGTCCCGGCAGCGGGGCCTCTTACGCCATGGGGGTTCAACTCGGTTGCTAGGGCTTTTGATCCCGGTTTACGGAGCTGCGTCCGCCACGGTGGTGTACTGGCCGGCCCGGTTGATCTGCGTGGCGCAGGGGTGCATACGGGTTACCGCGGTCCCCTGGCGGGTAAGGCGTCGGGATGCCGCTTGAGAGTGCCGACTCCGGCCCTGTCCTGGTCTGCGAATTGCTGGTCCGGATGCCCGGTGATGTGTTAGCTTGTAGTGGTGATGGATCACCGTTTCGGTGATGTATCACTCGAATGGGTGTTCAAGTCCCCCTCGGACACATAAATTACCCATATCCGCCCGTTTGCGGGCGTAGCAGGACGTCACCCTGAACGCAGGCTTCCGCTAGCGCCGGGCGATCGGCGTTTCGTGCTTTCTTATCCTTCCTGGTCAGGGCTTTGCAGCCAGAGTTAGCTTGCCTTTACGGTGACGGTCTTGGCAGTCTCGGGGACGCGCGCCTGCAATGCACCGGCGGCCGGGTTCCAGGTGAGGGTGATCTCGTGCTCGCGCAGGTACCCGATCACCTCGCCTGGGCTTACCGTGCCCGTTACGTCGGCTCCGGCTCGGGTCCGGCGCCGGGCCCGCGTGGCGGGGGTGGTGAGAAACAGATGCAGGCGGGCAGGTGCGGAAGCAGCTTGTCCTCGCGGATGTAGGTGTTCTTCGGCCGGGACGGGTCGGGCGCCATCGCGCTGGTACGGCCGTGCCGGCACCGGTACGCGGCTTTGCCGTTGGACCAGGCAGATTCCATCCGCCGCCCGCACCGCCCGCAGGCAAGCAGCCCGGCCAGCAGGTACCGGCGGAGCACGGGCTCATCTTGCGGTCCTGGACCACGCGAGACGCTGATGCCCTGGACGGCGACGAAGTCGTCCTCGCTGACCAGGGCCGGGTGCGCGGGCCGGCGGGAGATCACCCATCCGTCGGGCAGGTTCCACCGCTGCACGGACTTGTGCCCGAGGGTCACGTTGGCCGGATCGGCCAGCTCGCTGTCGGTCCGCTGCCGGTTCCACACCTGCCGGCCCGTGTACCGGGGGTTCTCCAGGATCGTGGTGACCGTGCCGAGTGTCCAGCCCGCGCCGGTCCGCGTGTTCCTGGCGGGGTCGGCCGCGGACGGACACGGCACCCCGGCCCCGTTCAGGGCACGCGCGATCCGCGCCACCGAGTGCCCGGCCAGCCGCTGCGCGAAGATCCACCGGACGGTCGGCGCGGTCGCCGGATCGGGGTCGAGGCGGTGCGCGCGGCGGCCCCACGCGGCGTGCGCCTTGTTCGGGTGCGGGCCCGCATCGACGAGCCGGTACCCGTACGGCGGACGGCCACCGAGATACCGGGCCCTGTTCCCGGGTCTGGACGGCCATCGCGGTACGGACCCGGATGCTGGTCCGGGTGATCTCCCGCTTGGACGACAACCCCAGCACCGTCATCGTCTTCTCATCATGCTCCGACGCAAAGTCGACCCGGCCCCCGGCCTCGGGCATCCACAGCTGGACACCGTAGTGCTCGAACAGCGGGGCCACCGCCGCGTACTGGCTACCGTAGAACGCTCGTACTCCCCGATCACGATCGCGTCCCATCCCCGGTCCGGGTCGGCGAGCGCGGCGACCAGGGCGGCGGACTGCGGGCGACACGCCCACGCCAGTTTCCGGGTCAGCCCGATGTCGAAGAACTCCGCCACGATCACCCCGTGACCGCGGACCAGCGCCCCGGCCTGCTCCCGCTGCCGCGCCCGCGACATCACCGGATCCTGCCAGTCCTCCGTCGACACCCGCCCGTAGAACACGAACCGCAGCAACCCGGGCTCCGGATCACAGGCCGCCGTGCAGGCACGGCGGCGGGCCGGACGCTCCGCCCAACCCACCAGCCCACCGCTGGCTGCTGCTGCGGCCACCGCAATCCCTCCCGCACGGAAGAACGCTTTCCCTTTTTCAGGATCGCTCAATGCCTGCGGCCCGTCCGCCGATTAACGGGAATAAGAAGACTTGAACGGGAATTACACGACCGCATTGACCAGCTAAATATGTTAATTGACTGATAAAGTCACCGGCGTGCGTGCGCTGTTTGCCGGCCAGGCTGCAGTACTGTCCGCATGTGGCTGACTTCGAGGGCATCCGGCTTACCGGCGAGGGCCATGCTTGCGGCTGCGTTCTCATGCTGCGGGCAAGTCCGGTCATCAGCAGGGTGGTGAACCTGCCGCAAGGTGCCGAGGTCGAGGTCCGGAGCGGGGTGCCTGCTGTAGTAGTCCGCGGGGTATCCGCGACCGGTCATGAGTCGGTGATGGTTCAGGGGCCAGAGCTGGCGAACCGGGCTCTCGACCTACTCGCGATGGGCGGCGTGGCCACGCTGGCACTGGCGGATGTCTGGTCCTGTCATGTCGCCTGTTGGCCGGCATCGGAGGCCACTGTCGTCCGGATCTGGTCCTCGGCGGCACTCACCATGAAGGTTCAGGCCGCAGCGGTCGTGCGCGGCCCCGACGGCGCGGTGCGCTCTGCGGGGACCGGAATCAACCCGGAATGGCATTGCGAGCATGCGCTACCTGCGCATGTCAGAGATAACCGACGACCTGTTTGACGCGTTCAGGAACGTGTACCTCGCGCTGGAGTCCCTTCTGAACAGGCTGCGGCCGAGGACTCCGGGAGAGAGGGAGGGACCCTGGCTCAGGCGGGCGCTGACCTGGGTCCACGAGACAGCCGGCCTGGAGACGTACCTGGCTGCCGCGGCGGATGACCCGGTACAAGCGACCTACGATGAGCTGTGGACAGAGGTCCGCAACAGCGTCTTCCATGCCAAGGACCCGCTCAGGTCGTTCCTCCCCCAGGATCTGGCTCGCCGCGCCCAGGTGGCCGACGCGAAGGACCGGTATGTCCGGCTCTACCTGGACCTCGCGTACCGGGAATCCGGATCCCGGTTTCCCGCAGGCGGCGTCCATACTGGCACGGCTGACCGACGCTGACGGCCCGGCAGCCGGCCATGGCTGCACGCGGGAACGTGCACTTAGAAACAGCTGCCTTTCTCATAATCGGCTGACAGGCACCATAAATCCAGTCCCGGGAAAGAAGAGAATGGCAGCCGCCGACGTGAATTACCAGCATATACCGGTATTCTGCGATATCTCATTTCACCAGCACAATTGTCCCGCCGCCCGCACGATCACGACGTTAAGCTGATGCCTCCAGCGCGGACTCGGGATCGGTGGCCGTACATCTACCGGTGCTTGCGTCTGTCGTCGGCTAGCCTGCACGGGAAGTGAACTGGAAGGAGACCGGGTGCCTGATCAGGACGTGAACAGTACTGCCGGTACTGACGATCGTCCATCGTGGGATCTGTATCGCCGGATGGCGGAATCTCCTCACGTCAGCCTGGAACGGCGGCAGGCGACACTCTGGGCTCTGGGGCAGCTTGAGCAGCGCATGGGAGCGGACTAGCTTGAGCGGTACTGGGACCGGACCGGGCATGTTCCCGAAGAGGTAAACCTCGGCGGGGCACACGTAGGAGCGCTCGGGAGTCTCCTTGATTTCGCCTTGCGCTTTTACCTGCTCGATGGCGCTCTCGGAGCCGGGCGTGCAACGGGAGATGAGCGAGATCTGCGGGACGACCGGCGTCGGCACTCGGCACTCGGCACTCGGCACTCCAGCTTGAGGTTGAGATTGCAGCCTCGGCTGTCCGTGCAGGTTTCACTGCTGCGCTGGAGCACCGTTCCGGCGGCCAGGGAGCCCCGAGTGACGTCCTGCTGCGGCGCGGTCCGCACGCGGTCAGGGTCGAGACTTTCGCCGTCATTCCCGACCAGCATTTCCGTGAGGAACGGGCCTACTGGGATCGCGTCATGGCCAGGATCCGCAGCATCGACTGGCAGTACAACGTTTCGGTCGCCGGGGACCTCGGCGATCACCTGGGTGATCCAGAAGCAGCTGAATTGCTGGAGCGGGTAGCGGGCCGCCGCGCTGATGGGGCTGGACCTCGGCACCCGTGGCGCCCGCGATCCTCTTCAACGGATCACCCCTTTCAGCGTCGTGCTCGACGAGCAGCCCGCCGAAGTGGTTGCCCGGGGAGCCGACCTGCGGGTCGACCTGCTGGCCGGCCATAACGCCGACTGGCCGGCCATAACCCAGATGCCAAACTGGATCAAAGCCAACGGGACCGGCCCGTCAATCTTCTGGAACTTCGGCGACGGCACCCTCCCACTGGACATCCCGGACGCAACCGCAGCTTTCAAGGCCGCGTTCGGCACCGGCAATGCCCTCGCGATCCGTCACCCGTCGGGCCGCCGAGACCGGCCACCTTGCCCGCGCAGGATTGCGAGCGCCTCGGCGAACGACCGGCCCCGCGCCCGCTCCTGGCGCTCGCGGCGCAGGTAGAATAGCGTGCTCAGGCGCACCCAACGTGGCCGCGAGACCCGGGTGGCGCTCGGCTGACCGCAACCGCCGCTGCCCCGGCTACCGCTGCGCAGGCGGTGCTGAGACGCTCAGCCAGCGGTCGAGCTCGTCGAGGATGTTCTCCACCACCGGACGAAGCTCGTCGGCGATCTCGGCCTGGCTCTGGCCGTCGCGGGTACGCTGGCCGGCATCGATGATGATGATCTGGAACACCGCGGCGAGCGCGATCCCCTGGAGCCGGGCGACCTCCGGTGTGACGGCGGTGGTCTCGGTGATGGCGGCGGCGAGAGCAGCGGCCTGGCGGCCGGTCAGTTCCAGCACCAGGCGGTGAACCGTCGGGCTGATCGCCGCCAGGTAGCCAAGCTCGCCACGCCACATCTGCGGCGGGATGCTGCGAATTCCGGCGACGGCTTCGAGGACGAAGCCGCGGATCGCAGCGGCCGGGGTAGCGCCGGGCAGGCGGGAACGGATCAGGTCGCACAGCCGGTCCTGAACCTGCTCCTCGCGGTCGGTGACCAGCCGTTCCTTGGTCGGGAAGTAGTTGTAGACCGTTTGCTCGGCGACCTCGGCCTCGCGTGCCACATCAGTCACCGTGACACGTTCGTAGCCGCGCTCGGCGAACAGGCGGGCCGCGGTGTCGGCGATAAGCCGGCGCGTCCGCGCCTTCTTGAGGTCGCGCAGTCCGGTAGTAGTGGCCATATCAAACAGCCTACCGGATTTACTCTAAGTTTTGACTAAACACTAGAAATCGACCTGTCTCCATCTATCGGGTGAGGGTGAGGCGTTCGAAGCACCGGGGCGGCCTCCTCGTGACGCGCGGCCCGGCTCCGGCGCGTCGGGGCACCGGCAGAATGAGTGCTATGGCTAGGGCAAACCACAAAATTAGAGTCAGCACCAGCCGGGTGCAATCGGCCGCGGACTAGCGGCCACAGCTGCCGTGACCTGACGAATCACCGGCAAGAACAGGAGCCCTCATGGCTACCACCACCGAAACCAGCCGGACGACGCACATCCTCGAGCTCATGACGAACGGCGATAATCTCTTCAATGCGCGCAACTGGCAAGAGCTGGAGGACGTCCACCACCCCGACATGATCGCGTACATGACCGGCAGCGCAGATCCGATCTACGGCCGTGAGGCTCACGGCGCGGCGATGCAGCAACTGGTCGAGATGTTTCCCGACGTCCGCGTGCACACCCCGTATCCGATCCAGTTCGGAGGCGACAACTGGATCACGGTGGTCACCAACGTCACCGGGACGTTCACCGGGAAGATGACCCAGCCCGATGGCACGGTGGTTCCGCCGACCGGGAAGGCATTCGACCTCGAGTTTGGCCAGACGAGCAAGTGGGAGGGTGAGCAGCTGATCGTCATCTCCGCGTTCTGGGATGCTGCTCTCATGGCCAAGCAGATCGGACTCGGCTAAGCCCCGAAGGTGTCAGCCGGCTCGCGGAGATCCGGCTCGCGAGCCGGCCGGGCGGTGCCCGGCCACCCGGGCGCGCTCCAGAGCAGGACGTCCCGCTGCTGCCGGGGCCGGCTGTTCCCTGCGCCGCCCCCAAAGGTCGAAACCGGACCGCGCAGAGCGTGGTTGGCGCCCCGCAGGCTCGGACGCGCAGTCAGCGATCACCGTCCAGCCAGCCTTGGGGCTGCCCTTACCTCAGCAGAAGGAGACTGTAGATGATCCTCATTACGACAGCCGGCAAGGTGGGCGCGGAGGCGGCGAGGCTGCTCGCTCAGCGGGGTGAGCCGGTGCGGGTCCTGGTCCGCGACCCGGAGAAGGCCACCGCGCTCGCGCAGGCGGGAGCAGACGTCGCCGTCGGCGATCTGGACGTTCCGGCGACCGTCGACGCGGCGATGCTTGGCGTCTCGGCCGTCGTGCTCGTCAGCCCGGCGATTCCCGCTCAGGAGCTGAACGTCGTCGCCAGCGCCGCGGGAGCGGGCGTCGGGCACGTCGTGAAGATCACCAGCAAGGCCTCGGCGGACTCGCCCATCGCGCGGCGCCGCGACCAGACCGAGATCGAGACCGGGCTGATCGCCTCCGGGCTCGGCTACACGCTGCTGCGGAACAACGCCTACATGCAGAACTTCCTCATGCTGGCGCCCGCGATCGCCAAGACGGGCAGTTTCGGCTCCTCCACCGGTGACGGCCGCGTCGGCATGGTCGACACCCGCGACGTCGCCGCTGTCGCCGCCCAGATCGCGGCGACACCCGCCGCCCACCGGGGAAAGACCTACTGGCCCACCGGGCCCGAGAGCCTCTCCTACGCAGACGCGGCCGTGATGCTGTCCAAGGTGCTCGGCCGGCCGGTCACCTTCCACCCGCTGACTTCCGAGGAGCAGAAGCAGGCAATGATCGACGCCGGCGTCCCCGGGCACATCGCCGAGATGAACGCCCAGGCCGTCACCCTGTTCGCCCAAGGCGACTCCGACTGGGTCACCGACGACGTGCCCTCGATCCTCGGACGCCCGGCACGCACCTTCGAGCAGTTCGTCACCGACCATGCAGCAGCCTTCTCGTGAAGCCCAGACAGGCGCGGTCAGCAACCGGCGTTCCAGGCGCTTTGCACGACGACATACAAGCTGTGTTTCCAGCTCTGGCGAGGCTCGCCGACGCGGGTCCCTGCCCGGAGGAGGCAAGATGAGTAACTCTCACGGACGCCCTCGTCGCTTCGGCGCGGGCAAGATACTGATCTCGCTGGTCGCTGCGGAGACAGCCGTTGGCCCCTACCTAGCCGACTGGAACGAGACGCATATCTACAACCCGACTTGGCCGCCGCACGCCAAGTTCCACAACGGCCAGACGATGAGCATGGGCGCCATCCTCGCCGCGATGACCCTGTGGCAGCTGTGGCGGGAGCATGACTCACCTGCCGCCGCCCGCCCGGCGCTCGACTCGGCCAGCGTGGCCGCGTCGATGTACTGGCTCACTGCCACCTCGGCGCTGGCCTACCCGGGCGCGAAGGCGGTCGACCCGCCCGGGACAGCGACCTTCCCGCAGTGGAAGTTCGTCCTACCCTCGCTCCTGCTGGTGGCGGTCGGTTACACGCTGGAGCGGCGCCGTCTCGGCAACTGGTGAGCTCGCAGGCAGCAGTTACAAAGGACAAGCCAGAGCTCGGGTCCGGGCCGGGCCCCCGCAACGGGTGCGAACCGGTCAACCGTTTCGGTGCGCGGGCGGGGACAGGCACTGAGGCAGCCTGGACTGCCTGTCCGGGCGGGCAGCCCCGGCCGCCAGGATCTTTGGCCAAACGAATTGCCGGCCACCGCAGCGCAAGCCGGGTCTGTCATCTGCCAGCCAGGCTTGCCGTTCGACCACGCCGACTCCAGCCGGCGCCCGCACACACCGCACGCCAGCAGCCCCGCCAGCAGGTACTGCCGCACCGCCGGGCCGGCCAGGCCCCGCGGCACGGCCATGTCCTGGGCGGTTATGAAGTCAGCCTCGCTGACCAGCGCCGCATGCGCCGGATGCCTGGAGATGATTGAGGTGCCCCAGCCTTCGGGCAGGTTCCACCGCTGCACCTGCCGATGCCCCAGGGTGGTGCTGGCGGGGTCAGCCAGGTCGAAATCGGTCCGTTGCCGGTTCCATACGTGCCGCCCGGTGTAGCGGGTTCGCCAGGATCGCGCCGGGGCGATCCACAGCGTCCACGCGGCGCCCGTGCGATGCGGGTTCCGGCCGGGTTCAGCCGCGGACGGGCAGGGCACCCCGGCATCGTTCAGGGCGCGGGTGATCCGCGCGGCGCTGTGCCCGGCCAGCCGCTGCGCGAACATCCATGACACGACCGGCGCGGTGACCGGGTCAGGTTCCAGCTTGTGCGCGCGTCTCCCCCACGCCGCGTGCGCCTTGTCCGGGTGCGGCCCGGCATCCGCGAGCCGGTACCCGTACGGCGGCCGCCCGCCCAGGTACCGGCCCTGCTCCCTGGTCTGGGCGGCCATCGCGGTCCGCACCCGGACCCGGACCCGGGTGATCTCCCGCTTCGACGACAGCCCCAGCGCCAGCATCGTCTCCTCATGGTCCTCCGCATGCCGGTCCACCCGCCCGCCGACCCCGGGCATCCACAGCCCGATGCCGTAGTGCTCGAACAGCGGTGCCATTGAGGCGTACTGGTTCCCGTAGAACGCCCGCTCGTACTCCCCGATCACGATCGCGTCCCAGCCCCGGTCCGGATCCGCCAGCGCGGCCACCACAGCCGCGGCCTGCGGGCGCCTTGCCCACGGCAGCGTCCGGCTCTCCCCCACGTCGAAGGACTCCGCCACGATCACCCCGTGCCCCGCCGTCACCATGACGGCCTGCCGCAGCTGCCTGGCCCGCGAGGTCACCGGATCCTGCCAGTCCTCGGTCGAGACACGCCCGTAGAAGATGAACCGCAGGCATCCCCCGGCCGCGCATCCCCTGCCCGCGGCCGGCCATGCTCTCCGCCCACGCCGCCAGCGCATCCCCGCCCGTCCGCTGATCCCCGGCGGCCATCATCCCCATCGGCGCCGCGCACGTCCAGCCCACCTCCCAGGCACGCATCAAGGAAAAGCAGCTGTCCTTTCCATAATCCGCGAATGAGCGGAATAAATCCAGTGCCCAAAGAGGGAAACCGCCGCCGCTATCTGGCAAAAGAATGCACTGATATAGACCATCATCAAGCGGCATGTCATTTCCGGCGTAATTTGGTCGCCCGTACCATCTGGCCGCGCTGACCGGCGAGCCCCACCCGCTCGCCACCATGGAAGGGTGGTGACCGGCATGGCTGCTGTCACCGCCAGCGCGCCCTCCGCCGTGGACCCGGCCCTGCGTGATCTGGTCCCGGCCAGGACCAACGGACCAGCCGCCGGCGACCGGTCCCCGGCGGGCGCCCGGCCGGACCGGACCGTCCGGTCCTGGCCGCTGCTGGTCCTGGCCGCCCCGGCCGAAATCGCCCGCGTCGCCCGCCCATGGGTCACCACCGGAGTCGATCCCACCACCGGGAAGAATTCCCGGACATCCACCCCTGCCGACTGAATCCCCTGCGCGGGCTCTCCCCCGAACGATCACCAGCCGACGATTTTACAGCACCATCCTTGACCCGATCGTATGCCATTGACCTGCGGTTATGCCCGCTCAGTTGGCGTCCCCGGGTGGCGCCCTCCACTCTATGTCCGTGGACGTGGGCTCCGGAGCGGGGCCGGCGCACGGACGGGCACGGACAGCGTCGGCTGAGAGCGGTTTGCTCACCGTCCTGGGTTGCTGACCTGCATTTCAGGATGCTTCCTCGCTGTCGTCGTCTCCTTGCGGGGTCGGGCTCGGTGTCGTGGAGTCGAGGGCGTCCCGTCGGGGCGGTGCCTTACCGCCTGATATGGGTGCGGAGCAGAGTCCTGCGCCGCGCCTAGCCCATCTCCACTTGCCATGATGGAAAGTCACGCTTAGACTTTCCATCATGGCAAGTGACGAAGACCGGGACGGCGCGGCCGCCGCCGAGATAGCACCCGACGAGGCCGCAAGCGCGATATCAGCTATCGGCGGCAGCCGTTCCTGGCTGGCTGACCGGATCATCGCACCAGGCTGGTACCACCCCTCGCTCGGCTTGCTGGCCGGCGGTGCGATCGCCGAGGCAGAGATGCACAGCTGGGCGCTGTTCGCCTGGTCGGTGGCCGGGTACACAGTCGGCTGCGGCGCGCTGATGTGGATGAACCAGCGCCGCGCGGGCGTCGCGATGAGATACTTCGACGCCCGCACGCGAGCCATCTTCGCCGGCCACGTCCTGACCCTGAGCACGCTGACCGCGCTCGCCTGCTGGCTCGACCTTGACCGCGGGACACGGGGCGCGTTCCTCGTGGCAGGCGTGCTCGCCGTGCCCCTCACAGTCACGTTCGGGCGCTGGACGGACAAACTGCTCCGAGCCCGCCTGCAGACAGGCCAATGACCACCGCCCGCCTGCAGACAGGCCAATGACCACCGCCGCCCGCTTCGACGAGATCGTGCACGCGCCGAACCGGCTCCAGATCTGCGCGATACTCTCCGCCGTCGACTCCGCCGACTTCGCCACCGTCCGGGAGGGCCTAGGAGTGGCCGACTCAGTTCTGTCCAAGCACATACGCGTCCTGCACGAGGCCGGCTACATCCAGGTACACAAGGCGACCTGCGCATCGCGAGTGCGGACCAGCCTCTCGCTGACCCAGGCCGGACGGACAGCCTATGACGGGCACGTCGCCGCCCTGCGGTCAATCGTCGGCAACGGGAGCTTCCGCGGCAGCTCCCGCCGCCGGGGCGTCCCAGCAGAGTAAAAGTTGTGGCCGAAGGCCGGCCAGCGGGCCTGGCAGTACGCGAGCCAGCTCGAAAGCGGCCCGTGCACCGTGCGCGGGGTGACGGTGGAGATCGATGTCGCGGATAGCGGCGTCCTCCCCTCCCTCGGCGCCGCCAGCGCCGGCCCGATCAGGGTCCCGGTCACCATCCGGGGCCGCATACCTACACCGTCCAGCCCGGCGACACGTTGTCTGGGATCGCCGCCAAGTTGCACCCCCGGCGGCTGGCAGGCGATCTACCAGCTCAACCGGGGCGTGATCGGCGCCAACCCGGACCTCATCACCCCAGGCCAGGTACTCAACCTACCGTGAGGGTGAAGTTCTGCGTCACCGTGCTGGTGGAGTTGGTGGCGGTGATGGCGATGGTGTAGGTGCCGGCCGCGCCCGCCTTCGGAGTGCCGGAGAAGGCGCCGGTGGCCGCCTTGAAGGTGATGCCGGCCGGCAGCGTGCCCGCCTTGGTCAGCCGGGGCGCGGGATAGCCGGTGGTGGTGACCGTGAAGCTGAACGCCGACCCGATCGTCGCGGTCGCGCTGGCCGGGCTGGTGATGGCCGACGCCTGGTCGACTTTGAGGGTGAAGGTCTGGCTGCTGCTGCCCAGCTGGTTGGTGGCGGTAACGGTGATCGAGTAGCTGCCGCCGGAGCCGGCCGCCGGGGTCCCGGCGATGGACGCGGTCCCGTTCCCGTTGTCGGTGAAGGTGACGCCCCTGGGCAGGCTGCCCGACTCGGTCAGGGCCGGCGTCGAATTCCCGGTAGCGCTGACAGCGATGCTGAGCGGGTCGCCCACGCTGGCCGTGGTGGTGGGGATCTTCTTGATGACCGGGGCCTTGGTGATCGTGAGCGTGAACGTCTGGGTGGCGGTCCCGGCCGAGTTCTTGGCCGTCAGCGTCAGCGGGTAGCTGCCCACGGCCGAGTTGGCCGGGGTACCGGAGATCGTCGCGGTGCCGTCGCCGTTATCGGCGAACGTCACCCCGGACGGCAGGGCGCCGGTCTTGGTGAGCTTTGGCGCCGGGTAACCGGTCGTCGTCACGGTAAAGCTGAACGGAACCCCGAACGTCTCGGTGTCGGCCGAGCTGCTGGTGATGGCCGGGGCGGACGTCGCCGAGGTCACGGTCAGCGTAAACGACTGGGTCGCCGGGGTGCCGACCCCGTTCGACGCGGTGATGGTGACGGGGTAGCTGCCCCCGGTGCCGGCCGCGGCAGTCCCGGCCAGGCTCGCGGTCCCGTCTCCGTTATCGGTGAAGGTGATGCCCGAGGGCAGGGCTCCGCTCTGGGTGATCGCGGCGGTCGGGGTGCCGCTCGTGGTCACGGTGAAGCTGAATGGAGCGCGCATCCCGGTCGACGCCGAAGCCGCGCTGGTGATCGCGGGGGGCTGCTCGACCGTCACCACGTTGGACGGCTGCGACGGCGGCGACGTACCCGCCGAGTTGGTCGCGGTCACGGTGAACGAGTACGAGTCACCGCTGGTCAGGCCGGATACAGTCAACGGGCTAGCGGTGCCGGTGACCGTCTGGCCGCCGTTCGCAGGCGTAGTGGCATCGGTCGCGGTCACCGTGTAGGAGGTGACCGGCGACCCGCCATCGGACGCGGGCGGAGTCCAGGACACCGCGGCCGAGCCGTCTCCGGCCTGGGCGCTCACCCCGGTCGGCGAGCCGGGGGCGGTGACGGCCGAGCCAGCCAGGTTGACCCGGGCGACGATCCCGTTACTGTATTCCGTAAACCAGACGTTGCCATCGGGTCCGCTGGTTATATCGGTGTCATCGCCGAACGAGTGCGGAATCGGATACTCGTTGAGGACACCGGTCGTCGATATCTCTCCGATGTCCCGGCCGTAGCCGTCCGCCGTAAACCACAGGTTCCCGTCGGGGCCGGTAATAATTCGGTTGGGGGCCTGGAGACTGTTCGGCAACGCGTACTGCGTAATTATCCCGCTGGTGGGGTCGAGCTGGCCGATGCAGTTACCGAAGGTCTCGGTAAACCACAGGTCCCCGTCCGGGCCGCCGGTGATGCCCAGAGGCTCGGTGCCGTAGGGTCCGACGTTGCAGCCGCCGACGTTGGGTATGGGATATTGGGCAAACGCGCCCGATGTCGTCATCTCACCAATTCCGCCATTATTTTCGGTAAACCACAGGTTCCCATCCGCTCCGGTGGTGATCGTGAACGGGCTGGCCGGCACCGGAAACTCCGTGATGACGCCGGACGGGGTAATCCGCCCGATCTGGTCAGCGGTTTCCTCGGCAAACCAGAGGTTCCCGTCCGGCCCGAGCGTGATCCCGGTCGGATCGCTGCTGGCGGTGGGCACGGGGAACTCGGTGATGACGCCGGACGGCGTGATCCGCCCGATCGCGTTCCCGGTGTCCTCGGTAAACCACAGGTTCCCGTCCGGTCCGGCGGTAATTCCGAAAGGGTTGCCGTTACCGGATGGCAGCGGGAATTCGGTGATCGCGCCGGACGGGGTTATGCGGTCGATGGAGCCGTCATCCCATCCGGTGAACCAGATATTTCCGTCCGGTCCGCTCGCGATCCCATAGGGTCCCACGTATTTCCCCTGGGAATCAACGGGTACCTGGAACTCGGTGATGGTAATCGGGTTCTGCGCGTAAGCGCGGACGCCGGGCAACGCCAGCAGAACCAGAATCGAAGAGACAAAAACAAACAGAACCCTAAGGATCTTTCCCATCTGAAACTCTCCCCCCCGCATTTGTCCCTGATCCCGGTGGAATCATCGCATGGCGACACCGGTCGGTCAACAACTTCAGAGGTGAGTAGGCTCTTACCTTCGAGCGCGGCAGGTCGAGGACGTGCTGGTAATGGCAGCCGCGGGCTCGTTCTTGATGGCGGTGGCGCCACCGTGACCAGCGGCGGGCGTGCTGATCGTGGCGGGGCGACCCGCAGAGGGCGGTGAACATGCGGCGGATCTCGTTGGCCGAGGTCACGAGCTGGTCGTTGCCTCAGCGAGGGTGGCGCGGGTGACGGCGAGGAAGGCCACGGCGAGCATGGCGAGGGTGACGTAGCGGTACCAGGCCTTGTAGAGCCTGTTCTGGTAGTGGTCCAGGCCAGCCTCGTTCTTGGCGGACTGGAAGCACTCCTCACGCACCAGCGGGTCCCCGCGACCTTGACCAGGACGGCCAGCGGGACCGGCTGCGGCGTGCAGCACAGGTAGAACGCCACCTCAGGGGGCTTGCTGACGGAGCGGCGGACCAGCAGCGAGATCTCCGGCCGGTTCGTGGCGAACAGCGCCCAGTCATACCAGCGCCGTCCATTCCTAGCCGGGCCTCGTCGGCGATCCAGGAGCGGGGCAGGTAGAGCTCCCGGTCGACCAGCGCCCGGCCTTTGGGCGAGGCGTAGGCCAGGAACACCCCGACCTGGCAGTTCGTGATCTTGCCCGCGGTGCCGGTGTACTGCCGCTGAGCCCCGGCCGACCGGCCTTGCTTCTCCTGGCCCGTCTCGTCGAGCGCGCCCGCGGTCATCCGCCTGCGGCGTGACCGGGCGGCCGCGGCGTCCACAGCCCGGCCGCCGCGTACCGTCTGACCTGTCTCATCGCCGCCGCCTCGTCCCACGACGCCCGGTTCAGCAGCCGCTGCGACTTCGCCGGCGACCGGTCGCCCGCCTGCTCGCCGACCGTCCACCCGTTCCGCGACGACAGGTCGCTGACCAGCGCGTTGATGTAGACCGAGTAGGTCGCTTACTATGCAGGCACATGCGATTCGGAAATACGGCCATTAAATAGCGTGCCTTCCAGGTTCGACGCCGATTGAACGGGCCCGTGCAGTTATCCTCCATAACGCCACTTGTATACGCACACAAAGTCCAGATATGGAGGATTGCGCAGATTCGATCTACATACACCGATTCCGCGCATATCGGCGGCTCCGCGCGCATTATCTTCGTCGGCGTCCGTCACTTAGCATCACACGACCGCTCGGCGGTATCCCGGCGGGACAGGCCCTGCCATGCCGGTACCGGATCAGGTAACGTCCCGCCCTGTCGTGCAGCCTGCCAACTGAGGGCCATGCCGGGGCCCGGAACCGCCACGCCCGCATCTACGCGCCGGCAGCACATCGAACACGCCGCCGGATAACCGGCCACGCCCACCCTGGTCGTGTTACTTAATTCCACTAATTTCCCCGGACTAGGGAGATTTCCCGCTTTTCCTTGTAGTCCCCTCGGACAAAGATTCTGTTAGGCCTGCGACAGGCCGGCGCCCTGGAGCGGGGACAGTGCCCTGGCGCGCATCCGCCGCAGCAGCCGGGTGCCGGCGGTCCGCACCAGGGGGTGGACACCGTTGCTGGAGTCGGCTTCGGCTTGCCACCGGTCCCGCCGGGCTGTGAGCGTTGCCGGGTCGGCCAGCTCGGTGCAGTCGAGGGTGTCGTGGTTCACGTCGACGACGATCGTGTCGCCGTTCTCCAGGAGCGCGATCGGGCCGCCTAGCGCGGCTTCGGGTGAGATGTGGCCGATGACCAGTCCGACCGAGCCTCCGGAGAAGCGGGCGTCGGTCATCAGCGCGATCGTGATGCCACGCTGGCGGCACAGTGCGGTGATCCGGGATGTCGGGTCGAGCATCTCTGGCATGCCCGGCGCGCCGCGGGGGCCCTCGTAGCGGATCACCACCATGTCGCGGTCCGCGAATTTCCCCGGCGCGGACGCCAGCGCCTCGATCAGCGCCGCCTCACCGTCGAAGACCCGGGCGCGGCCGGTGAACCGGCCGTCCTCCATGCCGCCCTCGACACCGGCGAGCTTGATCACCGCACCACCGTCGGGCGCCAGGTTGCCGCGGAGCATCCGCAGGCCGCCGGTCGGCTTGAACGGCGCCGACAGCGGGTGGATCACCTCGCCGTCCGGCGGGGGCGGGGCCAGCCGGGCGACCTGCCCGGCCAGGGTCTCGCCGGTGCAGGTGATGCAGTCGCCGTCGAGCACCCCGGCATCGAGCAGCTCGCGGACGATCACCGGCAGGCCGCCCTTGGCGTCGATATCGACCATCGAGTAACGGCCGAACGGACGGGCGTTAACCAGTACCGGCAGGGTCCGCGAGGCCTTATTGAAGTCCTCCTGGCTGATCACCTCGCGCCAGAAGTCGATACCTGCGGCCCGGGCCAGCTCCGGGCCGTGCAGCACTACGTTGGTCGAACCGCCCATCGCGATGGCCACCAGCGTCGCGTTACGCAGCGCGGCCGCGGTGACAATGTCCCGCGGACGGAGGTCCCGCCCGGCCAGCACCTGCAGCGCGTCGAGCAGCTGGGCCGGGAACTCCCCGATCCGGCGCGGGTCCTCCGAGGCGGGACTCACCATGTGCAAGGGCTCCATGCCGCAGGTGGCGATGAACGACTGCATGGTGTTGTAGGTGAACATCCCGCCGCAGCTCCCGTGGCCGGGCGAGGCCTCCATGGCGATGCGCCGTCGTTCCCCGGGCGGATCGGCCGCCGCCTGGAAACAGGAGATGATGTCGATCGGCTCACCGGTCCGGGAGTCCGTGCCGGGCCGGATCGAGCCGTCGGACATGATCACCGCGGGCACGTTGTGCTCAAGGATCGCGGCGAGTGTCCCGACCGGAGGCTTGTCGCAGGCGACCACCGCGATCACCCCGCGCACGTCGCTGCCTTCCAGGTGCAGGCAGACGCCGTCGTTCGTGGTCTCGCGGCCGATCAGCGAGTAGCGCATCTGGGCGGTGCCGTTGCGCTGCCCGTCGGAGATGCCGCTCGCGTAGTTCGGTGCGATGACCCGGACCGGCAGGTCCGCCGCGGTCACCCGGCGGCGCAGCTCGGCCTGGATCGCCTCGACCTTCGCGGGCACTCCTGCATAGCAGATGCTGTCCCCCAGGTTGCCGACGACTCCCCACACGGGACAGTGGATCTTGTCCGGATCCTGGCCCTGCAGCCGCGCGGTCGCGACCGCCTGCGTGTCCTGTCCCGGCTTCCAAGCCGCCGCGTCGCTCACTGTTGACCTCTCGACCAGCTTCGGTGGATAGAGCTCGATCGTAGCCAGCCGCGGCCCGAAGATGGTGCCGGGAAGGACTATGTCCGTTCCGCCTCGGAACGGGGAACAAACGGGGCAGAGCCACGAGAGGGTGATGAGGATGCGTGCCGTCGTGTTCGCGGCCGTGGGAGAGCTGACCGTCGCCGAGCGGCCCGAACCGGTGCCCGGGCCCCGTGAGGTGGTCATCGAGACCGCGGCCGTGGGCATCTGCGGTACCGACACGCACGTGCTCGACGGCGAGTTCGAGGGCACCGTGTTCCCGCTGGTCCCGGGGCACGAGGCGACGGGCACGGTGGTGGCGCTCGGCCCCGGTGCGGACCAGGGGCCCGGCGCGCTGGCCGTAGGCGACCACGTGGCGGTGAACCCCAGCTCGACGTGCGGCGAGTGCGATCTGTGCCTGACCGGGCGGCAGAACCTGTGCCGGGCCTGGAACGGCATGGGCGTGGTGCGGGCGGACGGCGCCGCCCAGCAGCGGTTCACCGCCCCGGCGGCCAATGTGTTCAAGCTCCGCCCGGACACCGACGTGTTCGAGGCGGCGCTGATCGAGCCGCTGGCCTGCGCCATCCACGGCTGGGACCTGCTGCCCCGGCGGATGGGCGACCATGTGCTGGTCTACGGATCAGGGACGATGGGCCTGCTCATGGCCCAGCTGGCGCCCCGGGCCGGGGCAGCCTCGGTCACGATCATCGACGTCAACCCGGACCGTCTGGTCACCGCAGCCGAGGTCGGCATCGAGCACCGGTACACCAGCGCCGGCGACGCGGACCGCGCGGAGTGGGACGTGGTCATCGACTGCACCGGGAGCATCGCCGCGATCGAGGACGGCCTCCCGCGGGTCATGGCCGGCGGCGTGTTCCAGCACTTCGGCGTGGCACCCGCCGACGCCACCGCACGCTACTCGCCGTTCCGGGTATACCGTGACGAGGTTTCCGTGGTCGGGACGATGGCCGTGCTCAACTCGTTCGGGCGGGCGGTAGCGATGTTCGAGACGGGCGCGATCAAGGCCCAGCCGATGATCAGCCACACCTTCACGCTCGAAGACTACGCCCAGGCGCTGCGGATGTTCCGCGCCGGCCAAGGGCGCAAGCTTCAGGTGCGGCCGAACCAGGACACCTCGCAGACACTGCTCGGCCAGCGCCGTTAAACTGACCCACCATCGCCGGCATGACCGGAGCACGCCAAGCCGGACCGCGGACGCGGCAGATCTCGCCGGGGCAGTAACGTCCCGATTTTCGATAGGTCAGCCGGTGCCGGGCAACTGCCAGGTCAAGATGGCTTCCAGCCATCGCTGGAAGTCCTCCGCGGTCCAGCCGAGGCGGTGGACGAGGCGCAAGTATACGTCGGGGGCCACATAACTGCTGAGGATGTCCTCCACCTTGGCGCTGTAGGGTTCCATAACCACGTCATAGCCTTTGAACTGTGACTTCGCGGCCGCCCGCTGATGGTCATGCGGCCTGTTCGTACTCGTGGATCAGCCCACCAAGGACTTCGCGGCGTCGTATCCGCGCCGTCGCCAGGTCGGCGACCGAGGCTGTGATGCTGTCGCCGCGGTCCGGTGGCCGCAGGCTCCGTGCCCGGTGCGGGCGATGCCGGTTGTAATGCGCTATGTACTCGTCCAAGACCGACCGCAGGTGCCGCGGCCCGGCGATCAGCATCCGGTCGGTGACCTCAGCCCGGACGGTGCGCACCCAGCGTTCGGCATAGGCGTTCGCTACCGGGCTCTGCGGCGGGATCTTCGCCACGTCGATCCCGGCACCCGACAGCACGGCGTCGAACGTCTCGGTGAACTGCCCGGCCCGGTCCCGGATCAGGAACCGGACCTGGTGGCCCGCTCCCCAGGTCCATCAGCAGGTTCCGGGCCTGCTGGGTGGTCCACGCGCCGTCCGGGTGCGCGGTCACGCCCAGGACATGGACATGGCGGGTGCCGACCTCGATCGCGAAGAACGTAAAGACGCCTCAGGGTGACCGCGTAGTCGACGTGGAAGAAGTCGCACGCCAGCATGGCCGAGGCCTGCGTGCGCAGGAACTGCCGCCACGTGGCGCGGCTGCGCTGCGGCGCGGGCGGGATCCGCAGCCGCCTTAGGATTCGCCGCACCGTGGAGGCTCCGACTCGGTAGCCGAGGCCGAGTAGCTCACCCTGGATCCGCTGGTAGCCCCAGCCGGGTTTTCCCGCGCCATCTGCCCGATCAGCGCCGCGAGCCTGGCGTCAACTGGCGGTCGTCCTCCCTTGGGGGGATAGGTCCAGCGCCAGCGGACCAGCCGCCGGTGCCAGCGCAGCAGCGTGTCCGGCGTCACCAGCCGGCTCATCCTCATCTGCCCGGGAAGGAGCCGGGCCAGGGCTGCGAGCACCGCACGATCGGCCCAGTCCATCTTCGGCTTCGGGCTCTGCCGGCGCAGCACGGCGACTTCGTGACGCAGCACCAGCAACTCGGCGTCCTTCGACGCCGCCGAGCGCGCCAGCAGCGCCATCCAACCGGTCAGGCGAACGAAGATCAGGTAGAGCATCCGTACTGTCACAAGCCCGCCATATTGCCACCGCACGACCAGGACCGCAGGCGAATCCCCAGGTCAGACGCATATGCCCCGTTTTGGAACCCAACAGGTCTCCAACTCGCCGACGGAAACTATCTGCGCATCGAACAAGAGCGGATTCCCGTCAGCGACGCCGAGCATGCCCTTGAACAGGCCCGAAAACTCGTGCAGCTTTTTTGCCACCGATTCCCCACGCTTAGCGACGACCCTTCGCCTACGGGTCGCTCCACGTTGATTCCGCATCAGGTATGCCGCCTCCAGCGCCGGGAGCGCGAAAGGTCTAGCGTAATTCGAGGCTGGCTTAGCCCGTCGTATTCGCCGTGCGCACATGCCACCACCGGATCGGCAAGCGCTGAATGACAAAACATTGCGGTAGCCCGTGCACGGTGCGTCCAGTCTGACAGGAGGCTCTTCACCCGCTCGGGGTCTGCTCGCCTTTCCAGTGCCCTTGTGGTCAAGGCCGTCGGCGTCGCCGACGGTAGCTGGTCGGTCGGTCGCCGATCTCCCCTCCTGCCTGCAGTCGCTCTATGTTCCACGCAAGCTGCGCCTTGGTCGCTGCGAGGACGCCTGGCGGGACTGTTACATGGTCGAGGGCCTTGGCGAAGTCGGCCAGGGTCGCGGTGACGATCTGCTCCGGTTCGCCGGTGCCGAGCGTATTCCAGTGCTCGGCTTCGCGGATGAGGTGCGCGACGCTGATGCGCCGGTGGTCGAAGCTGCCGTCGATGGCGAGCGCGAGGTTGTAGTCGATCCGGCCGTCCTGGAAAAGGTTCGGGACGGCGTCGTAGACGTCGGCGAGCACGCTGCGGCCGGGAAGGTGCAAGATGGCCAGGTTCTTCGCATGCGCGTCGTTATCGCCCAGGAGCACGGTGAACGTGAGCCTGCGCAGGAAGTCGGCAACCGGCCTGCCCTCCCCCTGAAGCGACCCGAGGAACTCGGCGATCCGGTATGCGCTCGGGCGATGAGAATCACGTGGCACACTCGGGTCCTGGAACTTCGCCTGGTCATCGACCCAGTCGAGGCCCAGTGCCTGAGCGGCGTCCTCCTGGTGGATCAGGGTGACCGTCTGGCCGTTAATAACCCGGTCGTAGCGCTCGATGACCAGGTACTGGCGGGCGCCGCTGCCGACGAGCTCGGTGCGGTAGCGCGCGAGCCCGAGCTCGGCGGCCAGCCCATGGCCGTAGTACTCCCTGGCGAGCCCGTCCGGACATGCCGGGAGCCTCGGCTTGAGGATGTGGGTAGAGTGCGCGCGGCCATGGGGGAGGTACCAGTTACCGTCGAACCGGGCGAGCAGCAGCTTCGGCTGAAGGCCAGCGAGCATTGAGCGGCTCTGGTCATCGGAGCCGAGGTCGCCGTCATTCGCGGCCCGCTAGAGACGCCTGATGATCTCGCCGTCACTGATCGGCTCGTACGTTGGCTGTGTCCGGCTCGCCGTGTCCGGGTCGCCTATTGTCACGGCGCCGGCAATCGAACTGCCGGACTCGCGCAGCATCGCGTACAGGTCTGCCGGGTTGCTGATGCCACGGCGCTGGGTGAGCCGCTCACGCTGACGGCCCTCGAGCGCGTATCCCCCGAAGAAGCTGCTCGCCGCGAGCGACGGCGCCTTCAGCAGGACAGAGCCGAACGACTCCGTCAGCGTGACAGGCCTGGGGGTGTATCCGTCGGCCCACTCAAATTCGATGCGCTCCCGCCGGGAGCCGCGGAACGGCCAGGGCTGTCTCCTTCTCCGGCACCTGGCCGTAACCCCGCCGGGTCCAGCCGTACGCCGACTCCCAGCGGATGAGCTGCTCCGGCACGCGCCGGGCGAAGGCCGCGAAGCCGCCATGACGCAGCACCGACTCCCACAGCACGGCGACGGCATCAGAAACCACGAACTTGGCGGCCTCCACCGGGTCATCAGAGTGGAAGCAGTCATAACTCTTCATGTCGCAGGCAAGGTCAACCATCTCGGCGACGGCCTGCTGCGCTGGCCCGGGATCCTCGGCGTGGAGCGCCGTCAGCGCGTCGCCCGCCAGCCGACGGAACGTGAGCCGCCACTTGGACCGGTCGGCGTGATGCACCCGGCGGTCCCCGGCCGTGTAGGCGCCGTCCTTCACCAGCCCGACGAACGTTGTCACCTCGTCCAGCACGGCGCCGGGATCCGGCAGTTCCTTCTTCGGCTTCACCTTAGGCTGTTCAGGCGAGCGCAGCTCGTCCTCGATGCGCTCGCGGAGCTGAGCATTTCCCCGCCAGTAGAGAGTCCACAAGACCTTGCGGAGGTTCGCGTCGTCACACGGCGTCATGACGGTATAGAACTCGTCACGGTTTATCCGGTTCGCCGGCATGACAACCCATCGTAGGCGCGAGGCAGCCATCGCTGGAATCTGTTCAGCCCGTCCCAACTTGGGTTCCAGACGACCAGCGCCAGGCTGCACGCCTGGCGAAGCCATGATGCGGTCAGGTGCTTACACGTTATGCGCGCGCGCGTAAAGTTATACGACATCTCTTGGTACTATAGTCCCGATGCTTATATTAATGCGCGCAAGGAGCAGAGATGGTGGTTGAGTCCGGTTCGGCTGGGGACTTGGCGGAGCGGGTTGCCCGGTGGGCGGCGGCCGGCGAACGGTACGAGGTCGAGTTCAAGAGCGAGCGGCGGCCTCTTAATGACCGTGACCTGGTTGAAGCAGTGGTGTGCCTGGCGAATGGGCACGGCGGGGTGCTGCTGATCGGCATCGAGGATGACGGGACCGTTACCGGTGCCCGGCCACGGCACGAGTCGGGGCGGACCGATCCGTTTCGGGTCCAGGCGCTGGTCGCGAACATGACGCAACCGCCCATCTCTGTCGCCGTGAGCCTGGTCGAGCTGACCGGTAAAGACGTGCTGGTGGTAGAAGTTCCGGATAGTCCTCGTGTCGTGGGGACAACCCAGGGCACGTACGTGCGCCGGGCCATCGGAGGGGACGGCCGTCCGACCTGTGTTCCTTACCACGCCCACGAGATGCTCGCGCACGAGGTGGACCGCGGCGCTGTGGACTGGGCGGCCGTCCGGGTCGGTGGCGCGAGCTGGGAGGATCTCGACCCCCTGGAGTTCGAGAGGCTGCGACAGCTTGCGAGCAGCAGCGGCGCGGGCGCGGACGCTGTGCTTGCCTCGTTGTCGGACCGGGAGATCGCAAGCGCACTCGGGCTGGTACGCAGCGAGGCAGAAGTGACAACGGGCTCGTTGCTTCTGTTCGGGAAGAGCGACGCGCTGCGGCGCTTCCTGCCTACTCACGAGGCGGCGTTTCAGGTCCTCCGGGGAGAGGACGTGGAAGTCAATGATTTCCTGCGGTATCCGCTATTCCGGCTGGCCGAGGAGATGTTCTCCCGGTTCCGCGTAAGGAACCGGGAGGAGGAGATGCAGTCCGGCCTGTTCCGGATCGCAGTATCTTCGTACTCGGAGACCGCATTCCGGGAGGCGCTGGCGAACGCGCTGATCCACCGGGATTACACGCGTCCAGGCGCCGTGCACGTGCAGTGGAGGGAGGAGCAGCTCGAGATCTCGAGCCCGGGAGGATTTCCGTCCGGAGTACGGCTGGATAACCTTCTCGTCACGCCTCCGCACCCGCGCAGTCCGCTGCTCGCGGACGCATTCAAGCGCACCGGCCTGGTTGAGCGGACCGGCCGGGGAATCAACCGGATGTTCGCCGAACAGCTCCGCGTCGGCCGTCCTGCTCCCGACTACGGCAGAAGCTCCGACGCACATGTCGTTGCGGTGCTTCCTGGCGGACCCGCCAATCTGTCCATGACCAAATGGGTCCTGGAGCAGGAAAATCAGCAGGGAAGACCGTTCAGCGTCTCCGAGCTCCAGGTACTTGCCGAACTCTTGCGGGAACGACGGTCGACCACGCACGAGCTGGCGCGGCTGACCCAGCGGACTGAGACGGAGACCAGGAACCTGCTGGCCCGGATGGTCGAGCGAGGCTGGATCGAGGCCCGGGGCGAGGGAAAGGGCCGGAGCTGGCACATGTCCGCAGCTGTCTACCGGGTGCTGAACGCGCCCGCCGGGTACGTCCGAGTCCGCGGCTTCGAGCCGCTGCAGCAAGAACAAATGGTCCTGCAGTATGTGGACGCGCATGGACAGATAACGCGGACCCAGGCCGCAGACCTCTGCGCGATAGGACCAGATCAGGCCAGCCGCCTGCTTCGCCGCCTTGCCAGCGCCGGTAAGCTCACCCGGCGCGGGGAACGACGCGGCGCCGTATATGTCAAGCCTGGAACATGAGGATCCAGTCCCATCATCCCCGCCTACGCAAACCCCCGCCAGGCTCCGTGGCAACCGTCCGGACTGCCGCCAGGCCAACACGGAAAACAGGCGGCCAGAAAGGACATTCTGCACGCCGGAGATAAGGACGACCGAATAAAACGCAGACGTGCAATCAGATTCTCATGCGCCCCTTCGGGACTCAGCCGTGGCAGATGAAAACTGGGTCCCTCCGCCGCGGGCGGGCTGCGGGTATCGGCGGGCTGGCGTTTCCCCGGTGCGGGGGCTGTCGCGGGGAGGGCTGGAAGGTGCATGCTTGCGGGTGCGCGCCGTTCGTCGTGGCCGACCGCCTATGGACCGTTCGTGGCCGTCAATCAGATTGGCGCCGGAGCCCCTTTGCCGGGTAACCCCCGCTGCCTCTGCGTGAGCGCGTGTCAGTCTCCTGTTTCTGACCGGGGCTCTGGCGGGCGGCACGCTTGTCCGTGTCCGGGCAGGGAAGTGCCGCTTGGGAGGTGGCAGGGCGTGAAGTTACTGCATGAGCGCGTCGCCGGGATTGACGTGCATAAGGACATGACTGCGATCCGGTCCCCGGGACAGAAGCCGTGGACCCGTAAGACCGAGGTCTTCGAGTTCCGGACGTTCTACGGGGTTCTCCAGGAGGTGGTCCGCCAGCTGCGCCACCGGGGCGTGACGCACGTGGCGATGGAGGCCAGCGGGGCGTACACCGACCCGGTGTATTACGCCCTCACGGAGCTGGATTTCACCGAGGTCATCGTGGCCAGCCCGGCGCACGTCAAGGCCCTGAAGGGGCACAAGACCGACCCGCCAAAGACTGCGCGCGGCTGGCGGAGCTGCTGGGGTGCGGGCTGCTGCACGGCTCGTTCATCCCGTCCGCGGAGCAAAGGCAGGTGCGGGACCTGACCCGGTACCGCACGGATGAAGGTCGTCCAGGCCCGGGCCTCGGAAATCCAAAGGCGGCAGAAAGCGCTGGAGCCGGCCGGGATCAAGCTGGACTCGGTGCTGTCCGATATCACCGTGGTGCCGGGCCGCCTGATGATAGACGCGCTGACCGGCGGGGAACGCCGCGCCCAGGTGCTGGCCGACCTGCCCAAGGGCACGCTGCGGTCGGCGGGCAAGCAGGCTGACCTGCCGGTGGCGCTGGCCGCCCGGTTCACCGATCACCACGCGATGCTGTGCCGCCCGCACCGGGACCAGATCCTCAAGACCGGGCAGCCCTACACCGACCTCGGCGATATCCGCTCCACCAGCGCGCGGGGATAAGGGGGCCGGGTCCGGTCATAACGTTCGGGGGTCCACGCCGCACGACCGGGCTCCCTGCGGGCGGCGATGCCGTTCGTGCCCGGAAACAAAACTTCCGCCTGCGGTGGAGAAGGCATACGCCCACTATAAACGGCATGCGTCGGCTCGCCGGCCGGCCCGCTCCAGCGAGGAAGACGGCAGGCGCGCAGCGCTCCCGGTAGATTCAAGACATGATGAAGAAGGTTCTCGAGCTCTTGGTCTGTCTCCTGCACCCCGTCGCCGTAGTCCTTATATGGATTGACTTGGCGACTCGCCGTAATATCGGGGGCGGCGCGAAGGTGGCGTGGGCTCTTGTGGTGAAGTGGGCAGCGGCGACGATGCGTTGCTAGGCGGGCACGGACTGGCGTGACGCGATGGAGGGCTGTGCGCCGCTAATCGCGGTACCCTCGCTTGCCGCCCGGCGGTCACATGCGCGGAGCCTCGCGTGAGGTTTCGCGGAACGTGGCAGTGCCCGCCTCGCCCAGTCGGCGCCTCGGAGTTAATCTCCATGGCGGATGCCAACTATGTGCCCTGTCCGGCCCCGGAAGCTATACGCTCAATGGCTGGATCCGCCGGACTGCAACCGGGCATTCGTGATAGCGGTCGCCGCGACCGAACTGGAATTCCCAGCCGGTGTCGCCGGGACGGAAATGAATCCGCCCGGTTCCCAGGCCCGTAGCGGGTGAGTAACTTCCCTGCCCACGGGTATCGTCGTAGTGGCGAATATTGCTTGAGTCGTAGGAAAGGATCGAGATCACGCCGTCGTCGAAGATTTCCGGATCAGCCACGACCACAAAGACGTGCCCAGTATTCCCGCCGGGCTCGAGCAGGTCCGACTTCCAGGCGACGATGTCACTGCGGCGCGCGTCCGCAAGAGACAGTACGGGCTGCCATCCGTCTGCTCCGTAATGAGGCAACTCGCTGAAAAGATCATAGAAATCAAATGCCAGAGGCCGGCCGACTGCGCTGTCGGCGGGGATCCTCTAGTAATGCAGCGGTGCGATGCGCTGAAGGATGTACCCCACATAATCGGAACGGTCCATGTCATAAGTCCCAGTCGCAACGTCCACGTAAGTGTCATGCTGATAATCGGTATGCACGACGCTGAGCGGTATCGCCTCGGCCTCAGCGGCGACTGAGTTTGCGCATCCATCTAAGCGCCATTGCGGAAGTTCTGCGCGTAACCCCGCTGTGAGACCGGCGGATGAGGGCGTTGACATCAGCCTCGCCGGAGGTGGAGAACGCGAACCAGCATTGGCCTTAGCCGGGCTGGTCAGGCGGTTCGGTGCTCTCTTCCGGGACGACGAGTTCGGTGGGTTCGAAGACGCCTTCCCCGGCCACGGCGGCCAGTTCGTAACCCAGTGACTCGCGCGCGGCAGGCACCGGCGTGCGCCGGCCCGTCAGCGCCGAGGCGACGGCCGCGATCACGTTGGCCGCGATGGCGAAACCGAAGGCCACGCCGAGACCGCTGTGGAACGGTGCCGAGATCAAGTGCGGGAAAAACTCCCGCCCGGCCACGTAGGCCGCGTGCGCCGGGGTCAGCTGATGCAGCAACGGGCCGAGCAGTTGCTGCATCGGGTTGTAGCCGAGGAAGGAGGAGAACAGCACGCCGATCGGGGGCAGGTGCGAGATCGGCGCGGCCGTGGCGGCCGGGACGCCCTGCGCGGTCAGCCCGC
>JBEKGC010000035.1:0-25371 GCA_050013055.1 Streptosporangiaceae bacterium
CTCACCGCCTACGACGCGCTCACCGCCGGGATCTTCGACCGGGCCGGGATCCCGGTCCTGCTGGTCGGCGACTCCGCCGCGATGGTGGTCTACGGCCACGACACCACGATCCCGGTCACCGTCGATGACCTGATCCCCCTCACCGCCGCCGTCGTCCGCGGCACCCGCCGGGCCCTCGTGGTGGCGGACCTTCCGTTCGGCTCCTATCAGGCCTCCCCCGGTGCGGCTCTGCAGGCCGCCACCCGGTTCCTGAAGGAGACCGGCGCGCACGCGGTCAAGCTCGAAGGCGGCGAGCGGGTCGCCCACCAGGTCGAGGAGCTGGTCGCGGCCGGCATCCCGGTGATGGCCCACCTCGGCCTGACCCCGCAGTCGGTCAACGCCTTCGGCGGCTACCGGGTGCAAGGACGCGGCGAGGACGGCGAGCACCTGCTGCACGAGGCCAAGGTGCTGCAGGCGGCCGGCGCGTTCTCCGTGGTCCTGGAGTGCGTGCCCGCTCCCCTGGCGGCCCGGGTCACCGAGGCGCTGACCATCCCGACGATCGGCATCGGGGCCGGCTCGGCCTGCGACGCACAGGTCCTGGTCTGGCAGGACATGGCGGGACTTTCCCCCCGTACCGCCAAGTTCGTCAAGAAATACGCCGACCTGACCAGCGTGCTGCATGACGCCGCCACCGCCTTCGCCGCCGACGTCATCAGCGGCGCGTTCCCCGATGAGGCGCACTCCTACAAGTAGCGGCTTCGGCAGAGGAACACGCTACCGATGTGACCGAAGCCAGTCGAGAAGGGCTCTCGGGGTCATTGCCGGCGGGTGAAGGTCCATGCTCAGAAGGTCACCGTCCCCGGTTACGATCACGGCGCCGGATTGCTCTGCCAGGGCTACGAGGTAATCATCATCGGGATCGCGGGTGGTCTTGGATGGCTTCCCTGCCTCTGGTCGCAGCTCCACTTTGTCGGCGAGCGCTGCCACGTAGCCTTCAGCATCCGAGAGGCTGACCCAGCGCCGGAGCTTGTCGCGGTAGAGAACCTCCGCTACTTCTTCCAGCAGGTGCGGTGTGGCGATTGCGGTTACCTCGCCGGCTAGGACAGCCCTGAGCACGTCGGCGGGAGCGCCAGACGGGCTGATCAGAGCCGAGATCCACACGTTAGGGTCGATGACCGCCCTGAGCGAATCCACTTAGCTCGCCCGTCGGCTCGCCGTCTCCGCGCGCACCGCCGCGAGCTCCTCTCGCGCCAAGCGCATCGATTCTTCCTCGCTCGGCGCATCCGGACCTAGCGAGGACCAGACCCGCTCCACCACTTCTTGCAGGCCGAGGTGTCGGCGAAGTGCCTCTTCGAACACCTCGTACTCGTGCTTGTGTGCACGGGCCGCAGCGACCTTAGCAGCCGTGAGTAGTTCCTCTTCTATGTAAACCGTAGTCTTTCGCCTGGCCATATTAACCATTGTAACCGAATGACAGAAAAACTGAAAGAAAGATGACGGCCTGGACCAGCGGCGGATTCCCGATGAGGAGCACTCCTGCAAGTATCGGACCGGCCGGGGTCAGTCCTACCCGAGCAGCCACTCGGTGGCACCGGTCCGGCCCGACGGGAGGGCCGCCCGGTTTAGGGGACGGTGACCGGCTGGATGACGACCGGGCCGAGGGTGGGGTTGAGCTCGGTGGACTGGGACACTCCCGCGGGCGTGATCACGTCCATGGCCTTCGGCACGGTGGTCGGGTCGACCGAGCAGATGGGCGCGGTGCCGCCCGGCGCGCAGACCCCGAACGTGTAGGCGCCCGGCGTGGCGGTGAAGGCACGCGCCAGATCGGGGCTGAACCCGTCCTGGCCGGTCAGGACGACACTGAAGCCCCATCCTGACGTCGGGGTGCCGAACTGCGCCTCGGGCAGCGCGACCGTGATCGTATTGTCGGCCTGCGCGGCCAGCGCGGACGCGGTGCCCACGGAGTTACCCGCGGCGTTCACCCAGACCGGCGACGCGAACCCCTGCACCTCGATCCGCTGGCTCCAGGCTCCGGATGGCGCGATGGTGTAGTTGCGGGAGGCGTACGCCGCCTGGGTGGAGGTGGACGAGGCGCCCGGCACGTGCACGTAGAGGTCGAGCAGCTGCGCCCCGTCCGTCGCCCCGAACGTCGGGACCAGGTTGGCCAGCGTGACCCGCAGGTAGGCGTAGGTGCCGTCGCTCAGGACCTGGAACCGGGTCAGGTCGAACGACCCGGGGACGAAGCTGGAGTTGGTCGGGTACTGGTAGGTGCCCGGCCCGTTGTCGTCGCCGGTGGGGTCGGTTACGTCGAGCACGGTGCTGCCGCCGCCCTCGGCGGTCACGGTGACCTGGCTGTAGCCGGTGCTGCGGCCGCCGGGGGCGGTCGCGGACACGGTGATCGCGTTGGTGCCGAAGCCAACCGGCACGCTCGCCGAGAAGGACCCGTCGGCGGCGGCGGTCGTGCTGGTCACCGAGGCGGCCGCCCCGGTCGTGGTGTCGTCCGACGCGATCGTCACCGCCGACCCTGCCGTCGTCGTCCCGGTCACCGTGGTGGTGGCGGTGCTCAGCGTGGCGCCCTGGGCCGGCGCGGTGATGGTCACCGGCAGCTTGCCTGGCGGTCCGCTTGTGACGTAACGCGCGGTGGTGATAGCCGGGGTGTCCACGTTATGGCCGGTGCCCAGCGAGACGATCAGCCGCAGTTCCTGCGCCTGGGCCCAGCTCAGCGGGGACGCCGACCCGGCTGCCTTGCCGTCGGTGAATCCAATCGACGCCGTGGCCGGGTCGCTGCCGTACGGCGAGGCCGCCAGGTCCGGGTCTTCCCAGGCCTGCTCGGGCACCAGGCCGACCCCGGACGAGAAGTTGATCATCGACTGGAGCAGGGACTGCGCGCCGCTGGTGGCGCCTTCAGCGAGATCGGACTCGGCGCGCTCGCCGGACAAGACCGGCCACAGGTGCCCGGTGCCGCTGTCGGTCGGCGGCCACGGTGCCCCCGGGGTCGTGCAGGAGTCCTGGCTCGGCTGGTAGCAGTCGCCGTATCCGTCCGCGCTGCCGCTGGCGGCCGAGTTGCCGTAGCGGTAGTAGCCGGTGCCGCTGGGCGTGGACACCGAGATGTTCTTGTCGAGAATGGCCAGCGAGGCCTGGACGTCGGGGTCGCTGATGGGCAGCTCACCCAGCCGGACCAGGTCCTGGAAGCCGCCGTCGAGCACACTGCGCTGGTCCAGGGTGGGGCCGCCGTTGCCCAGGCTATAGCTGATGGCCGCGTTCGGGTCGCCGGTCTTGGACAGCCTGATGAAGTAACTCGGGCCGTCCGGGCCGGTGGTGGTCACCGTCCAGGACTTGATGTTCCGCTGGAAGTCGTCGGCGGTGGCCTGGTACAGGTGGGCCCGCGCCGTGTCGCCGTGGCTCGCGGCGATGGCCGCGGCGGCGGTCAGCCCGGCGATCTCGGCCGCGATCGTGGAGGGCGAGTAGCCGGTCTGCTCCTCCCAGCGCTCCACGCCATTGGAGGGCCCGTTGGCGACCAGGAAGTCCGCGGCCGGGCGGATGTGGTCCTGCCACAGCGTGGTGTCACCGCCGAGCCCGGACAGATACGCCATCAGGATCGGGTAGGAGGTCTCATCCAGCTGGAGGCCGCCAGTGTCCGGGGCGGCCTGGCCGTTCAGCAGCGAGTTGCGCGGCATCGCGCCGGACGCGAGCTGCTGCTTGTCAAACAGGAACAGCGTGGCCGCCCGGGCCGTGGCGACGTCCCCGTCGGCCATCAGCCCGGTGAAGATCTCGTACAGGTCGCGGGCGAACACCTCGCGGTACGAACCGAAATAGGACGGCTCGCCGTTGGAGGTCACCCCGGCCGGCACCGACTGGCCCCACGGGCTGGCCAGGGAGGCCACGATCGCGCCCGGGTAGGTCTTGTCCTCGCTCGCCTTCAGCACGTTGGCCGACAGGTAGTAGTGGGCAGCCTGGGTGGTCGGACGGCGCAGCCCGGCGTCGTAGCCGACCCAGCCGAACAGGTACTTGGCCGCGGTCAGGAGGAACGAGTGGCTCAGGGAAGTCTGGGCCACGGACACCGACTGGGCCTGGGTCCGGCCGAAGCCAAGCGCGAGGGTCACCTCGTGGCCGTGGGCGGGGGTGACGTCCTCGGTCGCGACGATGTGGCCGTCCGGCGCGGAGGTGTACGGGGTGAGCGCGTACGCGGAGTCGAGCTGGCTGAGGCCGTCGCTGGCGGTGCCCTCGTAGCCGACGCTGGCCGCCTGGTCGGACGTGCCCGCCAGGGCCATGTAGGTCGGCACCGCGTAATCGCGGTTGACCGCGTCGGTGACCGTGTTCGTGCTGAAGACCACCGGGATCGGTGCCTTGGCGGAGGTATCCACCACCCCGGAGTTGGCGCCTGCGTTCTCGGTGCCGCCGCCGCCGTTGCCGTTGACGTGGGCGTCGAGCCGGGCGTACAGGTGCAGGCCGGCCAGGTTGGTGCTCGAGCCCGGCGTGTCCTGAAGCGTGGTGTGCATCAGCACGGTGTCGCTGGCCGGGTCGGTGATGTAGGTGGTGACCAGCCGGAAGCCGTGCTTGGCGTCGGTGGAGGTGACCGTGCAGGACATGCCGGTCGGGTCGGCGGCCACCGTGTAGGTCATGTCGCGGGTCTGCAAGTCGCTGAACGTGGACCCGTCGGTCACGACGTACTGCAACGTGCTCACGTTCGTGTTGTCGATGGTGGGCTCGTAGACGTCGGACAGCACCCCGCCGGCCACCGTGTACCAGACCTTGGAGCCGGTGCCTGCCGCCGTGCCGACGCAGTCCTTCCTGGCCAGGTCGAAGTACGACGCCGCGCCCGGCGCGCCGGGCGCCGCTCCGGCGGCCTCGGCGGTCCTGGCGGCGGTGGTGGCGTTAGCCGCGGTGGCGGCCGGAACGGCGGCCGCCAGTCCGGCCAGGATGGCCCCACTCGCAGCCAAGGTGAGGAAACGACGTCCGCGTGCCATGGCCAAGCCCTCCATCGTCACGTCTGCGGCCCAGGGACACCAGCCGACCGTCGGACGCGCACGCCCCACAAGCAGACCAGAGCCGTTGTTGAGCTTTCACCCACCCAGCGCGCACGTCAAGTAACAATCCGGAAATATTAGGTCGTGCCCGGCTGCGTCCGGCCCCTGAACCCGGCCGACCTTGCCAAACCAGGGCTCTCATCTTGTGTGATGTCCTCGCGTTCCACCTCAGGGAGGTGAAGAGGGACGCCAAGCGCGCCACACCGGCGGCATGATCGTGCGGCGCGGTTACGGCCCGGACCGCCACCGCGGGGCCCAGGGCGACCCGCAAAGTCGTCTTCCCACGTCAGGTGTTATCTGCCGTCAGGCGGTCCGGTGGGCGCCCGAAGGCTTGCGCCGGGATCTGAGGCTGCCGTGACGGCGTTTCGGTCACTTCAGGTGACTGCCGGGGCGTGGGGTGCCTGGTCCGGGGACAGCGGTTTTGTTATACGGGCTGTGACGGCTGCCCGGCGGGTTTGTCCCGGTTGCGTCACGGTGCGGGCGTTGCGCGTGTTGCTGCGGAGAGGGCACCGGGGTCCCGGCTAGGACAAGGGATTGCCTAGATCTCTTTCCGAACCGGGAGGCCCCGTTGCCGGTCCAGTCTCGCATGCCCGTGCCCGCCGCCGCCGGGGAAGCCCTGGGCGAGCTGGCCTCCCGCGCCGCCCGGCCGTGTTTCCCCTGGCCGGCCCGCGATGGCTGCCGGCCGTCGCGGTGGACGGCAAGGCGGTCCGCGGCGCGGCCGGTGATGACGGCCTCATCCCGTACCTGCTGGCCGCTGTCACGCACGGCAGCGGGATCGTGCTGGCCGAGCGGCTGATCGGCCCGAAGACGAACGAGGTCCCGGAGTTCGCGCCGCTGCTGCGGGAACTGAACGGGTACTACTGCCTGGCCGGGCGCGTCATCACCGCCGACGCCGGCCACACCGTCCGCGCCCGCGCCAGGCTCATCTGCGAGGAGCTCCTCGCGCACTACGTCCTGACCGTCAAGGGCAACACCCCGGCGCTATGGGAGGAGATCGACGCCCTGGACTGGGCCTCCGTCCCCGTGCAGCACGCGACGGAGGAGAAAGGGCACGGGCGGCGCGAGCGCCGCACCATCCAGGTCATGACCGCCCCCGCGCACATCCGCAACCGGTTCCCGCACGCCCGGCAGGTCGCCCTGATCGAGCGCTACGTCACCCGCACCATACGGGTGAAGAAAGGCAAGCGCTGGGTGAGGACGCAGGTGAAGACCGCCGTGGCGGTGTTCATCATCACCAGCCTGGACGCCCGCGAGGCCGCCCCCGCGCACCTGGCCGGCTACGTCCGCGGCCAGTGGACCATCGAGAACAAGGTCCACTACGTGATCTCACTTACCGTGAGGATTCCTCCCGGGTCCGGACCGGTTCCCGCCCCCGCATCATGGCCACTCTCCGTAACCTGTCTATCGGGCTCATCCGCCAGGCCGACTACACCAAGATCGCCGCCACCATCCGGAAGATAAAGCACGACAACACCCTGCTCATTACTGTCCTCGGCCTTAAGAACCCCTCATGACCAGCCGAAAAGACTTTGCAGGACACCCTTGCCGCGGGGCCTCGTGTGGTGCGTCAGGTAACGTTCGGCCGCTTCCCGCAGGCTCGCCGGTGATAACCGGCGTCTCAAGGAGCATGGTGGAGCAACATAAAGTTCTCCGCTCCGCAGGTTGGGCACGGGATAGAGTTCCTGCAATTGCTGTATTGGATAGATAAGCTCTTCGTCTTCATATGTGCGTGTCCCAGAACAGGTGACTGCTGGCCTGCATAGCCGTGGGCACGGTAATCCGCCTTAGCCCATTTTGTTATTTGTTTGCCACGTCACAGGCTCGCCGTCGAGCTCGACTGAACGTGCAGAAGCAACCAAGCGTGCATCTTCTGACCAGAGAACTATCTCCACCTGAATTGTACCCGAAGCGGCTCGATCAACGTGGAACTCCGTCAATTCGGCATAATTCCATGGCCCCGGTATTGCGTTAGAAAAGCGGAGCTCAGAGAGCTCTTCGAAGTCCAATCTATGGTGAGATACCCGTGAATGATCCGTCACCTGAAAGGTGATCACTAGCGACTGTGCGACGACGTCGAATTTGATGCCATCTAGAACCGCACCCCACATGGGATCCAGAGAACTATGCATTATTTTTTAATCCTCGCTATTATATTGAGAATATCACGGAGTGAAGTGGAACTAATAGGAATATGCGTGAGCGCACGATCTGAGGACGCATCACCAGTCACAGTAAAAGTCTCTTTCCCTGGTATGCTAATACGATAATAGTTAGTGTTTACGCCTCCTTCATCCATGACCCTTACCACGATACCTCGGCTCCCTTCCGGAATCGTCACTGAGTACCCGGATTTCAGTGGTTCCAGTGTTCCGCCTGTCGCATCGGCAAGTTCCGATGCAAGAGACTCGGCGGTCGGAATTTGAGCCGCGGCCTCCCCGCTCGCAAGGTCGCATATCGATTGTCCTTCGCCGTCTGTGGCGAGGGCGCACGCTATGGCAGCGGCTGCTCCGGCTGCGTTCAGGAGGTATTTCCAGGGAAAAGGCTCATTGGGGTGAGATGCGGCCTGGCATACCCCCTTCCAGCCCCTCAAGTCCGCGGCCGGCCCCTCGCAGCTGAACTCGGGCTTCTCTGAGGTCTCGGGCCTGGACACCGGGGCGGGTTTGGGGTGCTTGTGCCAGTAGGGGACGCTGGCGCACACGCCGCCGTTGCAGACCATCCGGCCGCCGGACCCGGCCGGGTCAGAGGGCGGGTGGGTCTGGCCCCTGGGGTCGTTGCCCTGCTGTTCCTCGGTCTGGGCTTTGCTGTTGCAGGCCTGGACGGCCTGGGCCGACCCGACGCAGCCAGTAGACCCGCCGGTGATCATCAGGGCGCCGGAGGGGTCGGAGTTGGTGGCGGGGTTGTCGGCGGCGTAGGCGTAGGCGTTCAGGTCCTGGGGCTGGTAGGGGTTCAGCAGCGGGTCCGGGGAGATGAACGAGCCGGTGCCGGGCTGGTACTCGCGAGCACCGAGATCGGTCAGGCCGGTGGCGGTGTCATCGGCGCCGCCGACGAAGCCTTTCTCGCCCTCCGGCCAGGCCGACGGGGTGGTGCCGCGGGTGTTGCCGTAGGGGTCGAAGTACCGGTGGGTGACGGCTAGGGTGCCAGAATCGACCGCTACCGAACTGGTGCCCTGCAGGTCCCCGGCCAGGTACGCCACGGTCGACGCGCCCGTCCTGGCCGCCACGATGACCCCGCCGAGGCTGTAGTAGCGGGTGCCGGTGACCGTGCCGGTCCCGGTGTTCAGGGTCAGCTCCTCATCGCTCAGGTACAAGGTCTTGGACGTGGGGTCCGCGGTAAGGAGCAGAGTGTTATCGGCGTCGTAGACGTAGGAGGTGTCCTTCGCGGACCCGCCGGACGGGGTGATCGCGACCTGCGCCAGCTGCCCCGCGTCGTCCCAGGTCAGCGCCTCGCTCTGGGCCGTGCTCGTGAGCGTGGTCAGGTGCCCGGCCGGGTCGTAACCGTAGCTGGTGGTGGTGCTGCCGGAAGAGGTGGTGACCTTCTGGGTGCTGATCCCGTGCGGCTGCGCGGCCTGCGCCGCCGGGTACGTGTCAGCCGTCGTGGTGGCCGCCCCGGCCGCCGTGGTGGAGGTGATACCCGTCATGTTCCCGGTGCTGGCGTAACTATAGGAATCCCAGTACGGCGCCGCGCCGCCCTCCACCGACGCCGACGGAGAGCTGGCGCAGCTCGCGCTGCCCTGGGCCCAGGCCTGGACCATCCGGCCCAGGTAGTCGTACTGGAAGCACTGCACGTCGGTGGCGGAAGCGTTCCCTGACGGCGTATCGGCTTCGGACAGGACGTTGCCCACGTCGTCGTACTTGTAGTGCAGGTCATCGACCGAGGTGTTGGCCGAGCCGGTCTGGGTGTTCTGCTCGGTGACCCGCCCGGTTTGCGGGTCGTAGGAATCGGTGATGTAGGCCGGCTCGGTCGAGGTGCCCATCTTGTACTGCAGCGGTTGCCCCAGGTTGGTGTAGGACAGCGAGTCCACGTACGAGCCGGAGCCGGTCAGCGAGTTGGGTTCCCCGGCGCTGTCATACCCCGTGGTCACCGTCTCGGACGGTAGGCCGCCCGCCGCGGAATCGGAATACGCCGTCGAGGAGGTCAGCTGGCCCTTGGCCAGGGTGTCGTAGGTCCACGAGGCCAGCTCGGTCGACGGTGATTCCAGCGCGCCGCCGGTCGTATCGTACTCGGCGGTCCTGCGCCCATCGGCATCGTAGGTGTAGGAAATCGTCTTGCCGCGAGCGTCGGTAACCGTCATCAGCTGGCTGGCCGCGTCATAAGTACTTGTCGTCTTCCCGGCGTCAGGGTCAGTGGCGGTCAGCTGGTTACCGAGCAGGTCGTAGGTGTAGGACCAGGTGTTCTGGGCTACGTCGGTGATCGAGGCGAGCTGCGTGGCCCCGGTATAGGTGTAGGACGTCTGGTCGTAATCCGCAGCCGGATCCGACGGGCTGGCCGGCACGCCGGCGTGGTACTGGTAGATCGCGGTGGTCAGGTCCCGGCCGTCGGTGAACGTGGTCGTGCTTGTGCCGCCCGTCGGAGGAACCGTTGTCACGTAGTTCCCGCCGTAGGTGTTGTCCGTCTCCCAGGTCTCTGCCCCCAGCGTGTAGGAAACCTGCCGGGTCACCCGGCCGTCCCCGTCGTACACGTACCCGGTCTCCGACGGCACGGTGCCGGGGGCCGCGGCGACCAGGGTGCCCGACGGGGCGCCCGAAATGTAGTACGGGTCGGTGACGACCGAACGCCAGCCATCCGAGTTGTACGTCGTATCGGCGACGTCGGTGTCGCCGCCCGCGGTCGCGGTCTGGGTCTCGCGTACCTGCCCCAGCGAGTCGTACAGCGTCTGGGCGGTCAGGTATCCTCCGCTGGGCTCCTCGGTCTGCTCGGTGGTGACCGAGGGCGCCGTGTCGCTGACCGCATAGGTGTACTTGTCCACCGCCGGACCGGAGGTGGGGTTACCCGGTGTCCACACGCCGGTGACCCGGCCGAGCGCATCGTAGGTGTCGGTGGTCTGGTAGCTGGCCGGGTCGGTGACGGTCAGCGGCAGGTCCCGCGCCGGGTCGTAGGTGGTGGTGGTGACCAGTTTCTGGGGATCGGTGACCTGGACCGAGGTCGGCTCGGCACCCGTCACCGGCGTGTAGGCGGTCGTCGTAGTCCGGTTGTCTGCGTCGGTGGAGGTCAGCACCCGCCCGTACTGGTCGTAAGTGGCGGTCTCCTCGGTGGTGAAGGTGAACTGAAAGCCGATGAGGGGCTGGTACGACACCGACGTCGCCAGCTGCGTCTCTGTGAGGTTGTCGCTGCTGTCGTAGGTGTACTGGGTGTCCGACACCAGCTGCGAAGCCTGCGAAGGGTACGTGTTGCAGGGGATGTCGAGCACCTGCACGCTTTCCGGCAGGTCAAGTACCCAGTCCGTGGTGTCTGTGTAATAGGTCGTCGCGGTGCAGCTGTCCTCGGCGGCATTGGAGGTATCGGGCACATCGGACTCGGAGAGGATCTCGCCGTAGGTGTTATACGTATAAGTCTGGGTGGACTCCCTGGTCCCGCCGCCGGCCAGCGCCGTGTAGGTATCGACCGAGGACGAGCCGACGATGTAAGAAGCCTGGTTCAGGGTCTTGTCGGTCGCGGTAGCGGTCGAGGTGTACGGGATGTTGACGGTGTCGGTTACCTCGTTGCCGCTGCCCGCCCCGTTGTACACGATCTCTTCGAAGCGGAGCCCCGCGTACTGCGTCAGGTCGGTGACCCTGTCTCCGCGAGTCGAGGTCAGCACATCGGTCCCGTCCAGCCCCTGGAAGTAGGTGTCGACAGTCTCCGACACCGGATCCGGCGACGTTCCCGCCTCCGTGGTCACTGTCCGGTATCCCCTCCACTGGTCATATGTCTCAGTGACCGAACGGCTGACGGTGTCACTGTCCTCCGCCCAGGCGGCGCCGGAATACGAATAGCTCGTGACGACCGGCGGGTCGGCTCCCGTCGTGTCCTTTTCCGTAACGCTGCTGGTGGTATAGAGATTGAACCAGTCCTGGACCGGCGAAGAAGACCCCGTCGGCAGCCAGTAGTCGGGATAGCACGCGGCCGTGTTGGAGTACGGCGCGGGGAAGTCTCCCGACGCGCACGGCGCCACGTCCGGCGATGAGTAACTGACACTGGTCACCCCGCCGGTCTCGTTCGTGATGGCGGTCAGGCGGAACCGCGTGATCAGCGAATAGCCGGCCGCCGTAGTCGCTGGGGTGGCCACCAGGTTCGGCATGGCCGTGCCGGCGAAGCTGACCGGGGGCAAGGTCACATTCGTCGTGCCGTCCTCCCCCGTCCGGGTGACCGACGACAGCCACAACGACGGCGGCGTGGTGGTGGCGTCTCCGGTGGCGGGATAGGTGCCGGCCAGCGACCAGGAGTCGACGTTGTGCAGCGTCCCGCCCTGCAGTGACTGGGTGGTGATCGAGGCCAGCGCGTACGGGGTCCAGAAGGTCGGCGCGGTTACCGAGCAGGCCGCGCCCTGGGCGCAGGTCAGGTCGGTGGGGGCATCGGTCCGGGTCGTGCTGCTTGTCGTGAAGATGACCTGGGCCGCGGGCGTGTACCCGTAGATGTCCCCGGCCCGCAGCCCGTATTCGATCTTGGCCAGGGTTCCGCCCTGGGTATAGGCCGCACTTCCCGTGGTGCCGTCGTCCTCGGCGTAATAGTTGGTCTGGGTGTTGTAGAAGTACGCGATCGCGTTGCCGTGCGGATCCACGACGTAGTCCAGCATCCACCGCCATTGCGTGTTGCAGAACACGTCTTGACCCGCGCAGCCGAGGTACACAGGAGCGGTCCACGAGCTGTTGGTGGTCGCGTCGCCGGTAGCGTAGCCGGGCAGTTCGTTTAGCCCGAAATAGTACTGCGTGCCGTCGGGCTCGATGACCTCCCAGGAATTCCCGTCGCTGGTGATCTTCGCGGCGCCGTCGGCCTCGGCCCGATAGGTTTCCCCGCTCTGGTGGACCAGCGGCGTGGTCACGCCGTTCAGCGACAACGAAAGCTCGCCGTTCCCGCACAGATCGCTGGTATCCGGGGCGAAGAACAACCCCGATTGCGAGCAGGGCAGGTATTCCGCCTCGATAAACCCGGGCGAGTAATCCCAGCCGTCGCCCACCCAGGACGCCTCGTTGTTAGTGGAGGAGGTCAGGCCGTCGGCGGCCTGGGAGTCATAATCCAGGCTCACCTCAGGCTCCAGGCCGCCGGGCACCGGTGGCACGCTGACCGGGTACGAATACGTGAACGCGCCGGAAGACCCGCCCGTCACCCAGTCCTTGGCCTCGGACACCGGCTCCGCGCCGTAGTTACCGCCCGAGCCTGACGGGCTGGCGAGCGCCGCGAGGACGAGCGCGGGCGCGGTCACCGACGAGGTCAGCACCGCCGGGGTGGCGCTCCCGCGCCGGTAGCCGGACAGCGAGGGGGTCTGTAGAGGGGGCAGGCCGGGCAGCGTAACGTCCGCACCCACCCGGCTGGTCCGCACGTCATCGGCCGAGGAAGGCTGGACTTGCTGGCGGCACCTGGCCAGCCGCGGCGTGGTCAGCGCGCAGCCCGGAAGCTCCACCAGGTGGAGCCGGGCGGCGTAGTTACCGCCGTAGGCGTCGGCGAAGGCCGCGTAGTCCAGGCTCACGTGCACCCGGCCGGTCCCGGCCCGGCCATCCGCGCGGGAAACCGTGAAGACGACGCCGCGAACACCCAGCGCCGACGCGGTCGCATGGGCAGCCATCCCGACCGTCGCCCGGGTGACCGGGGATGACGACGACAGGTACCCGTCCGTCCCGGTCCGGCGCGGCGTAGGGGACGACGCGCTGTCCGGCGGCCCTACCCATACCGGCAGCCCGCCCGCGCGACCCGACCCCGCGGACGGTCCCGCCCGCAAGCGGGAAACCAGAGACGGCGCCGTCACCGCGGTGGTGATGACCGCGGCGCCCGCGTCGGGGGCGGGCCATGAGACCGGCTGGCCGTGCCACGGGTTCATCACCGGGATCTTTACCTTGTGGCCGCGGACGACCTGCACGGCCACCGATTTGCCGCCGCCGGCCGCCGGGGCCTCACCCCAGCCCGACAGCAGCTTGACCCCGGCGAACACCCCGGCCAGCAGCGTCAGCGCCGCGATGACCGAGACCATGGGGATCAGCCCGCGCGGCCGGCGCATGCGCTGGCGACGACGAGACGTTCTGCTAGACATGCGCCACCACCGCCAGGCTGGTCGTCCTCATGCTCACCAGCCGCCATCATCTCGTCGGTGAGTTCACGCCCAGTTCACGCCGAGCTCACACACAGCAGGCATGCCGGAAATCGTCAGCTACTGGCCATAATCGCGGTAACCCGATACATTCGCTTGTATACGATCTGATGAACTCGACGGGGTCTGCATGTTTGAGCTCGACATCCTGGGTCCGCTCATCCTGTGTTCCCATGGTCGGACCGTCCGGTTGCGGCCGATGGAGCGCGACCTGCTCTTGGCCCTGTACTGCGCCGATGGCAGCGCGCTTTCACCACAACGGCTGGGTGCCCTGCTCTGGGACCGGACCGCCGAGCGCTCCCCGATCACGTTGCGCAGGCACATCGCCGGGGCGCGGAAGGCCGCGGCGGGCGCGATCGTCGTCACACACCGGCATGGAACCGGTAACACCGCCTACAGCCTGGGGATCGACCGCGAGCACATCGACGCGGTCCGGTTCGAGCGGCGGGTGGCCGACGGCGGCCGCGACTTCCGGCAGGACAGGTACGAGGAATCCGCCTGGCAGCTCGGGCAGGCGCTGACCCTGTGGCGCGGGACTCCGCTGGCGGACGCAGCCAGTCGGCCCTTCGCGCGGGCGCAGATCACCCGGCTGACGAATATGCACAGGACCGCGGTCATCACCAAGCTGAAAGCCGATATCAGCTTGGGCCAGCACCGCGAGGCCACCGGTGAGCTCGAGGCGCTGGTCATGACCTGGCCCGAGGACGGCGAACTGTGGCGGCTGCTTGTCATTTGCCTGTACCGCAGTGAACGGCCGATCGAGGCGGCCAGGGCTTGCCGGCAGGCCATCGAGGCGCTCGTCAGCCAGGGGCTCAGCGACAGGCACCTGCCAGAGCTTCAGCACGACATGCTCGCAGGCGCGCTGCCCAGGCACGGTCCGGTCCTGGCCGCCGCCCGCCGCGGGCGGCCGCAGCTGCGGCGGCCAGCAGACGCGGTCGGGTGGCTCAGGTCAGCGGGCTGAGGTAGCGCAGGCCGGTGAGATAGCACGAGACGAGGCGAACCGGGAGAGGGCACCGGCCGGGTCAGGCCGAGAAACCACGGCATCGTTCGGCCGGATGATCTTAAATATCGGTGATGCGCAGGCCTGCGTGCGCCTTGTAGCGGCGGTTGATAGAGACCAGGTTGGCGGTCAGGGCCTCGATCTGGCCGCAGTTGCGCAGCCGGCCCGCGTAGACGCCGCGGACGCCGGGGATCCGGGCCGCCAGGGCCTGGACGGTGTCGGTGGCCTCCCGGTCATCGCCGAGCACCAGCACGTCCATGTCGATGGTCTTGATCCCCGGATCAAGGAGCAGGACCGCGGACACGTGGTGGAACGCGGCCACCACCCGGCTCTGCGGCAGCAGCGCCGCGGCCTGCTCGGCCGCGCTGCCCTCGGCGACCGGCAGCGGATAGGCGCCGTGCTTGTCGAAGCCGAGCGGGTTCACGCAGTCCACCACGATCTTGCCCGCCAACTCCGCCGCCAGCCCGGACAGCAGCTCGCTGTGGCCTTCCCACGGCACCGCGGCGATCACCAGGTCCGCTTCCCGCGCGCAGTCACGGTTGGCCAGGCCGCGGGCGTGGTTTCCGACCTCGTGGGCGATCCCCAGCGCCCGGTCGTGGCTGCGAGAACCGATGATGACCGGGTTCCCCGCCAGCGCGAACCGACGGGCCAGGCCGCGTCCTTGCTCCCCTGTGCCCCCGAGGATGCCGACGGTCAGGCCGTCGACAGTGGGAGTTTCGCGTTCAGTCATGAAACTGAATCCTGCCAGCCCGGGGGTGCGGGGGGGGCGGCCACCCCCCCGTGAGCAGGGGGGGTGAGGGGATCGTCTCCCCGAGAAAACACTGTCCGTACTGATATGGCTGCGAGTACGGATTTTTGGAGGCACCATAGAGAGGTGGACGCGAACCAGCTGACCACGCTCCGTGCTCTCCTCGCCCCGACCGGGTGGCTTGAGCGGACCCGTGCCTTCACGCAGGGACTGCGCCAGGCGACCCGATCGCCAGGAGGGCTCCTGCTGGTCGGAACACCCGATGACGAGCCGTGGCATCTCACCGCGCACCTGGACGAGGAAAGCCGCCTGTCGCGGGTACCCGAGCTGACGCCAACCCTGGTCCGCTGGCAGGTGCCCGAGGGCGCGCCGTCACACCTGCGGGTGGGACTGGAACGGCTGGAAGCCGCCCGGCGCGGCGAGACGCTTTTCGTGGTGTCGCCGACGGCGGCACCGGTCCCGCTGCTCGAGCGGGTCGACGACGCGCGGCGCCTCGGCGCCACGATCTTCGCGCTAGACCAGGGCGATACCGAGCTCGACGCGCTCGCCCACGAGCAGCTGGCCATCCGGGACGGGGTCGACGCCGTCTCGTTCGGCGCGGCCCAGCACCTGATCAGCTCGGCGGTCGGTGAGCTTGACCGGCCCGGCGGCTGGCAGGGCGCAGAATTCGGCGTGGCTGGCACAGAAGGCCGGACGCGGACGCGGGGAACACCCGGCTACCAGCGGACCCGCCCGGGCGTCCGTGGCCTGCGGGACCGGGTGGCCCGGCTGCTTGACGCGGTCAGCGGACCTACCGGGTAGCTTTGGGCGCCGCGGCTTTGGCGCCGCAGCCTTTAGGCGTCCAGGGTCAGGACCATGGTGGGGCGCTCGATGATGTGGTCGGGGCGCAGCGGGCGCACCGCCGTGCCGATGGCGAAGAACTCGGTGGTGTGCGAGCCCCAGGTGTGACTGTGCTGGCGGAGCTGGACACCGACGATGCCCTCCGCGTGCAGCGCCTCCGCCTCGGCCTGCATCCGGCTCATGGCCAGCTCGCGGGCGTCGTAGAGGGCCTGGGTGAACTGCTCGATCTCCACGTTCTTGCCGATGTTGCCGATCTTGCTGCCGAACTTCTGGTGCGCGATGTGGTAGACGCACGTCCCCATCACCATGCCGAGCGGCGCGTAGCCGGCCCGGATCAGCGTCCAGAAGTCCTGACCGGACAGGTCCGAGGTGAACGGCTGGTTCTTGTTGTTACGCCAGTTGTCCACGCCGCCGCCGCCCGCGCCCGGTTCCGCCTTGACCGCGGTGCCGACGGCGATGAATTCGGCGATGTCGGCGCCGAACTCCTTCATCTCCACGTCCAGCCTGACCCCCACGATGCCGTCGGCCTGCAACGCGTCCGCCTCGGCTTCCATCCGGCTCATGGCCAGCTCACGCGCGTGGTACATGGCCTGGGACAGCACGTCAAGCTCCTGGTTGGCACCCCAGCGGCCCACCTGCAGCCCGACGTGGTAGATCGAGCTGCCGAGGACCAGGCCGAGCGGCCGGAACCCCACCTCGCGGACCAGCAGGAACTCGTTGACGGACAGGTCCGAGGTGAAGATCGACCCGGCCCGGCCCGGCTGCAGCTCCGCGAGACGGCGCATGGCATCCTGCGGTACGCCCGCGGCGTCCAGTTCCGTCGCTATGTTCTGCTGGTCGGTCATCGTCTCTCCTGCGCCTTATTCCGCTTCATCGGCCTGTGTCTTGAGCTGTTCATCAAATCCGGATCCTGGCCGCTTGGCGGCGCTGCGGGTCGAGCGACATGACCGCCAGCGTGGGACCGGCGTGGCGCTGCTCGGAGCGCGCGAACCTGGCGATCGCGGTCCCGATGTTGGTGGCCTCGACGATGTGGTCGCGGCGGCCTTCCTGCACCGGGCACTCCCGCTCGCGCACCCGCATCTCCATGCTGGCGATCACCACGCCTTCGGCCCCGAGCCGCTTCACGTCCCTCTCCAGCTGCTGGCGGGCGTCGTGCCTGGCGTCGTTGACGAGCTCGGTGTAGCCGACCACCTCGGCGTTTCCAGAGCCCCAGCGGGTCTGGCCCACCGTCAGCCAGTCGTCGTGCCGCGACCCGATCGAGATGCCGAGGGCGAGCCCGGCGGGCACCCAGCCCTTCATGATCAGTTTGGCGAAATCCTGCCCGGTCAGGTCGGAGGTGAACGGCGCCTTGCGGGTCCGCCCGCGCTGTCCCTGGCTGCCCGAGGCCACCGGCGGAGCGCCGGGCGCGCGGATGGCGGTGCCGATGGCCTTGAACTCAAGTCCGCCGGCCGGGAACGACCCGATCGTCAGCCGGACGCCCACCACGCCGTGCCCGCCGAGCTCGGCGCACTCGGTCGTCATCCGGTCCAGGGCCTTGTGCCGCGCCTCGTACATCGCCTGGACCAGCGGGGCGAACGACCCGAAGCCGCCGCGGCCCGACACCTGGGTGACCGTGCGGACCGGCACGCCGTAGCCGTAGGATCCCCAGGCTCCCGGGCAGTTGTAGCCGCCGGTAAACCCGATGTTGTAGACGGCGGCGCCGAGCACCTGTCCCACCGGCTCGAAGCCGACACTGCGGATCACGGCGAACTCGTCGGAGGTCAGCGCAGAACCCCACGTACCGCTGGCGCGGATTTCCGCCATCCGGGCCTCAGCGGTGGCCGGCAGCTCTTCGCTCACGCCCCTAGCCTATTCTCCCGGCGGCGCAAGTTAATACGGAGGCGTCAACGGACCGGACATCAGTCCTTGGCATCCCACTCCTCATTCCGGCGCTGTACGGTCTCCAACGCGCGGCTGGCCGCTTCCCGGGTGGGGAAGGGACCCAGCCGGTCCTTGCCCGGGCACGGGCCGTTGTCGTCCTCTACGGTGTGATGTTTCAGGCAGAACCACCATCGCTGTTCGTTGTCCATGGACATTAGACTCGCAAAGCATGGCGACAGTGCTGCAACCGGGCCGGCTTTCCCCCGCCCGCCAGGTCCCCGCGGAGATCACGCGGCCTGAGTACGTGGGCAAGAAGCGTCCGAGAACCGGGGAACCGGACGTGAAGACACCGGAGATCATCGAGCGGATGCGGGTCGCGGGCACGCTGGCCGCCCGCGCGCTGGAGGCGGTCGGGGCCGCCGTGGCCCCCGGTGTCACTACCGACTACCTGGACCAGGTGGGTCACGACTTCCTCGTCAGCCACGGCGCCTACCCGAGCACACTTGGCTACCGCGGTTACCCGAAGTCGCTGTGCACCTCACTGAACGAGGTGATCTGCCACGGGATCCCCGACGACACTTTGATCAACGATGGCGACATCGTCAACATCGACATCACCGGGTACATCGGCGGCGTGCACGGGGACACCAACGCCACCTTCTGCGCCGGCCAGGTGGACACCGAATCGCGGCTGCTGGTGGAGCGCACCCACGAGGCGATGATGCGCGGCATCCGCGCGGTGGCCCCGGGACGCCCGCTGAACGCCGTCGGCCGGGTGATCGAGTCCTACGCCCGGCGCTTCGGCTACGGCGTGGTGCGGGACTTCACCGGGCACGGCATCGGCCGGACGTTCCATTCGGGGCTGATCGTGCCGCATTACGACGACCCGCGCACCACCGTGATCATGGAACCGGGGATGACGTTCACCATCGAGCCGATGCTGACCCTCGGCACGATCGACTACGACATGTGGCCGGACGGCTGGACGGCGGTCACCAAGGACCGCAAGCGCACCGCGCAGTTCGAGCACACCATCCTGGTCACCGAGGACGGCTACGAGATCCTTACCTTGCCCTAGGTCTCCGCGCGAGCGTGCAGGCTGATCGAGTAGCCGACGCCCCGTCCGCGCAGCCGGTGGCGCTGGCCATGCACCCGCAGCGGGCCTGGGCGCAGGACCGGGCCGGCCTCCGCGCCGTCGATCGCCTCGCCCGCGATCATCGTCACCACGTCGCAATCACACGGCTGGCCGCTGTCACCCGGCGGTAGCACCATGAGCCAGGCGTGGCCGCCAGGGCCTGCCTCGATGGCGATCTTGACCGGGCGATCCGGGTCGAACCGGACCAGCCCCCACCATCGCTCTGGCGTGGCGGCGATCATCCGCAGCCTGCGGGCCAGCGTGCCGAGGGTCAGCCGGGCACCGGGCCCGTCCGGCTGGCCCGGTTGGGCGGCCAGCTGCGGGGGAACGAGCAGAACGGCTTCTGCGAGCCTGGCGATCTCCGGAGCGACGGACATGTCTGCAGTCAACGGAAGGTCCTTCGTGAGCAGGTTTCCCTGGGGCGACAACGGTCAGCTGGGGTTTGTTGTCAGCAACAACACGAAGGACAGGACACGCGGGTCAGCGTTACGGCGGCACCTGAGCGGTGACCGTGACGGAGGACTACGCGGCCTGGCATGCGCCACATCCTACCCGGTGCGGTCGAGGCGGCCGATCGCGGGGTGCACCGATTCGGCGGTAACGCTCTCGCTGGCCCACGCCGCGGCACACAGCGCACGCAGGCCGTCGATGCGCTCCCCTGCCCCGGTCAGCTCCAGCTGATCCTGCGCCCAGCGCGCCGTCCAGCCTCCGCAGCCGAACGCGCCGTCCTGGCTCGTGACATCGGGATGCGGTTCGAGCAGGCCGGCCAGGTCCTCGGCGAGATACGTCGGGCGCTGCGACCGCGGCGCGAGCACGGCACCGGCCGGGTCGGTCACACCGGTCAGCACGAGCATGCTGTCCGCGCCGACCCGGTGTGCTGCCTCGATGTCGGTGTCGAGCCGGTCCCCGACCACGAGCGGGTGCTTGGCGTCGGTCCGCAGCACGGATTCCCGGTGCAGCGGCGGCTCGGGTTTGCCTGCGACCAGCGGCTTAACGCCGGTGGCGGTGGCGATCACCTGGACCAGCGACCCGTTCCCCGGCTGGCGCCCCCGGCGGCTTGGCAGGGTGAGATCACCGTTGGTCGCGACGAACAGGGCGCCGGCGGCCACCGCGAGGCCGCCTTCGGCCAGCACGGCATAACCGACGTCGGGCGAGTAACCCTGGACGACCGCCTGCGGCCGGGCGGCGGCCGTGCTCACCGGCCGCAGGCCGCGTTCCCGCACCGCCATCCGCAGGCCGGTACCGCCGATGACCAGGACCGGGGCACCGGCCGGGAGACGCTCGGCGAGCAGGCGGGCGGCGGCCTGACCCGACGTCACCACGTCCGCCGCGGTGGCCGGGGCACCGAAGCTCGTCAGCAGCGCGGCGACGGCGGCCGGAGTCCGGAAGGCGTTGTTGGTCACGTAAGCCAGCCGCATGCCCGCCGATTCGGCCTTGCGCAGCGCCTGCGCCGCGCCGGGAATGGCGGTGCCGCCCAGGTACACCACGCCGTCCAGGTCAAGGAGCGCCACGTCGTAGGCGGTGTCAAGAGGGTCCGCGGAGCCCCGCAGCGTCCCTGCGCTCATTCCGTACCGCCTTCGGGTTGGTCTTGGGTCGCCGGGCGGGCCCTATCCCTGGCCCTGGCCCGCAAGGTCGCGCGCACGGAGCGCAGCGCCTCGGTGTAGTGCCTGGCCTCAGGCCTCATCGCGGCGGCCAGGGCCAGGTACTCGGCCGCGGCGGCATGGTCACCCGTCCGGGCCAGGGCGAGCCCCAGGCCGAAGTTCGCGTAATCGTCGGACGGGCTCGCTTCCACGATCAGCCGGAAATTGTCAGCGGCTTCGGCGTACCTGCCCGCGTCGAACTGAGCCCGCGCGAGCGCCTCCCGGACGCTGCGGGATTGCGGCTCAGCCGCCGAAGCGCGCTGCAGAACCTGGGCCGCAGCCGCCGGGCTGCCTCGTCCTAGCAGTTCCATGCCGCGCAGGTACCAGGCGTGAGCGTCCTGCTCCGCCTCGTCCGGAAGGGCGTGGCCAGGGAAGTTTTCCTCCGGATGGGAATCCCTGCCCCCGCTTGATCCTTTTGACATGGTGTGCAGACCCTTCCGTCCGACTCTGGTTCCGGTCTCGTGCTGGCACCCTTCCGCGGCATCCGCTACGCCCGTGACCGGGTCAGCGGCATCGCACACGTCACCTCCCCACCGTACGACGTGATCACCGGCGACATCCTCGATCACCTCCGAGCGGCGGATCCGCACAATGTTGTCCGTCTTATCCTGCCAGGCGAGGACGCCGCCGCAAGCAAGGTCGCCGCCAGCCTGCTGCGAGAGTGGCTGTCGGCAGGCATACTCATCCGGGACCGGATGCCCGCCCTCTACCTGTACGAGCAGAGCCTGGAGGAGCAGGGCCCGGACGAGCAGGGCCCGGACGAGCAGGGCCACGGCGCTTCCGGGTGGCTGCAGCGCGGCATCGTGGCCCTGGTCGAACTGGGCTCGCCCGAGGCTGCGGGCATCTTGCCGCACGAGGGGGTCATGCCGGCTACGGTCGCGGGCCGGCGAGAGCTGATGGAGGCCACCCAGGCCAACCTGGAGCCGATCTTGCTCATCTACGACGGCGATACCGGCCACCACGGTGACCGGCCGGCCGCCGCCGAGATCATCGAGCGGGTGGTGGCCGAGCGTGCGCCGCTGGTGGCGATCACCACCGAGGACCACGTGACCCACCGGCTCTGGCGGCTCGGCGACCTGGGCGAGCAGACCGCGATCGCCGCCGACCTGGCCGGGCGCCGCGCTCTGATCGCCGATGGTCACCACAGGTACGCCGCCTACCTGGACTTGCAGAACAAGATGCGGGCGTCGGGGCTGGGTGCCGGGCCCTGGGACTACGGGCTGGCTTTCCTGGTCGACTCCGCGGCCTACCCGCCGCGGCTTGGCGCGATTCACCGGGTGCTGCCCGGCCTGCCGCCGGAACGCGCGGCCGAGCTGGCCGGGAACGCCTTCCGCGTGCAAGACCTGCCCGCCGGCCTCGGCCTGGCCGGCGCGCAGCGACAGCTGGCCGAGGCCGGACGCGAAGGCACCGCCTTCCTGCTGGCCGGCGGTCCCTGCTTCCGCCTGCTCAGCCACCCCGACCCGGTCCAGGTGGCGGCGTCAATGCCAGCGGGCGCGTCGGCATCCTGGCGGAGCCTGGACGCGTCGGTGTTGCAGCAGCTGCTGATCGGGCGCCTGTGGGGTATCACGGAAAACGAGCGCAGCGTGCTGATAGACCACGACGCAGCCGACGCGGTCCGGGCCGTGACCGAAGGTCCCGGGGGTACCGCGGTGATCTCGAACCCGGTCTCGTTCCAGACCGTCATCCAGATCGCGGAGCGGGGTGAGCGGGTGCCGCGCAAGTCCACGTCGTTCGGCCCCAAGCCGCGCACCGGTCTGGTCCTGCGCACCTTCGGCCCGAACGACTAGGGTCTGGGACAATCATGGCGTGGACGCAAACAACACAGAGGTCACCGAGCTCGGGCACGATGTCTTCCAGATCGACACTAAGATGGCCGGTTTCGACGGGATCACCGCGGGCTACCTGATCAGGGCCGAACGGCCTTGCCTGGTGGAAACCGGCACCGCGCCGTCGGCGCCGGTGGTGCGGGACGCCCTGGCCCGGCTCGGGGTCGGCGCCGGTGACCTGGCGACCGTGGTGGTCACGCACATTCACCTCGATCACGCCGGGGGGGCGGGCGACATCGCCGCGATGTTCCCGGCGGCTCAGGTCGTGGTGCACCAGCGGGGTGCGCGGCACCTGGCCGATCCGAGCAGGCTGATGGCCGGCGCCCGGCAGGTCTACGGGGACGCCCTTGACTTCCTGTTCGGCGTGCTCGCCCCGGTGCCCGCCGACCGTATCGTGGCCCTGGACGACACCGGCACGGTCGATCTGGGCGGTGGCCGCCGCCTGGACAGCTACTACTCCCCTGGCCACGCCAAACACCACGTCGGCCTGGTCGACTCGGGCAGCGGCGACCTGTACGTCGGCGACGCGGCGGGGGTCTACATCCCCGACACGGGAGACCTCAGGCCCGCCACGCCGCCGCCGGACTTCGATCTGGAGACCGCGCTCGCCTCACTGCGCAGGTTCGCCGCGCTGCAGCCGACGCGCCTGCTGTTCAGCCACTACGGACCGGTCACGCCGGTCGCCGAGACGCTGGACCGGTCGGCCGAGGAGATCAGGATCTGGGTGCAGGAAACACGTCAGGCTCGCGCCGCGGGCCTGGATCTCGATCATGCCGTGGCCATGGTGCGGGACCGGACCAAGGACCGCTACGCGGCGTTCCACCCCGACGCCGACCCGGCCCTCGGCAAGAGATTCGACCGGCTCGGCGGCGCCGCCGCCAACGTCGGCGGCATCATGCACTGGCTGGACACCACCGAGCCGGGCGGTACGCCTTAAGCGGCCGGGGCGCCTGCCTCCCAGCGGCCTTTCCCTAGTCCAGTTCGGCGAGGTCTTCGAACTCGACACCATCGATCTCGTCCAGACGGTCCGCCGCGTCGGTTTCGCCTCGGGTATCGGCCGCGGCGGCCTGAGCGAACGCATCACGAGCCTCGTCGGCCCGCCCGGCCGTCAGCAGCGCATCCGCGTAGGCGTAGAAGAGCCGGGCCGACCAGGGCCGCAGTCGTCCGCTGGTGAGCTCGGGAACCTGCAGCGCCAGCACGGCAGCGTCGCCAAGGCCCTGATCCCTGCGGATACCCGACTCGACGATGTGCAGCTCGATCTGCATAGCGCGGTTGAGTCCCTCGGGGTTCGCCTCGCGTACCAGGGCCAGGGCCCGGTCCAGGCGACCGAGGGCACGCTCGCAATCGGCCATGATCGGCAGGTAGTCATCGCGGCCGGACATCCGCCGCGCGGCACGGAGCTCAGACAGCGCTTCTGCCCATCGGCCGGTCCGGTACGCGGCGATGCCGCACGCCTCCCTGACCACGCCCACCCGAGCCGCGAGGCGTTTGGCCGCCTGGGCGTAGGCGTAGCCGCGCTGCGCATCGGCGTCCACCTCGGCGGCCACCAGGTAACGGGCTACGCTGTCGGCGAGGTCGTTCGGGAGGCTGTTCAGCTGGGCCCGGGCCTCGGGATCGAACTGATCGGCGCTGATCGCGTCGGGAACGCGCGGGGCGCTTTCCCGCGGCTGAAAACCAGCCGCCGGGCCGCGCGGCCTGGGCCCCCCGGCCTCCCTGCCTTCCCAAGGACGGCGGCCGGCCGGCCGCGACGGTGCTCCGTCCTGGTCGCGCCCGCGGGTCGGCCGAGCTACCCGGGCCGCGGAATCGGGCCGCTCGCCGCGGGGTGAGTCCTGGCGGCGGGGTGAGTCCTGGCGGCGGGGTGAGTCCTGGCGGCGGGGTGAATCCTGGCCGCGGGGCGAGTCCTGATGGCGAGGTGAGCCCTGGGCGCGTGCGCCCGGACGACCGCCCGTTTGGCGCGGACGGGGCGGACCATACGAAGGGCTTGGCTCCTGGTCGCCTTCTGCGCGGCGGCCACGGTAACCAGCTGAGGATCCGTCTTCACCATTGGTCCGGCGTGCGCCGTAGGCCGGGCTTGTCTTGTCGTCGCGTCGCTCGGCGCGCTCAGGAGCCTGGCGTCGCTCACCGGCCGACGTCGTCCGGGCTGGGCCGCGGAAGCTGCTTCCCGTCGACGGCCTCCTGCGCGGGCCTTCCCCGGCCCGCGCACCCTCACGCGCGGCTGTACCCGCGGCAGGTCTGCCGGTCCGGCCCTCGGTGGGGCGCGCCCCGCGGGGAACCGAACTACTCCGCTCCGAGCCAGGCGCGCGGGCGGCCCGGCGCGGCCCTTCGCTGTCGCGCCCGGTGGAGCCACGGCGTCCCTGATCGCCTGAGGTTGTGCCCCGACCATCTCCGGCGCCGCGAGGGCCTCCGGTTCTGGGGGCGCCTCCGGTTCTGGGGGCAGCTCCGCGGCCTGTCCGGGCGTCCTGGCCACCGGCGGCCGGGCGACCGCGCCCGGAGTTGGCCGATCCGCCCATTCCGCCGGCCCGGCCTGCCCGGGGGGCCGATGTCCTCGCCGCCCCTGCGCTCTTCGCCCTCGCACCGCCCGAACGACCGCCGGTCGATGACCGACCCCTCGCCGACCCCGGTCCCTCAGCCACGCTACCTACCTCCAGCTATCACAATACCCAGACAAGCGAAGAGGGCCGGCCGCTCAACCATGACGGGAGCGACCCTCTTCAAACATGTCCGGCGGCGTCCTACTCTCCCACGCAGTCCCCCGCGCAGTACCATCGGCGCTGAAAGGCTTAACTTCCGGGTTCGGAATGGGACCGGGTGTTTCCCTCTCGCTATAACCGCCGAAACTCTATTGAGATGTACTCAGGTCCCGAGGGATCTAAGTTCGACCGCATCTCGGGAACCGCATAGTGGACGCAAAGCAGAAATATGGAGTAGAAGCCAAGCCGCTCGGCCTATTAGTACCGGTCAGCTGCACACGTTGCCGTGCTTCCACCTCCGGCCTATCAACCCAGTAGTCTAGCTGGGGGCCTTACCTGGTTAACCCA
>JBEKGC010000036.1:0-24984 GCA_050013055.1 Streptosporangiaceae bacterium
CTGCTTGACGAGCTCAAGCGGGACCGGAACCTGGCCATGCTCTATGTCACCCACGATCTGGCCACGGCCCGGCACTTCTCCTCGGAGATCATGGTGATGTACCGGGGCGAGATCGTCGAGCATGGCCCGAGCGACGAGGTGATCCTGCGGCCTTCGCACCCGTACACGCAGCTCCTGGCCGGTTCCGCGCCCGATCCGACGATCTCCCGCAAGGATCTGGCCACGGCCCGGCGGACCAGGCAAGCCGCTCGTGCCAGCCAGACGGCCGAACAGCGCGAGGTCGCGATCGGCAAAGGCTGCCGGTTCCGCTCCCGCTGCCCCTTCGCCATGGACATCTGCGCGACACATCCGCCCGACCTGGCCGCCGCGCCGGATCACCTGGCCCGGTGCTGGCTGCTCAGCGACGACGTGACGCCGGCCGGGGCCGGCGCGAAGAGCACGCTGCCGCGGCGCGGACCGGCGCAGTGAGCCAGCCAGGCCGCGCGCAGCAGGAGATCGCGCCGTGAGCGCGTGGCAGCGGCCTCGAAGGCATCGCGCTGCTGGACGCCTGGGCCGGGGATCACGACCGCGAATTCACCGAGACCCGGTTACTTTGAAGATGTCGATGCCGAACGGATCCAGGGTGACGCCTTTCAGTCCATCGTCTCCGTCTAGTTCGGTGAGCGCGCCGCCGTCGGCTAGGAGGGGCTTGATGGTGAGCGGCTCGGCGGCATGGCTGGCCAGGACGGCGAAGGTGGTGCCGTCGTCGCGAACAAGGGTGTCGCAGGCGACCCGGGGGTCATCGACCGTCACCGGGCGGCGGACCCCGGCGTGGGCGGCCAGCGCGCCGTAGAGGGTCACGGTGTCGTCAGGGTTGACCTGGGGGGTGAGTGCGGCCATGTGCTCGAGGGGGTAGGTGCCCAGGATCAGCGAGCCGCGGCCGGTGCGGCGCAGCAGCAGCGCGGGCCGGCCGCGAGCATCGGTGGCGATGACCTCGGCCCCGGCCGGCTCGACGGGCAGGAAGGCGCGGTTGTGCTGGTCGCCCGCCACTGCGAAGGACATGGTGGTGCCGTTGGCCAGGCCGCCGAAGTCCCGGTGCAGGCGCAGCACCGCCACCTCGTCCTCGATCGGGTCGGTCAGGCCCACGTCGAGCTGGTGCCGGACGCCGAAGACCTCGTCGAGCCGCCCGTAGGACGGGCCGCGGTGCCATCCGGTGTCGCCCGCCGAGTAGGACAGGTATACGCAGGCACCGGCCGCGGCGAGCTGCTCCAGCGTCGCGGCGGTGGGGGCGAGCAGCTGCTTGACCGAGGGCGCGAGATACAGCCGGGCGCCCTCGGCCAGCCCTCCGCTTTCCCGGGTCAGGGCGGGGGCCAGGTCGGCCAGCCGGGCCGAGACGTAGGCCTGGGCCAATGTCCGGGCGATGCGCGCGGTGTCGGCCGGGTCGGTGAACGGATACCTGGTGTCCAGGTAGGCGGGGACGATCAGCGCGGTGTCGGTGCTGGCCCTCGCGCAGCGGCCCACGTCGATCGCGCGCAGCGTGGCGGCGAAGGCCGCCATCTCGGCCAGGGCCGGCTTGGGGACGCCCGCCGCGTCGGTGAGCCCGAAATGCTGCTCGAACGCGTGGTGCCGGTACGGGTCCTGCCCGGGCAGGTCGAAGTCGGTGTTGTTCCAGGCGATCCAGCCGGTCGCGCCGGCCAGCAGGCTGTGGTGCAGGACGTGCCGGTAGTAGCGGGCGGCGTTCGGTTCGGAGGCGAAGTCGGAGCTGACCCCGAACTCCTCGAGCACCACCGGCTTGCCGAACGTGCTGGCCAGCTCGCACTGCCAGGCGGCCGCGTAGTGCTGCCGGATCAGGTCGTCGCCCACCGGGTAAACGTGCGGGCCGAGGAAGTCGCACAGCCGCGTGACGTCGGCGAGCCGGAACCCGTTCTCGCGGCCGCTGGCCTCAATGCCCCAGGAACCGTCGCCGAGCGAGAACGGCTGCCGGCCGCCGGCCGCGCGCACCGCGTCCCTGATGATCTGGGCCCAGGCGGCGACGGTCTCGGGCGCCGCCTGGTCACCGCCGTACAGCGGCATCTCGTTGGAGACGAGCCAGCCGGCCACGGCGGGGTGCGCGCCGAACCGGCGCACCATCTCGCCGGCGAACCAGGCCTGCCGGCCGACCAGCCACACATCGGCGTACAGGTCCCGGCCGGCCCGCCAGGCCGGGTCCCAGTTCTGCCCGGACATGTGGCCGACGATGAAGGTGGGCACCGTGCTCAGGTCCTGTTCGGCGTGCCGGTCGAGGAAGTCGGCGAACCGGGCCGTCATCTGCTCGTCGATCGCGTCGGGTTCCGGCATGAAGTCGTGCCAGTAAAAGAACGACCTGGTCATGGTCAGGCCGTGCTCGCGCAGCACGCCCAGCTCCGCGCTGATCAGGGCCGGGTCGTAGGCCCGCCACATGAGCGGGCCGCCGGCCCGGGACCAGAAGTTGGCCCCGAGCCAGCTGACCGGCTGGCCGGCGGCTATCAGCCGGGCGGTGGTGCGGTGCATGGTCGGCGGCCCCCTCGTGCGGACGACTGGCGGATGTCGCTGCTGAGATCCAAACACTATACCGGTTAAGTGTCAAACGGGCGCGCCCTATCACGTCCCGGCGGCCAGCGGCTTTAAGCTGAAGTGGGTTAGGCCGTGTCGGCTAGGCTCGGCAGGTGAGCGGCGCCCTCGGTCTTCTTGCCGTTCGGCTGGGAAAGGAAGCGGATGAGACGCCCGACGATCGCCGACATCGCGCAGCGGGCCGGCGTGACCAAGGCGGCCGTCTCCTTCGCCCTGAACGGCCAGCCCGGCGTGTCGGCCGCCACCCGCGAGCGCATCCTGGCCATCGCGGCCGAGATCGGCTTCCAGCCCAATAGCGCGGCCCGCGCCCTGTCCGACGGCCGGGCGGGCGCGTTCGGCCTGGTCATCGACCGGCCGCCCCGCACCCTGGGCAGTGAGGTCTTCTTCATGCAGCTCATCTCGGGCATCCAGGGGGAGTTGGCCCTCAATCACGTGACGCTGCTGTTCACCATGGCGGAAGACCAGGCCGAGGAGATCCGCCTGTACCGCTCCTGGTGGGCGCAGCGGAAGGTGGACGGCGTGTTCCTGGTCGACCTTCAGGTGCGCGACCGGCGGATCCCGGTGCTAGAGGAGCTGACCATGCCCGCCGTGGTGCTCGGGGCCCCGCGCGGGGCCGGGACCCTGCCCGCCGTCTGGCAGGACGACAAGGCCGCCACCCGCGCCGTGATCGGCTACCTGGCCGGGCTCGGGCACCGGCGGATCGCCCGGATCGGGGGTTTCCCCCGGTACTGGCACTCCAAGTTGCGCACCGACGCTCTGGCCGAGGTGGCCGGGGCGGCCTGTATCCAGGCCTTCTCGGTAGCCGCCGACTACACCGCCGAGCACGGCGCCGAGGCCACACGCGACCTGCTCAAGGAGGCCGAGCCGCCGACGGCCATCCTGTACGACAACGACGTGATGGCCCTGGCCGGGCTCGGGGCCGCGCAGCGAATGGGCGTCCGGGTGCCCGCCGACCTGTCCATCGTGGTCTGGGACGACACCGCGCTGTGCGAGCTCGTGCATCCTGCGTTCACCGCGCTGCGCCGGGACATCCCCGCCGCTGGCGCCGCCGCGGCGCGCATGCTGCGCGAGGCGAGCGAGGGGGGTCGGCCGGGCAGCCTCCAGGAAGCACCGCCGGTCCTGATGGTCCGGGACAGCACGGAGCCGGCCCCGGGTTCGCGCCGGGCGAGCTAATCCCTCGACCGGGCACGGCTGAGCCGAGGCATTAATACGCAGCCGGTTAACCCGGCCGATACCTGATCGATATGCGCTTGACGCTTTACTTCCCGTTCGCGCATGATGAACACTTAACCGGTATAGCACATCTGGGCCCCGACCGGACAGCGACACCGCAGACTTCCCGGTGAGGAGGCGGGACAGGTGAGAGGTATGCAAAGGCGGGAGGTACCGCCCGGTGGGCCGTCGGATGATCCGTCGCTGGTCCTGCTGGTCCTGCGAGTACTACCGGCAGGTGCAAGGGGTGTTCCAGGACCCGTTCAGTTCCTGCAACCCCCGTCTTCCGGGCCGACCGGCTCTGCGGTCTGATCCGGGCCTCTTGACCGTTTATTAAACCGGATAAGCAAGAGAGGGAATGGCAATGGCTGAAATGCACGAAGAGCATTCCTATTCACCCGCCCAGGCCGCACGACGCCGGCGACATGCCCGCCGGGCGGCCGTAGCCGCCGGCCTGGCCATCGCGACGGCCGCGATCCTCTCGGCGGCCGGTCCGGGCGGTGCGGCCAGCGCGGCGCCGCTGACGGACCAGCCGGGTCACGTGGTGCCAGCGCTGGCCCTGGGGCTCGACACCGCACCCTGGGACTACATCTACGCAGCCGACGTCTCGGCGGGCGGCGGCCTGGACGTGATCCAGCCGCTGCTCAAGGCGGCCGATATCGGCCTGCTCCGCTATGGCGGCGGCTCGTACGCCGACTACTACGACTGGCAGACCAATACCGACATCCAGACCTGCATCTGGGGTAACCCCTACGGGAGCTTCACCGGCGCTCCAGTCCCCTACGACACCACGGCGCCGTTCACCGGAGCCAGTTGCGACAACACCGACTCGCTGCCCTTCGACCAGTTCTCGGCCCAGGCCAAGGCCATCGGCGCGGGCAGCTTCGTGACCGTGAACTACGGTTCGGGCACACCCGCCGAGGCGGCGGCCTGGGTCAGCCACTCGCTGAGCACCGCGGGCGACAGCGTGGCGCTGTGGGAGGTGGGCAACGAGAACTACGGCTGCTGGGAGGTCAACAACTGGCTGGCTCAGGCCCCTGAGAACTACCCAGGCTATAAGCCCAACGACTACTCGACGGTTAACGGGGTCGACGAAAACCCGACCTGCCCGCAGGTGACGCAGGGCGACGCCGCTGGAACCCAGACGCTGGCCACCTCCTACGCGACCAACGCGCGGGCCTTCATGCAGGCCATGAAGGCCGCTGATCCGGCGGCCCGGATCGGCGTACCCTGGGCCTTCGGCAGCGACGTCGCGGGAGCATCCGTTCCGGACAACTCGGAATGGAACGACACGGTGCTCGGCCAGGACGGCCGGTACATCAGCTTCGTCGACGCCCACTACTACCCCTTCGGCTTCAGCGACGCCACCGGCGGGAGCAACCCGACCGACCAGCAGGTGCTGCAGTCCCTGATGTCGGTGCCCTCGCTATACGGCCAGATCCGCGGCGAGCTCGACGCCCGTGACCCGGGTGCCCAGGTCGTCGTCGGCGAGACGGGCGTCTCGAACAACGAGACGACCACCGTGTGCACACCGGCCGGGGCGCTATTCGCCGCGGGGGACGTTCTGTCCTGGCTGGCCGCCGGGGCGCAGAGCGTGGACTGGTGGGACATGAACAACTACGGCAACACCGGCGCCACCTGCACGAACCCGGACTACGGGCTGTTCACCTCGGATTCGCCGCCCGCACCGGAAACGCCCTACTACGGCTACGTGCTGGCCTCGGTGCTGGCCCGGCCGGGTGCCCTCCTGGCTGCCATGCGGACCTCTGATGCCGCGGACGTTCTGGCCTATCAGGCCCGCCTGCCGGGGGGTCAGGAAGCGGTCGCCTTCATCAACACCAACACCAGCTCGGCAGAAACGGTGAGCTTCCAGGCGGACGCGCCGCTGCGGGGCCGGCTGCGGACCTGGACCTACAGCGCGGCTAACCAGAACGCCAGCAACTCCGACATCGTGCAGGGCACGGCCAGCGCGTCCTCGCTCGCGCACGGCATCACGCTGCCGGCCGAGTCAATGGTCATCCTCGAGTCACAATAAGACTCGGCCCTAACCTGCGCCTCGACGCCACATGCCCCGGCCAGCCAGGCCGGGGCATGATTACCGAGCGGGACAGGACCCCGGCGGTATGAGAGATGGCCGCCGCCAATAGCCGGTTGCCTGGTCGGGTCTGTGGACTAGCGTGACGCGTCGAGGATGAAGTCGCGGTGCAGGTTCAGCAGGACGTCGTCGGCGGTGAGCAGTTGGAGTCCTGCGCGGGAGGCTTGCGCGACGATGAGGCGGTCGAATGGGTCGTGCCTGGTGAGTTCGGGGAAGTCGCGGATCGCCTCGGCGTGCTCGGCGGTGACGCTGAGCAGTTCCAGGCCCTGCTCGGGCAGCCTCTTGCTGAGGTCCGCCGGCATGGTCAGCTTGCCGAGCATGGTCTTGATGGTCAGCTCCCACACGGTCGCCGCCGAGACGTGCACGCCCTGCGCGGACGTGATGGCCTGCCGCGCCTGCGGCCCGAGCCGCGGGCTGTCGTCCAGCAACCACACCAGGGCTTGGCTGTCAAGAATCAGCATCGCCGTAGAACATCTCCTGGATGTCCGGGTCGATGCCGAACGCGTCGTCGTTGTAGGCGAGCTCGCCCTTGAGGCCGCCGAACGTCACGGTCGCCGCGCGGTGCGGCACGAGATCCGCGACCGGCCTGCCGGCCTTGGAGATCACCACCCGCTCGCCGGCCGCGACCTGCTCCAGCAGCCGCGACAGGTGCGTCTTCGCCTCATGGATGTTTACGCTCACCGTCATATTTCCATAGTAATGACTAGACTAAGTTTAGTCTAGTCTTATTGGGCGTCTATCGGCTGGCGCTGGCCGCTTAGAACTGACTTCATCGCGCGGGTTTCCGGTTCCCGGTCCGCGATCGGGCTGGGCAGTTCACCGCCGCCTTTGACACGGTGCTGGCTGGTACTGGTATCGAGGTCGTGGAGATCCCGCTCAGGAGCCCCTCGGGTGCCGGACGTGACCTGCGCAGAGCCGGTAAGCACGCGGGACACGGTCGCTGGCGAGACGCCCGCCAGCTGAGCGACATCAGCGAGCGTTGGTCGGCCCTCGAATACTCGAAGGTCGCTGACCTGCACGATCGCCTGCAGACGGGCCTGTCCGGTTCGGATGCGAGTTCATCACCACCTTCGCAAAGGCGAAGTGGTCCGGGTGCGCTCGCCTGATGTCCGGAAACTGGCCGTGAAAAGGCCCACCGGGGGAGCGTCAGGCGGAGCCGCGCAGGATCAATTCGGTGCTGAGGACGACATGGGATGGCTCCCTGCCGGGATCGGCGATCTGCGCCAGGATCTCGCTCACCATGCATGTTCCCATGGTGGCGACCGGTTGGCGCACGGTAGTGAGCTGCCGGTCGGTCTGCTGCGCGGCAGGCAGGTCGTCGAACCCGATGACAGCCACGTCGTGCGGGACGCGCCTGCCCAGCCGGCGCAGCGCGTGCAGCGCGCCTGCGGCCATCAGGTCCGAAGCGGCGAATACCGCGTCGATGTCGGGACGATGGTCGATCAGCCGTAGCAGCGCGTGCTGCCCGGACATGGTGCTGAAGTCGCCGTAGGCGATCATACCGGGGTCAAGGACGCCGGCCGCTCCTAGCGCTTGGCGGTACCCGAGCAGCCGGTCAATGCCTGGCGCCATGTCGGGCGGCCCCGCGATCGTAGCGACGGCCTTGCGGCCGCTGTCGAGCAGGTAGCGGACCGCGGCGCTGGCACCGCCGATATTGTCGGCGTCGACGTACGACAGCGCGGTGCCGTCGGCGACTGGTCGGCCGCACAGGACGAGCGGAATGCCGAGGCTCTCGTAGCCGAAATCCGGCCTGCCGTGCATGGAGACAAACAGCGCACCGTCTATGTGCCCGCTGTGCAAGTATCTGGACACCGTGTGGTAGTCGCGGGGCGCGTGCAGCGTGAGCATGACGAGCTGCGAATCGGCCGAGGATAGCGCCTTGCTGACCGAGCGCAGCATGCGGGCGAAGAAGGGGTCGGTGAAGACCCTGACGGTCTCCTCGCCTACGACCAGCGCGACGACCCCCGCTCGTCGGCTCCCCGCCGAGCGGGCGGCCCGGTTGCGCACGTAGCCGAGCCGCGTAATCGCCTGCTCGACCTTGTCTTTCGTCTGCGGCCGTACCCGGGCAGAGCCAGTCAGCACGCGCGATGCCGTGGCCGACGACACGCCCGCCAGATGAGCGACATCAGCGAGCGTTGGGGGTCCTGTCGGCTCCGTCATTGAATTTATGACCGTCACCGTGCCTTCTCCTCAGCAGGTGTCTAGCGGCCCCCTTGATAGCTCCTAACACTGTTGTGATGATTCTGCAACGACGCTGAAATGTACGCAATACGCTTTCTGTTTGAAAATTACAGTGACTACCTTCGGAGCCGTTCGAATGCGTTGATGCAGGCGGCGAGAATGCAAGTTTCGTGACCGGTGGCAGGCTGCGCAGCGCGGCGCTCCCTGAAGGCGGCCGCGCGCTGCCCCTGGGCACCAAAACGGCGGGTCCGCTCTCGATCCAGGACTTCACGGACTTCGCCGACGCGCTCAACACAGCCGGGCGGCAAGAGACGCACCCGGCGACTGCCAAGGCGATTGTCGCCAACCAGGAGCGGTTAAAACAACGGTCGCCCGTCTTGGACGCCGGAGCCGCCGGCGACATCCCCGATCGCATCGGCGGGCGGTGGGCCCTCAAATGACTTGCTGGACGTGTCAACGAGGAACACGTGAAAGTTCCATTTCCCGATAGTGCTGCTGCCTCCGCTTTTACGGCCCGCCGCACCGCGTTTACTTGACCGTTACAGTCGCCGGACTTAGCTTCCCGAAGGCGCCTTCCCACCCGTCGCTGAGCGACGCTTGCCCGCAAAGGTGCCGGCCGATGCGCTATCCCGACTTCATAGAAGTGCTTGCGATGAGACTCTTGCTGAGAAGATCCGCCAGGACGATCACGGCCGAATCGTATGTCAACTCCGCCTACGCGGGCACGAACCATATCAAGGCGATCGAGAGCTACGTCAGCCTGCTGAACTCCAACGGCATCGTCGCCATCCTCGACCTGCACTGGACCGACGGTGCCTACACCGGCCCGTCGTCCGGCTGCTCGTCGGCCGAGGCCATCTGCCAGAAGCCGATGCCGGACGCTGCGGAGGCGATCCCGTTCTGGACGTCGGTGGCGAACACCTTCAAAGGCAACGACGCGGTGATCTTCGACCTGTTCAACGAGCCCTATGCGTCCCGCGCGGACAACGGCAACACGGCCGAGGGCTGGCAGTGCTGGGAGACCGGCAGCCCCTGCACGGGGATCTCCTACCCGGTGGCCGGCATGCAGCAGATGATCAACGCGGTCCGCTCCACCGGCGCGAACAGCGTGCTCATGCTGGGCGGCGAGGAGTACTCCAACGACCTGACCGACTGGTTGCAGTACGAGCCCACCGACCCGGACCGCAACCTGGTCGCCTCCTGGCACTCCTACAACTTCAATACGTGCAGCACGCAGTCGTGCTGGACGTCGGAGGTGGCTCCGGTTGCCGCGTCGGTTCCGGTGGTCGCCGGCGAGATCGGCGAGAACGACTGCGCCGGAACCTACATCACCCCGCTAACGACATGGATGGAGTCGGCGGGCATTAGCTTCCTCGCCTGGGCCTGGAACGCCGACTTCGCCTGCTCAAGCGGCCCCGGACTGATCACCGACTACACCGGTACGCCCACCGCTTACGGCGCGGCCTACAAGGCCATCCTGCATGCCCTGCCGGCCGGCTGAGGCCGGCGTCTGAGTTCGCCGCGTAACGAAGCCGGCCCCTTCGTTCGGGATGATCCCGAAGGGAAGGGGCCGGCTGTTGCGGCAAAGCCGCTGTGCCAGCTAAACCATTAGGGGATCGCCGGGTAGGCGTCCTGGACTAGCTGCTGGAACTCGACGGGGAACCAGTGACCCGCTGGCGGCGAGTCTGGGATGGCGTCGGTCGGGTAGGTGTTGCCGCTGCCGTCGGTCTGGGTTCCGTTCGGGTCACAGTGCGGGTCGCCGGTGCCCGAGTAGGCCGGGTACGTGCCGTCGGACTCACCCGGCGGCTTGACCCAGACGTAGGCGTACAGGTTAGGGAAACTGGAGTTGGGGTTGGCCTGCGGCAGGGCGCCGATCCCCGCGTTCTCCGGGTTGCACCAGTCACCGCGGAACGGCCGCTCGTCGATCTTCGACGCGTTCACGAACGCCGCAGTGGTGCTGCAGGAACTGGAGATGTTATTCGGGCAGGCGCTGGTAGGCCGCAGCGACGGGTCGCCCCAGCCGTCGCGCGAGGTGTCGATCAGCATCCCGACCGTGCTCGGGAAGCCCGCGCTGACCAGGTTGGAGTACATTGCCTGGTCGTAGGACAACTCGTCGATGTAGGGGTCGTAGGAGTAGTACTGCACCGAGTCGACGGGGTTGCCGTCTTCCGTCTCGGTGGCGGTCATATACGGCTCGTGCACCGGGATGGTGTTCGCGGTGTCGCTGATGAAGCCGTCGACGCTGTTCACGCCGGCCGTGGTGGCGGACGCCACCTGCTTGTACAGGGACACGGCCGGGGTCATGTTGGCCGGCCAGCCGAGCCATGCCGAGTGCGCGATGTCCATGTAGTTGTACACGTTGGGGATCGCGTGCAGCTTGTTCAGCGCGTACTCGATCCCGCTGGTGTAAACGCCGCTGGAGTTCGCCGCCGCGCAGTTGGCCACGCCCGAGTTGGTGACGAGGTTCGGCAGCGAGTCCGGCTCGATGACCGCCACGATGCGCAGGTTGGTGTGCTCGTAGTTGGTGAGGATCTGCGCGATCGGGTCGATGTAGGCGTGCTCGTAGTACGACAGGCCGTTGTTGGCGATCGACAGCTCGCCGTTGGAGGCGAGCGCATCGCAGTCGCGGTCGGGCAGGTCGTAGATCACGATGGGGAAGATCTCCGGCGTGCTGCCGCTGGCCTTGGACGCCGCGTTCTGGAGCTGTGCCGCGAGGCTCATCCGGCCTGTTCCGCCGGCTCCGCTGGCGTTGTCGGAGCCGCCGTAGATGGCCCCGATGTGGTCGAGCCAGATGAACGTCGGCTGGGTGCCGACATAGGTCATCTGGGCCGCGAGCGTGCCGCTGGCACCGGACGCCGACGTCGCGGCCTCGGCGGTGTAATCGGGGTTCACGTACCAGGTGGAGCCGGTGAACGGGTTGGTGACATGACTTGGCGTCGTGGTCGAGCCCGCCGCGGTCTCCGTCACAGTCACGGTCACTGGGGTGCAGCCGGTCGCGCTGACAGTGAACGTCGCCGCGCCGGTGCCCGAACTGTTAGCCGTGATATACACCGGCTGCGGCAGGTTCCAGTTGCTCGACGACAGCGTCACCGGGGAGCCGCTGGCCACCGACAGGCCGGTGTTGCCCGACGTCCGGGCAACGCTGACGGCGATGCCAGCCGACGATGACGCGCTGAGCGAAACGCCCAGCACCCCGGTCTGCCCCTGGGCCAGCGACACCGTGCCAGGGTTCGCCTGGAGCGTGATCCCAGAACCGCAGGACCCGCCCGTGCTGCCCGTGACCTCGGTGGCGGTGACGGTCGCGCCTGTGTAGCCGCTGGCGCTGGCGGTGAAGGTGGTGGCCCCGGTGCCGCTGGAGTTGGCGGTCACGGTGACGGTTTGCGCCGTGGAGTAGTTCGACGGGGTGAACGTCAGGCTCGCCGGGGACTCGGTCAGCCCGGCGTTGCCGCTGGCGGTGATGGACACCGTGACGTTCGACGTGGGCGCCGACGACAGCGCCAGGGTGAACGTGCCGCTGCTGCCCTGGGCCACGTTGAAGCTGGCCGGGGTCGCGGTGATCGAGCCGCCGCTGGTGGTCCCCCCGGCCGGGGTGCAGGTGACCGAGGTGGGCGCGGCGTTGGTGCCGGAGTAGTTGAAGTTGGCCCCGGCCGTGGTGGTAGCGCCGGCGGCCAGGCTGCCGTTGTAGGACTCGTTGGTGACGGTGACGGCCTTGCCGGACTGGGTCCAGGCCCCGTTCCAGCCGTTGGACAGGGTCTGGTTGCCGGCGTAGGAGTAGGTCACCGTCCAACCGGTGATGGCCGCGGTGCCGTTGTTGGTGATGGTCAGGGACGCGGTGAATCCGCTGCCCCAGTCGGTGGTCACGCTGTAGGCGGCGGCGCACGACGAGGTAGCCGCCACCGCCGGGACGGCCCCCGCGCCGCCGGCCACGGCCAGGCCGAGCGTGGCCAGCAAAGCCACCGCGGCCACCGTGATCGTCCTGCGCAGCCGCCGCATTGCGGGTCGCGCTCGCAGTCTCATCTCAGCACACCTCCAGGTGTCATGGCGCCCTTAACCACGGCGGTATCCGCAGCGGGCTTGACTGCCGCGACCATAAGCCTGAGTCGGCAGAGTGTACAGGCGGCGTGCTGGCCATGCCGTTGCTGCCCGTGCCAGCCTGCGGAAACCCGCCTAGGCGGGCGAAAGTTACATTGCCGCCTCGGCATCCCCATCACCCGAGCTTGAGGTGGCGGCCGTGACCGGGACGCTGGTATGCCGGGAACGACGGCCGCCGCCCCGCCGCCTCAGGTCCGAGCCCGGAAGTGCCGGCGCCGGGCTCGGGGATCGGGGATCGGTGAGGGCAATGGGTGCAGTGGCCGGGCGTTCGCGATTCCCTGATGCGGCCGGTGGGAGTTTATAGAATCATTCGAACTCACGTAGGGCGTGGAGCAGGTGGCATCCTGGAGATCCATGACCAGGTTCTTCGCAGCCTGGGCGACCCAGGATGCAGTGGGATGAGGGGCTACCTGATACGGCGGCGCCATCCTCACGACCGGCGCGCCTTCCTCATCCATCCGGCCGACTCCGGCCGCACCGCCAAGGTCGCGGCCGTGCAGATCCTGGACGAAACAGCAACGCCGTTTCCTGGCACCCTTGACCCCCGCCGAACGCACACAGCTTGCCACCCTGCTCAGGCGGCTCACGGCAACTGGCGGCCAGCGCCGGGGACGGTGACGCCGACGTGCCCGGGGGAGATGAGCGGCCGGAACGCTGCCCATGAGTGACCGCTGATGACCATCAGCGAGTGGTCGGTCCTTCGGTCAGGGATCTGGCATCCACACGGCCCTGGCATCCGTCCATATCAGCGCCGGAACGGTCGATGGCAAGGTTGTTACGTCCCGGGCGGGAGAGAAATCAAGAGGGGAGTGCGTGTCCATGAAGGCACTGCCGCGGTTGGACGCAATTGATCTCATTGGCGTGTGCTTCGATGGCTCGGGGCGGCCGGCCGGGCAGGCAACTGCTCCCGCCGCGCTTCGGGAGGCTGGCCTGGCGGCGGCCCTGCAGGAGCGCGCGGGCCTGACGCCGGATGTCATCGTCTCGGAGCCCACATCGGCACGCGGATCCTACGGGTTCGTGAATGAGCGCGCGCTCCTGGAAATGGCGGACATGCTCCATGCGCGTGTCCGGGCAGCCTTGGCACAAGGACGGTTTCCGCTGATCTACGGCGCTGACTGTGCCGTGCTGCTCGCAGCGGTGCCTGCGCTTGCGGACGTTCTCGGCGGGGCTGGCCTGGTCTTCATCGACGGCCACGAAGACGCCACCACCATGGAAGCCTCCACGAGCGGCGAGGCCGCCAACATGGAAGTGGCCTTCTTGCTGGGCCTGACCGGCCGGCGAGCGCCGGAGCCACTGCGCAGCCGTGCGGGCGTGCTGCGGCCGGAGACAATCGCGATGCTGGGGATGCGCGACGGCCTGTACCGCCGCGACATCGCGGCCCCCACGATCGCGGACCGAGTACAGATCCGTTGGTAGTGATCGAGTGGCGGTCGCGCTCGCATCCGGCGGAGATGACCCCCCGCGAGCGGGTGCTGGCAGTCTTCGATCAGCTCGACACGACGACCTCAGCCCCGGGCTTCCGGGGGCTGCCGGTACGTGCCGGTCGAGCTCTCCCCGACTGACGCCAGCCACCCGGCACACGAGGTAACGCGGGCGTACACCAGTAATAGAACAGCTTTTGCTTGCCTGTAACAATATTTAGGTGAGCTATTTCGGGCAGGACGGTGCTAAAAGCTCCGATTCCCGAAGAGTTGATCATGAGTAGATTCGCCGCCCGAGGCTAATCCTTGGTGTCCCTAACCTGGGATTTTAGGCTTCTTTCGGACTTGTCACCGTAAATGATTCAGTCAGCGAGCGAATACTCTGTAATCGATTGATGACAGAGCGAAACGCCTTGATTTATCTGCATCTCTAATCCGTAGGATATGGCGGTCGGGGCTTGGCATCGCTGCTGTAGGCTGTAGCCCACCTTGGGGGTAGACGCCTGACCTTCTGGTCAGGTATTGGGGGCACGTCATTGTGGAGAGCGGATGAACGCTTGCCAAAATCAGCTGCAATCGCCAATATCTAACAATCGTCCGCCAGCGGATGCCTGTTATCCGCCGACCGCTCAAATACACCTTTGCGGATGCGCTGTCGCACGTATGCACAACGTCTGTGATCGGGCGCGGTGAGCGCCGACATCGGTTTGCCGTGCGCCCCGCACGTCCCACCTGACCGGCCTGATGCGAACTTTCCGTCTGTATTCGGGCACGCGAGAGCGCTACTAAAACCAAGCCGCGGCGGCCACGCTTCACCGTCTCTTGCCCGCAAGCTCGTCAGCCGTCACGGTGCGCGGCTCACCTCCTTCAGCCTGATCGGCGGCGGCCTGTTTATAGCTGGCATCGCGTTCCAGGCTGCGCTGACGAGCGGCCTCCGGGTGCCGTCCGTTCTGTCTTACGTCGCCCAGGCCGTCCTGTCGATAGAGGCCAGCTTCCTGCTGAACCGGTGGTTCACCTGGCGTAAGCGAGCCACGGCGTTCTGGCCTTCGTTCCGGCGCTACAACCTCCAGAAGACCGTCACGGTCGCTGTGAACCTGGTGCTTTATGCCGGGTTGCTCAGACTCGGCATGAACTACCTACTCGCCAATGTCCTGCTCACAGCGGTCTTCACTGTCGTCAACTACATCGGTGGCGATCGCTTCGTCTTCACTCCGAGGGGCGCCCTCGCGAAGCCTTTGGCAGTAGCTAGCCCGGACGGCTACCAGGCAGTCCCTAGGCCGATGGCGTCCGCTGGGCGGCTGTCGATGGCCAGCGCGGTGGGTTACCAGGACATCCCCGAGCTGACTGTGCCAGCTTGGCCGCTGCCGACGGTAAGCGTGGTGGTCCCTTGCCGGGACAACCACAAGACGATCCGGACAGCCGTGGAGTCGCTGCTCCGCCAGGATTACCCCGAGCTACGGGAAATCATCCTGATCGGCTCGCCAGCAGATACCACGTGGGACGGCCTGGAGGGTATCCATGACCGGCGGCTGATGGTGCAGGAGGTAGCGGCACCTCCCGGAATCCGCGACGCTAACTTCAAGCGTGACGTCGGTATCCGTGAATCATCAAGCGACCTCGTGGCCCTTGTCGATTCCGACATGGTCCTGCCGCATGACTGGCTGAGCCGGGCCGTGACGGCGCTCGACGACAGCGGAGCAGACTGCGTGGCCGGCGTCATGAAGTCGATTAGCGACGACTTCTGGGGCCGGTTCGTCGACCGCTGCCGGCTGGGCGCCAAGACGCCCCGCGTCGCCGAGCCCTACTTCGTCACAGCCGAGAACTTCGGCGCTGGCGGCCGGAAGCCGCCTATCACGGCGAACATCCTGTTCACCCGGAAGGTGTATGACAGATGCCCCATCAACTCGCTGTGGTCGCACGGCAGCCTAGAGGACTATGAGTGGTTCTGGCGCATCGCCGAGGGAGGAAACCGGGTTCTCGTAACCCATGAGCTATTCGGCTGGCATCACCACAGGACAGGCCTGACGCGACTGGCTGCCGAGTACCGCCGCTCAGCACGAGGCTGCGCGTATTTCATCCGTGCGCACCCCACCTCCCCCTTCGCCCGCAAGCGCCTCGCGCAGGCTGTCAGCCTACCGTTGGTTCCTGCCGCGGTACTGGCCGGACTGGCGACCGGGGACATGACAGGCTATGCGCTGCCAGCGGTAGCCGTCACGGCGGCCGCCGCGGTGCTTTTCACAGTCTTTCTCTGCGGACGAGAGTTTGCCCGCACGCGCACCCTGGAGAGCCTGGGTTACCCGTTGCCGGCAATTCTCCTGGGCGCCTCCTACACCGCCAGTCTCGTCACCCACCTGGTCAGGAGGGCTCCCATGACCACTGTGGCAATTCCCGATAGCGAGGTATCTCCGGCTTCGGCTTCGCTGACACCCAGGACACCCCGGTTCGCCCTATCTCGCCTACTGCACCCATTGACCGCGATCCTTGCTGCCCAAGCCGGACTCTCGCTGAGCCTGGTATGGTCTAACACGGCGTTCAGCGATGAGGCAGACTACCTAGCGCTTGGTCGCGAACTCATCGGTTACTGGCTACATGGGACGCCGTGGCGGCCACAGTATGCTCACACCGCCATCTCTGGATCACCTTTCCTCTATCCGCCGCTTGGCGGGATGGCGAATGGCCTGGGTGGCCTTATCGGGGCAAGAATACTGTCTCTCATCTTCATGCTAGGTTCTACCGTGCTGTTGTACTCGGCTGCATCACGGCTGTTCGATGGCCGTACCGGGCTGTTCGCCGCCGCACTTTGGGTTGTCCATTCACCCACAATCCAACTAGGGGCATTCGCTACTTTTGACGCTATGTCGGTATCGCTGACAGCGTTTGCCGGGTGGCTCATCGTGCAAACTAGATATCGTGATCACTGCGGCGAGTTCGTAGCCGTTTCTGGCGCAGTGCTAGCTCTAGCTAATGCAACTGCATTTTCTGGGATCGCGATGGACCCGCTGGTTATTGCATTTGCCTTCCTCGTCTGGCTTCCGGCTATGGGAGGAAAGCGCGCAATTTCATGCACAGCCTGGCTTGCTGGCGCGTGCGCTGCAGCATTTAGCTTGATCATGACCCTTACTAAGTGCTGGGGTGACATTGTTACAACGGTGTTTTCACGAGCTATCTTGACCGGCGACTATTCGTCTCCGCTCCACGTCTTCCAGGATTCATGGACTTACACCGGACTAATTACTATCCTGGCTGTAGTCGGTGCAGTTGCGGCCATCAACACCGACACGCGATCCCGAGGACTGCTAGTTGCATCGCTTGCCTTCGCGGCCCTTGTGATTCCCGTAGCGCAAGCTCATGAAGGTACGGCCGTATCGCTTAAAAAACACCTTGCATACGGCGCATGGTTCGCTGTAATAGCGGCCGCTTATGGGTGTCATAAGATGACTGAACGCGTTAGCCTTGGACGAATGGCGGCACTAATCTGCTGCGCTGTCGCATTCATGTACCCGGCCGTGAACGGCTGGTGGTCGGCATGGGCGTGGTATCACAGTTGGTACAACGCGGACTCGTTGATTGCCGCCGAAAAGATAGTCCTGCCTAAGGTCTCCGGAGACTTGTATATCCCGCCGCAAGGAAGCAATATTGCTGCTTACATTTCCAGGTATTATCTAGCACCCACCGGGACCAGCTGGGAGCGGTTCGTTGACGATGCGCCAAGTCTAACTGACTTGAGCTACAATAATGTAGGTGCAGTTATTCTTGTTTTCCCGACTTCAGTGTCTCCTTCCGGCGGACTTCCCGACGACATTCTGCTATCACCCAACGATCGCACTACGCGTCAGCAGTTGCTTACATTCCTGGGCACGACAGTCAATAATGGCCAGCTTAGCAGCCTTACCGCGGCACTCGAAAAAGACCACAATTACAGACTCGCTGCTACCGGTCCCTACGACAGCGAAACGGGCGCTGCTGTTTATGCTATCTGGGTGCGAAAATGATTACTATGCGTATTCCGCAACAGCAATCATCTTCTGTCCCGATGCGCCATAAATGGCCGCACTGGGTATTGATAACTCTATTTACCGGGGTGATGTTCCTCGGCGTCATGATCCATTTGTGGCGGTTGGGTGTCTCGCCAGCGTGGCAATGGGATGAGGCGGTCTACTGGCGGGTGTCCACCAGCGTGCAGCATGGGGTGCTGGCTGAGCATTCGGTGTACGGGCTGCCGTTTGTGCCCTTCCTGTACCAGCCACCGGTCTATTTCCTCGTGCTGGCTCAGTGGTTCAACCTGGTGGGGGCGAGCATCTATCACGCCCGGTTGCTAGGGGTGGTATGGAGCGCGGGCACGCAGGTCTTGTTGTTCCGGTTGTTGTGGCGGATCCACGGGCCCCGGCTGGCGCTGGTAGCGATGCTGCCGGTAATTTTTGATGGCTGGCTGCTGTACATCGAGCGGGTCTCTTACATCGAGAACGCGCTCATGGTTCTGGTCGTCTTGGCGTTCTTGCTGTATCAGAGGGCGCTGGACCAGCCGTCGTGGCAGCGGTTTCTGGCCGCCGGTGTGGCGGTGGGTGCGGCGGCGAGTTTCAAGCAGACCGGCGTGTACGTGCTCGTCGCGGTCTTGTTGTGCTGGCTGATTGTCCGCCGTGAGCACCGGGGCCACTTCGTGCTGCTCGGCGGGGCGGTGGCGGTCATCGCGGTCTACCTGTTCGCGATGACGCGGATGTATGACCTGCCGGGGCATCCATGGTTCCTCGATCAGTCGCTGGTCCAGGTCCGGCGGGTCCTGGGGCTGCAGAAGTCCGGCGGTACGCTGACGACGCCGGGCGGGGCGTTGCGTCTGCTGACCGCGCGGTACCGGTATTTCGTGCCCAGCCTGCTGCTCGTCGGCTGCGCGTGCCTGATCGCGGTGCGGCGGACCTGGCAGTGCTACCGGGCTCGGGATTGGGCACCGGCCCGGGCGAACGCGCTGCTGTATTCGTGGCTGGCCACCGGGGTCGTCGTGTTCGGGTCGAGCACCTTGAAGTTCCCGCAGTACTTCGCGTTGATCCTGGTGCCCGCGTACTGCTACCTGTGGACTGAGCTGGCCGGCTGGGACTGGCGGCCAGCGGCCAAACGGGCTGCGGTGGCCACTGCGGTGGTGGCAGGGATCGGGTCGTTCCTGCTGACTGTGCCGGCGTTCAGCGTTAATTCCCTCGCCGAGGTCCAGTCGTATGCGGCGCATCAGATCCCGAGCCAGGCGATCGTGGTCACCGAGCAGTCGATCGGGGACCTGATCCAGCAGCCCTGGTGCACCGTCGAGAATGCGGATGCCTGCGTCGGGCACGCCTCGTATGCGATCACGTGGCAGACCTACCTGCAGTCTAGCTTTGAACTGGGCGATGCATCGTTTTCCCAGCTGATGAAGGGCGCGACTCAGATTCGGTCGTTCCGCGGAGTGGCCGGGACCGCCACCGTATGGAAGCTGAGCACCTCGTGATTAAGCGCCTACTCGCACTGCTTGTCCTCGTCGCGCTAGCGACGGGCTGCGGGCATCCCCTGCTTCCCAGGTCGGCATTGGCGATGCCTCAGGTCGCGGCATCGAGATCAGGGACCCAAACGGCCGTCATCGGTGCCAACGGGCCGGCGCTCGGGGTGAACCTGTATGCGCTGAGCAACTACTCAGCGGCCCGGGTAAAGGCAGACGGTATGCGCACGCTGTCCTACATCCGGAACGTTCTGCATGCTGGTGCGGTTGATATCGTGTGGAATTTCTACGCGTCCAGCCCGGATGCGAATACCGTCGACGCGACATCGGCCTCGCTCTCAGCCGTCAATGTCGCTATCCTGACTGGCATCGCCAAGCAAGACCATTTGCTCGTCGACTACAGGCCGCTAATCATGATCAAGGGCGATCACCCATGGGAGGGGTATATCAGCCCGGCCGACCCGGCGCTGTGGTTCAGCAACTATTACGACGAAGAGCTTCCATATCTCCGGATGGCCCAGAAGTACCGTATCAACGAGTTCGTCGCCGCGACCGAGATGAGGGCATTGAACAGCAGCCCCTACTGGCCGATGTTCTTCACCCGGATCGGGGCGGTTTACCACGGCGTGATTTCCTATGCCGCGCATCAGTCTGACTACTTCCCGTCTGGGACGCAGCTGCTGCGGCTAGATTATATAGGCGTTGATATGTATGCCAGCCTCAACCTGCCGTCGTCGGCTTCGTCAGCTCAGGTGACGGCAGCATATGAGTCGTCCTTCAGTCACGTCCCGGCCTCGGTGCTGCGCCGGACCGCTATTGACGAGACTGGTATTCAGGCTAGGGTCGGCGCATACCAGGAACCGTCATACCTATATGTACCGGGTACTCTTGACGAAGCGGTTCAGGCTAACTGGTTCATAGCCGCGTGCGATACCGTGAAGAAGTACGACATGCGCGCAGTGTTCTTCTGGAAGGTCGACCTTACCGACTACCCCGTCACTCACCCAGCCTCATCTCTTTCCACGTTCGAGGGCAAGGAAGGGGCTCGTGCCATCAGCAGATGCGCGTCTATCCTGGGCGGCTGAGGATTAAGATCGAATGTTCGTGGTTCATAGACCAGGAAAAGGAAGGTACGGCAGGTGGTAGTGATAACTGCGTACCAGCCAGGGCCGTCACGTGTTGGAGTTCCTGTTAGCTGCTGCTGAGTTAGGCCACAGCGGGAGTGTCGCCACCGTGAACTTTGATGGGAACATTCAGATGAGACTTTCAGTTATCAGCTGCGGGCATCTAGGTGCCGTCCATGCTGCCTGCATGGCTGAGATAGGCCATGACGTTCTCGGCGTCGACATCGACGTGCGCTGGGAGGAGGCCCCGCTCGGACCGGAGGCCATTCGGCTGATCCGGAGGTTACGCGAGCGCGGCTATGCCGGGCGGACGTGCCGGGATTACGGGCACGCCGTCGTTCACCTCGGCAGGTACCTGCATGAAGAGCTGGAAAGTGACCGGGGGCGCGATGAGGGGGTCGTCGCGGACTTCCTCGCCGGTCATCTGCCGGGGTGTCGCTGTTACCGCCGCCCGGCGGGCCGGCGAGAAGAACCGGCCCGGAGGGGCCTGGCGCACCTGCTCGTGATGCTGCGCGAGGAAGGCGCCTTCCCCCGGTCACGGCGGTCGAGCCGGCCTACCGCCAGCTGATCGGGGGGGCTATTGCCGGTTCCTGCGTCAGGATCGCGGGCTCGCCGAGACGACGATAGCCAACTACTGGCGTTACCTTCGCGACTTCCTGGTCAGCCGCGGCGCTGCGGTGAGCCCGGCCGGGTTGGCGGCGCTGGGCGCGGATGACCTGCTCGCGTTCAGCCGCCAGCGCGGGGCTGGCTTGGGGCGGACGGCGTGGAATCATCTGGCCACGGCGTTGCCTGGCTTCTACCGGTGGCTGGATCTGCCGGGGCACGGCGGGGCGCACCTGGCGGGCGCGGTGCCATCGCGCCGGCGCTACCGGTTCGCCGACGTGCCCTGCGCCTTGTCGTGGAGCAAGTGCGTCGCCTGCTCGGCGTGGCCGGCGTTCATGAGCCGAACGGGCGGCGCAACTACGCCATGCTGTTGCTGATCGCCAGTTACGGCCTGCGCGGGTGCGAGGTCAGGGCGCTGCGGCGCGGCAGGGCAGTGCAGGTGCCGGGCGTTTTGAACAAGGTGTCGTCGCTGGGCTACAGGTTCCTGCCGCGAAGTGTGATCGCCCGCGGATCCGGATGGAGTGTCAGAGCCCGACGAGGCATGTGCCTTCCGCCGGGCACTTCGACCGCGGCCGCCAACCGGATGCCAAATGATCCGACGGAGGAGGACCCCGGCCGGCTTACCGAATCGTATTTCGAGCGGGCAGGATGTACCTGGCGTGGACCTTCCATGGACCTCGCGTGTACCTGGGAGGCGATCCCGGCGTGGCGGTCCTGCTGGCGGACGCTTCGGCCTGCTGCTCAGCCGGCGCTATTACCACATCCCGGACTGAACCGTGCTGCCCGGCTAAATCCCCCCGGCCGCCGGAGACGTCGCCGACGTGGTCAGGATCGGCGAGCGGGACAACAAGACGCCGGGCGCTGGCTGACGGGTGCTACCGCGTCGTACCGGGACATCCGAGCGAACATGGAGCGAACACGCCGTCATAAAGGTCTAGACCACGATGGATGATTGTTCCTAGCTGTGGCGCGCAATGGTCTATTTTCCGGCGCGAAACGCTGGCTGAATCCGGCTCGGCCACGAACACGTTCCGTGACCTTGGTCGGCCTTTTCGGCACGCACAGGGCGCAACCGGAGGCGGGCCGCCAAGCTGACAAAGCGGGTGTGTGCCGATAATCCCCGTCGCCGCAGTAGCGCGATGACCCGATCGCGCTACTGCATCTGCGGGTCGTCTGATCACGAGAACCAGCGCCCTATCCGCGCTACCTCCTAACCGTTGCCGCATACACTGCCGTTCAGGTAGAAGGCGGAGGGTGCGGTAGTCTCACCGGTGTCGTTGGCGAGGAAACCGAAGTTCACCGTACCGCCGCTGGCGCCGATCGCGGCGTTGTAGCTGGCGTTGGTGACCGTTACGGTCGTGCCGGACTGCCTGACCGAGCCGTCCCAGAGCTGGGTGATGACCTCACCGGAGCTCGGCCACGTCCAGGTGAGCGTCCAGCCATTCACCGCGGCTGTGCTGTTGTTGGTGACGGTCGCGCCGCCCTGGAAGCCGCCCGGCCAGGAGCCGGCCAGCGAGTAGTTCACGGTGCAGGCCGTGCCGGCGGATGGTGGCGGCACGGTGAACGTGACCGGCTGCGAGGGCAGCGAGGAGTTCCCGTGACTGTCCACGGCTTCCACGTAGTAGGTATAGCTATCGCCGATGGTCAGGCCGGTTAGCTTGGCGCTGGTGCTGGTCGTGGTGGCGGCCAGCGTGCCGGTGCTGGTGTACACGTCGTAGGAGGCGACCAGGTACGTGCCTGGCGTGGACGCGGCCCAGCTCAGCGTCGCGGTGCCGGAAGTGCTGCTAGAGGTGCTCGACGACAGGCCGGACACGGCCGGTGTACCCGGCGCGCCGGGGGCGGTGACGCCGCTGCCGCCGCTGCCCGGGATGTGCACCACGGTCAGCGAGTAGGGGGTGACAGTGACGCTCGACGAACTTCCCGAAGCGCTGGTGATCGACGTGGCATTGTTCGCCAGCGTGTACACCGTGGGGGTGCCGGACGGGGTGAACCCGCTGTAGGACAGGCCGACGGTGTAGGAGTTCGACGGGTCCTCGTTGTCGATCAGCATGTTGAGGTTGCCGCTGCTATCGCGCACCGTGTGCACCCGCAGCAGGGACTGGGACGAGGTGTTGTAGACCATCTCGTCACCGGGTGCCTGCAGCTTGGTCAGCATCTCGACCGCGTAGTACGGCTCGAACGGGGTGTCCACGGCAGGCTCGGTGACCCCGCTGCCGCTGCTGGCGTTGGAGAACATGCCCTGGTCGTCGTAGTCTTCTTCGCCGTCGACGGTGCTCGGTGTGCCGATGCCGTTGTGCTCGTCCCACCAGTCGACGTTGGACGCGCCGTTCTCCAGCCAGGTCATGTACATGTCCGCGGTGTACAGCGCGCCGGGCGTGGTGTCCATGTCGATGGTGGAGTTCGTCTCGGTCACGATGACCGGGACGCTGTTGGCGCTGCTGATCCCGGCGTACTCGCTGATCTCGCTGTGCAGTGTGGAGATGATGCCGGATATGTCCTGCGGGTCGGTGAGCATACCCGCGGTGGTCGTCCCGCCGGGGTAGTAGTGCACGATGACGCATTGAGTGCGACTGCCGAGCGCGGTCAAAACCGTCTGGTTCCACGGCTGCGGGTACTCGGAGTTCGTCACGCCGTCCGGCCAGAAGCCGGGTGTGGTCAGCACCGCGCAGACCTTGGCGTTTGCGTTCGCCGAGATCATCGCGCTCTGGAAGGAGAGGAAGTTCGCCGCGTACTGGGTGGGGCCGCAGTCGTAGGTCTGCGACGGCTCGCTGCCGACCGTCACCGGCGAGCCGCCGAGGCTGGTCTCGCAGTGCGAGTCGGTCTCCCAGTTCGCGCCGTAGGTGCCGTTGCCGTAGACCTCGTTGCCGACTTCCCAGTACTTGACGCTGTCGCTGGCGGCGGCCGTCGCCCAGGCCGCAGCCAGCGACGAGGTCCCGGTGCCGTAGTTGACGGTGATGACCGGCGCGGCACCGGCCGCGTTCGCGGTGGACATGAAGTCGCTGAAGCTGGTGTTGGGCGCCACGTAGCCACCATCGACGGCGGTCTGCGTCTGCCAGTCGTAGATGTCGGAGTACGAGCCACCGGGGTATCGAAGCGCATCGATACCGGCGGCCTTCAGCAGCGGTGGGATGGCCGTGTCGTTCATGTCGCTGTCGTAGACAGCCGTGCTCAGGCCGATAGCGTTGCTCGGTACGGTGCCGAGGTTATCGGTGGCGTTCACAGTGACGGATGCGGCGGTCTGCGCGGCTGCTGGTGACGCGGCGGATATCGCGGCGAGGGCGCTCGCCGCGATCATGCTCATGGCAGTAAACAGGGCAAGCCAAGGTCTGGTTCGGCGGTGCATTCGGCTCATCGGTACCTCCGTGTGCGCTTCGTCGAAGCGCTCAAACCCGTATATAGGCGCCGCGCCGTCCGCCTGTCCATCGGCGCCTGCGGCCCGTCGCTGGTACGCAGTCACGCCGCAGGTCACTTTGCTGTCATGAAATGAAAGACGATCAGGTTACTGCTGTCCTGAAATCTAAGAATCACTTGTTTTCATGACCCGCCGCAGGTTGATCCGAGCCCGGCCGGCGATCATCATCTGGACGCTGGCCTTCACGTTCCCGAAACGGCCAGGTGATCAGCGATGGAACGGCACCTTCAGTCAGAGCGGGCAGCACGTGAATGTGACCAGCGAGACCTACAACGGCACCCTGGCTGCGGACTACGCACCAGGAGCCAGCATCAGCCTGGATGCGACGGCGAGCGAGCCGACCGCGAGCATCAGCAAGGTCGAGTTCTTCGAGGTCTCCGTGCTGCCCGGCGCGTCGAGCACGCCGACCCTGAACCGCGACGAGCCCGTGGCCCGCAGCCGTGGTCAGCGGATACGCCATATGCGGCGCACGGAGATACGAGCCATGGCTCTGGTTATGCGAGGTCATCACCACGATGCTGTCCGTCACTGGTAATCGTCGTGATGCCGAACGCCCCGGGCCGGGTGAGCTGCCCAGGGCGTTGACGAAGGTCTTCCTGTCAGGTGGTGCAGGCGGTGCCGTTAACCGAGAACGCTGTCGGTGTGGCGTCGCTGGTGGTCCAGGTGCCCTGGAAGCCCAGCGAGGTGCTGCCGCCCGCGGCGATGGTGGCGTTGTAGCTCTCGTTCGTGATCGTGACGTTCTCCCCGGACTGGCTCTCCACGCCGTTCCAGGCGTTGGTGATCATCTGGTTGCCGGGGAAGGTGAACTTGAGTGTCCA
>JBEKGC010000037.1:0-27381 GCA_050013055.1 Streptosporangiaceae bacterium
AGGCACCTGATCACCACCCGGTCCGCCCGGTGCACCGCCCCCGGCTGCGGACGCCCCGCCGCCCGCTGCGACCTGGACCACACCCTCGCCTGGGACGCGGGCGGGATCACCTGCGAATGCGACCTGGCCCCCCTATGCCGACACCACCACAGATGCAAGCAAGCCCACGGTTGGCAGCTGACCCAGCCCGAACCAGGCGTCCTGGTCTGGCACACGCCGCGTGGACGGACATACGTGACCACGCCCACCGAATACGCGCTCGACAGCGCGCTCGAGTAGTAGTTAGGCGGCCGGGCTGTCCGGTAGCAGCCGACATCAGGTTCTCTCGGACTAGCTGACGAAAGCCGGGCGCGACTCGGGTGGCATGCCGCCGACGCCGGCGATGATCTCCGCGGCGAGCTGGCGCAGCTTGACGTTGCGATGCTGGGAACCTGTCCGCAGCACCATGAACGCGACGTCCGCGGCGCAGCGTTTCTCCGCCATGATGACCCCGATAGCCTGGTCGATGACCGCGCGGGAGGCCAGCGCGGCGTGCAGCTGGCTGGTGAGGTCGGCCTGATGGGCGACGGCCAGCGCTCCGGCGGCGTGCCTGGCGAACATCACGGCCTTAGCTATCTCGGTGGCACCAAAAGCGGCCGGGGCCACCGCGTACAGGTTGAGCGTCCCGGCCAGGCTGTCCGCATCCGGGTTGTCCGCATCCGGGCTGCCCGCTTCGAGCGGCACAGAAAGGGCCGAGCGGATGCCGTGGGCGGCGGCCCGCCGCCCGAACGCGGCGAACGGGTCATCCTCGCCGGTGGTGTCCTCGATGAGGACGGCACGCCCGGTCCGGATCGCCTGCCAGCACGGCCCGTCATGAACGTCGTATTGCGCGGCATCGAGCTGAGCTGCCCGCGGGTCGCTGCTCGCGATCGTGACCGGATATCCGCCCGACAGCAGCGTCACCCCACAGCACGTCCCCGCCGCGACCTGAGCTGCCGCCAAGGCAGCCACCTCCGCCAGGAACTGCGCTGAAGTTCCGGCGACCACCAGGCTTCCCACGTGATCTTTCGTCACCTGTGTCATCGCTAAAGCCTGCCCCCACGAGGCCTCACTAGATTAACGAAACGTTTATTGACCATACTGCCACGGATCTCAGAATGATAGGCGAGCATACACGGCATTCGGACGGATCTGGGTACGCGGCCGATATGAAAGCTACCGAACGGCCGGGCCGCAGCAGGGCATATACCACGAAATCTGGCGGACCTGCTGGCGGGGATAACCGGCGGGAAACTATGCAATGTGGTGCTATAGGCGTTTACGGCAGATAGTTCCTCATATTTCGCCGGGCCGCCCAGTGTCATTCGCCCAGGGGAGTTGATCATCAGGACGTTCACCATTCCGCGGTGTGATAAATTGTCGCCAGGGGTCAGACAGTCGGCACCGCGCTACTCGGATATTTACGCGAAAGTGCTGGCTTATGTCATCAGGCTTTATCGTGATCACGGTCACGCAGATCACCGGCTTCCCGACCGCATGAGACGGGACATGGATGCCATCGCCGGGCAGGTGGCGGCCGAGCTGCTCGAGCGCTCGCATCTGCTGGCACCGGATTCGATCACAGAAGCGCTGGCCGAGGCGGCCCTCCCGCTGGGCATATCCGGCGTGCGGATCTTTCTCGCCGACCTTCAGCAGCAGTGCCTCAGAACCCTTCCCGCCGACACCGGCCAGGGCGTGAGCAGCCTGGATATCGATTCGACTATCGCCGGGCGCGCCTACAGGTCGACCCGCATCCAGGTGGAAGCCGACGGCAGAGGCGGGCACCGGATATGGATCCCCCTTCCCGACGGAGCCGACCGGCTGGGTGTGCTTGAGCTGATCGCCGGTGACACGAGCGAAGGCACGCTCGCCCGGTGCCGGATGCTCGCCTCACTGGCCGGGCTGATCGTCGCGGCCAAGAGCTCGTACAGCGACACCTACGCCCGGGCCCGGCGCAGCGGCGAGATGGCGCCGCAGGCTGAGCTGGCGCGGGCGTCCATCCCGCCGCGGACGTTCGCGACCAGCCAGGTCGCGGTGTCGGCGGCCTTCGGGCCGACGTACGAGCTGGGCGGTGATGCCTTCGACTACTCACTGCTCGCCGACCGGCTGCACGTGTCGGTCTTCGATGCCACCGGCCACGACCTGGCCGCAGGCCTGCTGGCCAGCGTGGCGATGGCCTCATGCCGCAGTAGCCGGCGGGCCGGCGGCACGCTGCCTGATATCGCCGTGTGTGCTGACCGGACCGTCGCGCAGCTCGACGAGGACCGGTTCGTCACCGCGCTGCTGTGCGACCTGGACATCGCGGCCGGCCGGTTCGCCTGGATTTCCTGCGGTCACCCGCCGCCGCTGCTGATCCGTGGCCACGAGGTGGTCAAGGAGCTGACCGGCAGTCCGCAGTTGCCGCTTGGCCTCGCCGGACTCGGCCAACCCGGCATCGCTGGCGACGGCGGGTGGCCCGGCGAACCCTGGGGCGACGTGGCCGCTCAGGTGTGCACGGAGCAGCTGGAATCCGGTGACCAGGTGCTGCTGTATACAGACGGCGTGACCGAGGCCCGCGCCGCCGACGGAAGCCGTTTCGGTGTCGAGGGCGTCAGCGACTTCATCGTCCGCGACGCTCATGCCGGGACGCCGCCTGCGGAGATGCTGCGCCGCCTTAACCGCGCGATCGTCGAGTACCAGGATGGTCAGCCTGCCGACGACTCCACCGTCGTCCTGCTCGAGTGGGTGCCCGGGCCCAGGGACCGGCGCGGGGTGCACCCCCCTAGCCGCCTACCCTGGGGGGGTGCACCCCGATAGGACCGTGCCGAGTAAGCGGTCAAGCCGCCGCCCGGCCGCTGACAAGCGCCCGGCCGACACCACCCGGATGTTCGCCGCGGTGGTGCCAGGCATGGCCGCGCTTGCCGCCAGGGACCTGACCCGGTTGCCGGGGATCGGAGTCACAAGCTCGGGCTTCGACGGCCGGTCCGACCTCATCCTGCTCGACGTGGCCAGGAGACACCAGGCCGGGCTGTGGTCGCTGCGTACCATCGAGGATCTCTTCGTCGAGGTGGGCCGGACCACCCGGGCCAGCGGCGACCAGCCGCAGGTGATCGCCGAGCGGGTATGGCGCAGGGAACGGCTGGAGAAGGCGCTGTCCATCTGGTCCGCGCGGCTGGGACCGCTCACCGGGGCGATGACCTACCGGGTGATCGTCCGGGTTCTGGACGAGCGCTCCTTTCTGCGCACCGAGCTGCGCCGGGCCCTGACCCAGGCCATCGCCCAAGACCGGCCGCGATGGAAGGTGGCCGACCCGGCCAGGATCGAGGTCTGGATCAGCGAGTACCGCCCCGGCTACCTGGTGGCCGGTCTTCGCCTCTCCGACCGGGCCATGCGGCAGCACGAAGGCCGGGAAGTGGAGCGGCACGGTGCGCTGCGGCCCACCGTCGCCGCGATGATGGTCAGCCTCGCCGGTGATCCCCACGGGCCGCTGCTCGATCCGTGCTGCGGTTCTGGCACGATCCTCAGCGAGGCGCTCGCCGTCGGCTGGCCGGAAGTACGCGGCCGCGACATCGATCCCGGGGCCGTGACGGCCGCCCGGCAGAACGTACCGCGCGCCGAGCTGGCCGCCGCTGACGTGCGGACCATCGATCTGCCGACGGCCTCGGCCGGCGCTGTCGTGTCGAACCTCCCGTTCGGGCGGCAATATGAGCTGCCGGGCACGGCGGCCGGGTGGCTCACCGCCGCTCTGGCGGAAATCGGCCGGGTGACCAGACCAGGCGGCCGGGTGGTCCTGCTCGCACCGGACATCCCTGACGCCGCTGTGCCTGGCACGTTGCGGATCACGGACAGGACGCCACTGCGGCTGCTCGGCATGAATACCACGCTGTGGATACTTCACCGAGCGGCCCCGGGAGGGACATCGACATGAACGATCAGCCTCCCCCGGTCCGGATCATCGTGGCCGACGATCAGCAGGTCGTGCGGGCCGGGTTCGCTGCCCTGCTGGATACCCAGCCCGACTTCGGCGTGGTCGGCACGGCCTGCGACGGGGCGGAGGCGGTGCGGATCTGCCGCGAGCTGCGGCCCGACGTGGTGCTGATGGATGTCCGCATGCCCGGCGTGGACGGCATCGCGGCGACCAGGCAGCTCGCCGTCGGTCCGAACGGACCGCGAATTCTCATCTTGACCACGTTTGACCTGGATGAATACGTCTACGATGCGCTACGTGCCGGGGCCAGCGGTTTCCTGCTCAAGGACGTCACGGCCGAGCGCCTTTTCGACGCCGTCCGGGTCATTGCCGCCGGTGATGCGCTGCTCGCGCCGACCATCACGCGCCGCCTCATCGGCCAGTTCACCCGGCTGCACGCCAAGTCCGCCGCCGCCCCGGCCGCGCTCGGCTCGCTTACCCCGCGCGAAACCCAGGTTCTCCGGCTGGTCGCAGAAGGCCTGTCCAACACCGAGATCGCCGCCCGCCTCATCGTCACAGAGGAGACGGTGAAGTCGCACGTCAGCCGCGTACTGAGCAAGCTCGGGCTACGCGACCGGACGCAGGCGGTCGTCACCGCCTACGAGACAGGACTCGTCGTGCCGAACTCGGCTGAGCCGGGTTCGTCCGGTTCTCCCACTTAGGAGGGAGAACCGGCCCGGAATTCCCTCACGCCGGGGACGGCAAAGACCGCTCGCCGGCGTGACGACCCGGCCCTGCATGATTCCTTAGCGTTACCAGCATGAAAGCAACCACTGAAGTTAACGGCCTGTCCCGCCGGATGAGGTGGGCGGTACCCGCCGGCGTCATGGCGGCGGTCGGCGGGGTCCTGACCACATCGATGATCTCGCTGGCTCAGCCGCCGCCGCCGCTGCCGCCGCGCACGGCCGCGCAGCTCCTCGCCGAGCTGACCGCGAACCCGCCGGGGCCGGCGCTGAGCGGGACGGTAGTGGAAACCGTGTCGCTCGGCCTGCCCGCACTGCCGTCGATCGTGGGTCCGGTCTCGCTGTTGTCGTTCCTGTCCGGTTCCCACGTGATCAAGGTCTGGTACGCGGACCCGGCGCACTTCCGGATCGCGGTACCGCAGACCGACACCGAGAGCGACCTGATCAGGAACGGCAGCAACGCCTGGCTGTGGGGAAGCTCGGTCAACATGGTGGAGCACATGGCGGTGCCGCCCCGCCCGTCACCGGCCTCGGGGTCGGCGTCCCTGCCGCTGACCCCGCAGCAGGCGGCGGAGCAGGTGCTGGCCAGGATCGGCCCGACCACGACGGTCCGCCTGGCCGGTAACGTGACCGTGGCCGGCCAGGCCGCTTACCAGCTGGTGCTCGCGCCGAAGAGCGCCGGTTCACTGATCGGCCAGGTGCGGGTGGCCATCGACGGCCAGCGAGGCGTGCCGCTGCGGGTGCAGGTGTTCGCCAGGCAGGCGGCCGCCCCCGCCATTGAGGTCGGCTTTAGCTCCGTGTCGTTCGGGCGGCCCGCCGCGCAGAACTTTACCTTCACCCCGCCCGCCGGGGCGTCGGTCGTCCAGGTAAGCCCGGGTTCCGGCGGCAGCGCCGCGGCCACGGCGGTGGGCAGCGACCTCGCGGCCGGCACCACGGTGATCGGCCGCGACTGGCTGACCGTGGTTGACCTGCCTGAGGCCACGCTGACCGGGGGGCCGTCCGGCGGCGCGGCGGGCTCGAACGCCAAGCCGGCCGGGCTGATCGGCAGCTCGAGCGCGCAGGCCGGCCCGGGAGCCGGGGGCTCCGGGGGCTTCGGGGGGTCCGGGGGCGCCGGGGGGTCCGGGGGCGCCGGGGGCGCCGGGGGCGCCGGGGGGTCCGGGGGGTCCGGGGGGCTGTCGGCGCTCGGCGTGGACACCGGCTCGATGTTCCAGGCTTTCCTCCAGTCGGCCACCCCGGTCAGCGGACCGTGGGGCAGCGGTCGGCTGATGCAGACCAGCCTGATCTCGATGCTGGTCACAAGCAACGGCCGGGTCCTGATCGGGGCGGTCACGCCGGACGTCCTCTATCGGGCGGTGACCGAGCCGGGCCAGGCCCCGGCGGCTCAGCGGCAGCACGCCGCGACGCCGGCGGGGTCCACGTGACCGGCGCCCGGATCAAGGACAAAGCGCCGGGAGCGACCCGCCCAGGCGGGGCGGGCGGGCTGGCGGTGGCGAGCAGCGGATTGTCCAAACGGTTCGGCCGCGGTCAGCTGGCGGTCGACCACGTCGATCTGGCCGTCCCTGGCGGCAGCGTGTACGGGTTCCTCGGGCCCAACGGGTCAGGGAAGACCACCACGATCAGGATGCTGCTCGGCCTGGCCTTCCCGACCGGCGGCCAGGTGGAAATCCTGGGCGTGCCGATGCCGTCGGGGGCCGGGCGGGTGCTGCCCCGGGTCGGCTCGCTGGTCGAAGGGCCCGGCTTCTATCCCTTCCTGACCGGCTGGGACAACCTGGCCCGCTGCGATGCCGCCGACCGGACCGCCCACCCCCGCCGCGGATCGGCGAGGCGCTTGACCGGGTGGGGCTGCTGGCGGCCGCGCGCAAACGGTACCGGCACTACTCCCTGGGGATGAAGCAGCGGCTCGGCATCGCCGCGAGCCTGCTCGCCCCGCGCCAGCTGATCGTGCTCGACGAGCCCACCAACGGGCTCGACCCGCAGGGTACCCGCGAGGTGCGGGCGCTGATCCGGCAGATCGCCGCGGCGGGAGTCACCGTGTTCGTCTCCTCCCATCTGGGTCGAGCAGATCTGCTCGCACGTCGGCGTCATGCGGGCCGGCCGGCTGGTGTTCCAGGGGCCGCTTGAGGAGCTGCGCCGGACCGACGCCGCCCGGATCCGGGTGCAGACGGCGCAGCCTGCCGCGGCCGAGGCGGTGCTGCGCCGCCTCGGGCTGGCCGATGTGGAGCTGACCGGCGAGCAGGTGTCGGCGCGGCTCGGCACGAACCCACCCGAGCGGATCTGCACCGAACTCGTGCACGCCGGGGTGGCGGTCCGTGACCTCGGCGTGGTGACACCGAGCGTGGAAGAGCTTTTCGTGGGGCTGACCGGAGAGGGGTTCGACGTTCATGACTGAGTCTGTGCTGGCCGGCCCGGTTCCCGCCCGGAGCTGGCTTCGTTTCTTCCGCTCGGAACTGCGGCTGGTCTTCGGCCGGCGGCGGAACCGGTGGATCCTGGCCGTGGCCGGCGCCTTTCCCGTCCTCATCGGGGTCGGGCTGCGGCTGGCCACCCAGCCGGGCCACGGCGGCGGACCCGACGGCGTGGCGTTCATCAGCCAGCTGGCCGGCAACGGGGTCTTCCTCAGCTTCATCGCGCTGACCTTGCTGCTCACCCTCGTGCTGCCGCTGGCCGTGGGCGTGGCGGCCGGGGACTCCATGGCCGGCGAGGCCGGCTACGGCACGCTGCGAACCCTGCTGGCGGTCCCGGCCGGGCGGGTCCGGATCCTCAGCGTGAAGTACGCGGCGATCGTGGTGTTCGCGGTCGCGGTCACCTTCGGCGTGGCCGCGGTCGCCCTGGCCACCGGCGCGGCCCTGTTCCCGGTCGGGCCGGTGACGTTGCTATCAGGGACAACCGTGCCGCTCACCGACGGAGTCGTTCGGCTGCTGCTTGTCTCACTGTACGTGACGGCCGCGATGGCATCCTTCGGTGCCATGGGCCTGGCCTTCAGCACCCTGACCGAACACTCCCTCGGGGCCATCGCCACGCTGGCGATCCTGGTGGTGGTCAGCGAGGTCATCGACAACGTGCCGCAGTTCGCCGCGGTCCACCCGTACCTGCCGACCCACTGGTGGAACAGTTTCGACGCCCTGCTCCGGGCGCCGGTCGACATCGGGACGCTGGGCCGCGGGCTGGCCTCGTTCGGGATCTACCTGCTGCTCTGGGCCTGCATCGCCTGGGCCAGGTTCAGCACCGCCGACGTGACCAGCTGAGAATCGTGGTCCTGACGGTATCGTGGCGGCAGCGCCCGATATCCGGAGGTGATCGCCGTGCCCGAGGGGCCAGCGGGCCGTCTGCTGGCCGCGCTCTACGGCCCCACCTCGTCGGGCAAGACCGCGATGTCGGTCGAGATCGCCAGCCGGCTGGAGAGCGAGCTCGGCCGCCAGGTGGTGATCATCTCGGCCGATTCGCGCCAGGTGTACCGGTACATGGACATCGGCACGAGCAAGACCACACCCGAACAGATGGGTGGCATCCGGCACGAAATGCTCGACGTCGCCGAGCCGGCCCGCAAGTTCGAGCTCGAGGACTACGCGCGGCTCGCCCGTCGTCTCATCACCGACGCGCTGGCGGCCGGCGCGGTGCCGTTCATCGTGGGCGGCACCGGCGTGTACATCAAGGCGCTGCTTGACGGCTGGGCGCTGGACCAGGTCGGCGCCGCCCGCGACTCGCTCCGGCGGGACTTCCCGCCCGCCCTGGCGGACGACGCGCACGCCCTGCTCGCCCGGCTGGACCGGCAGGCGGCCGCGCGGGTGCATCCGCACAACTACGCGGCGGTGATCAACGCGCTGGCGGCGCGGATGGCGGCCGGCGACCGCACCACGCGGCCCGAGCACTTCGCCCTGGCCACCGTCGTGCTCGGGGTCGACCCCGGGCCGCCGGCCCTGGCCCAGCGGGTGGCCCGCACCTACCACGACCAGCTCGGCCGCGGGCTGTTCGGCGAGATCTGCGACCTCAACGACCGCTACCGGCTCGACCAGGAACATCGCAGGCGCGGTCACAACCAGGTCCTGCACACCCACGGTTACCGCGAGTACTTCGAGGTGGCGGCGGAAGGCGGCAAGAACGTCGCCGAGCTGACCGCGGCGGAACACGCCGAGGTGGGCCAGCGGGTCGTCCAGCACATCCGCCGCCACACCGCGCGCCAGCGCACCTGGTTCAGCAAGCTGCCCGAGGTCCGGATGGTCCGCTCGCCCGGCCAGGGCTACCACCTCCTCGCGCAGGCGATGCAGGCCCGGCACGCACCGTAACCAGCGCGGTGCCGCCCAGGCCGCCGTCATCGGCCGCCGTGCCTTAGAATATGCTCGGGAGGTCGCACCGGGTGGTGCGCTGGCTGGGCCGCCGGGTACCGAACAAGCAGGTACCGGCCCTCATGGCCGACGCCAGGATCGTGGGCACATCGCGGCGCCCGGGCATACACGCTGCCCGCAAGCCGGAGCAACTTATCGCGTGAGGCTTCGTTCTCGGTTCTCTCGGGGCTGTCCATCGGAAGGCACCTGAACTATGAACACGCGATTCGGTTTCGTCAGCACGTTCCCGCCCACCCAGTGCGGACTGGCCACGTTCACCGCCGCGCTGCGCGACGCGCTGCTGCACTCAAGCACGGACGAGGGATGGGTCGTCCGCCTGGTCGACGCGCCCATGGCGCGACCAGGCGAGGAGGTCGTGGCGCAGCTCGTCAGCCAGGACGCCGCCTCGCTCCGCCGGGCGGCCGACCAGCTGAGCCAGTGCGACGTCACCATCGTGCAGCACGAATACGGCCTCTACGGCGGCGCCGACGGCAGCGATATCCTGCACCTGCTTGACCAGATCCTGGTGCCGCGCGTCGTCGTCCTGCATACCGTGCTGACCGACCCGACGCCGCATCAGCGTCAGGTCCTCGAGGCGGTGACGGCGAAGGCCGATGCCGTCGTGGTGATGACGATGACGGCGCATGAGCGGCTCACGGCCGGGTACGCCGTCGACATGTCGAAGGTGAGCGTCATCGCGCACGGCGCGCCCGCCCGGCCGACCACGATGGCGGAACCGACGTTCCGCACCGGCGAGTTCACCGTCTTGACCTGGGGCCTGCTCGGCCCGGGCAAGGGCATCGAGTGGGGCATCGAGGCCATGGCGATGCTGCGGGACCTCGCGCCCATGCCGCGTTACGTGGTGGCCGGCCAGACGCACCCGAAGGTGCTGCTGCACGAAGGCGACGCCTATCGTGATCGCCTCCGCGAGCAGGTCAAGCGGGCCAGGCTTGGATCCTGCGTCACCTTCGACGGTCACTACCGGAGCACAAGCGCGCTGGCCTCCCTGGTCCGCTCCGCCGACGTCGTCCTGCTGCCCTACGACTCGACCGAGCAGGTCACCTCGGGGGTGCTCATCGAGGCGGTGGCGGCAGGCAAGCCGGTGGTGGCGACGGAGTTCCCGCACGCCAGGGAGATGCTCGCGGGGGGAGCGGGCCTGCTCGTGCCGCACCGCGATCCGGCCGCCATCGCGGCGGCGCTCCGCTCGGTGATCACCCGCGGGGACGTGATGACGCAGATGGCCGCCGCCGCCGCCGCGACCGCGCCGCAGCTGCTCTGGCCCGTCATCGCGGACCAGTACCGCCAGCTGGCCGGCCGGCTGATCACGGCGAGCGTGGCCGCATGACCGCCGGCCGCGCGACTCCCGCCCGCGAGGTCTACCAGCCGGTGTTCGATCACCTCGAACGGCTCACCGACGACCGCGGGCTCTTCGAGCACGCCCGCCTCACCGTCCCCCGGCGCGAGCACGGCTATTGCGTCGACGACGTCGCCCGCGGGCTGGTCGTCGTGTGCCATGAGCCGAAGCCAGGGCCGACCGCCCGCCGCCTGGCCCGCTGCTACCTCGCCTTCGTCCTGGACGCGCTCGATCCCACCGGGGCCTGTCACAACCGGATGGCGGTCGACGGGCAATGGCGCGACGAGGCCGCGGTCGGTGACTGGTGGGGACGGGCGCTGTGGGGCCTGGGTGTCGCCGCCACGAGCGCGCAGACGCCGGGCATGCGCGCCCGGGCCATCGGCGGGTTCCGGATAGCGGCGCAGGTTCGTTCCCCGCACGTCAGGTCGATGGCGTTTGCCGCGCTCGGCGCGGCTGAGCTGCTCCGCCACCGGCCGGACGAGCTGGCGGCCAGGCGGCTGCTGCAGGACACGCTGGCCCTGATCGGCGGCGGCGGTGACGATTCCCGGTGGCCCTGGCCGGAGGAGCGGCTGAGCTACGCGAACGCCTCGATGGCCGAGGCGCTGATCGTGGCGGGTGACGCCCTACCCGATGCGGCCGCGCTAAGCCGCGGCCTGAGCCTGCTGGAATTCCTGCTGCGCACCGAGACCCGCGCAGGCCACCTGTCGGTGACCCCGGTGGGCGGCCGCGGCCGCGACGACGTGGGCCCCGGCTACGACCAGCAGCCGATCGAGGTGTCCGCGCTCGCTGATGCCTGCGGGAGCGCGTTCCGGATCACCCGCCAGCCGTCCTGGCGGACGGGCGTCAGGCTGGCCTGGGACTGGTTCGGCGGGGACAACGACAGCGCCACGACCATGTTCGACCCTCGTACCGGCGGCGGCTACGACGGCCTGGAACGTGTCGGCCGCAACCTCAACCAGGGCGCCGAATCCACCCTGGCGATGCTCGCGACGGCGCAGCAGGCCCGCCGGATGAGCGAGCTGGAATGATCGCGCACCGCGTCCAGGCCGAGCTGCGCCCCGACCCGGCTCGCGTCATCGCGCGGCTTTTCCTGCCGGGCGACGATGATCTTGAGCATGCCGGTTCGCGAGCCAGCCAGGTCGTCGGTCGCGTGATGAGCGTGGCCGAAGACGAGGTCGAGCGGCTGGCCGCGGACCTGCTCCGCGACTTCGATGGTCGCCACCACCACTATCAGGCCCTCCTGCGGCGGCATGCGTCGATCGTCTCCGCGCACGTCAAGGAGGCGCGTGAGCTGACGGCGGCGCGCACATTGCTGCTGGGCGCGACCTTCACGGCCGAGTACGCGACGGAAGCCGCGGCCCTGTGCAACCCGAGCGCGGTACTCGGCCCCGACCAGAGCGGCCTGCGCGCTGGTCAGGCTCGGGTGGCGCTCAGTCTACGGGGTATCGGCGAAGGGCACGTCTCCTCGATCGGCTTCTGCACGGCCGTCGTCGGCCCGGGCGCGCAGTGGTCCTTCGAGCCGCGACTCCTGCCGCTCTCCGTCGCGGACACCACGCCTGCCACGTGGCACCGGGAGCACCTGCATGCCGTCCTCGTCGATCAGGGCCATCTCGATGAACTCGCCGAGGCCGTCCTGCTCACCCTCCCCGCCGAGTTCGAGGGCGCCGATCTCGAGCGGGCGCTGGGGCAGGCGCCCCGCGACCTGCTGACCCGGGCGGGTTCCGCCGCCACCGTCGACCTGCTGCGCAAGGTGGTCGCGTCCGCCTACAACGCCTCCTTCGCCCGCGACGCCGACCTCGGGCAGCAGATCTTGTCGCCGTCCGCCGAGGAGGAGAGCAGCGGCATGGAAGACGCGCGGTTCACCCGGTTCGTCGACGACGACGGGACCGTGGAGTACCACGCCACCTATACGGCCTACGACGGGCGGCAGATCGCCCCGCGCCTGCTCAGCAGCTCGGACCTGCGGGTCTTCCGTGCCCATCGGCTGGTCGGGCCGGCCGCACGGAATAAGGGCATGGCGCTGTTTCCCCGCAAGGTGCACGGACAGCACCTCGCCCTGTGCCGCTCCGACGGCGAGAGCACGAGCCTGGCCAGCTCGGCGGACGGCTACGTGTGGGACCACCCAGTGACTTTGCAGGAACCGTCCGCGTCGTGGGAGATGATGCAGGTCGGCAACTGCGGGCCGCCGATCGAGACCGACCAGGGCTGGCTGGTTCTCACCCATGGCGTCGGCCCGATGCGGGTCTACGTCATCGGCGCGCTCCTGCTCGACCTCGATGACCCGTCCCGCGTCGTGGGCCAGTCGAGGACCCCGCTGCTGTCCCCCGCCTGGGATGAGCAGGACGGCTACGTCCCCCACGTCGTGTACTCGTGCGGAGCGTTCCTGCACGACGGCCTGGTCTGGATTCCCTACGGCATCGACGACTGCCGTATCGGGGTGGCTTACGCGCCGCTCGCCGAGGTGCTGGCCGAGCTGAGCAGCGCTTCGTAGATGCGGAGGTAGTCCTCGACCATGCGGTCGGCGCCGAACCGCCCGGCCGCGCGGGCATGGACGGCCGAGCGGTCAAGCCGCGCGGCTCGGGGCACGGCGCTGATCGCCGACCCGACGTCGTGGGCCAGGTACCCGGTGACGCCCTCGTCCACGACCTCGGCCATGGAGCCGCGCCGGTACGTCACGACCGGAGTGCCGCACACCATCGCCTCCACCACGGACAAGCCGAACGGCTCATCGAAAGAGATCGGGTGCAGCAGCGCCATGGCACCGCCGAGGATCTCGGCCCGGCGCGCCGGACCGACCGAGCCGAGGTAAACGACCTGATCCCCGTCGATGTGCGGCTCCACCGCCGCGGCGAAATACCGCTCGTCCTGCACGATGCCGCAGATCACCAGCCGCCGTCCGGTACCGCGGGCGATCTCGATGGCGTCAGCTGTGCCCTTGTCCGGATGGATGCGACCGAACGAGACCAGGTAATCCCCGGCCGTGGCCCGGTACGGCAGCGTCGCGAGGTCGACGCCGTGATAAATGGTCGCGGCATAATCGAGTCCGGCGTACCTGTCGGATTCCGAGATCGCGACGAACGCCGAACGTGACCGCGTGTAGGCAGGCAGAATGCCCGCGCCGGAGAAGCCGTGGATGGTCGTCACCATCGGCGCCCGCGCGTGCTGGTCAAAGGCGAGCGGCAGCCAGTCCAGGTGGTTGTGCACCAGATCGAACTCGCCCGACCTGGCCAGGGCGTGCGAGACGTGCAGCGCCTCCCAGACCCGGCCGTCCAGCTGGGCATCGGTGGCGTAGCCGTGCGGGCAGACGCCGTCGAGCCTGGCCGCCGTCACCGAGTCGAGGGTGGCAAAAAGGGTGACATCGACGCCCCGGGCGACCAGCCCCTCCGTGAGCAGGCTGGCGATCGACTCCCACGGCCCATAGTGCTCGGGCGGCGTGCGCCAGGCGATCGGCGCGAGCATGGCGAGCTTCATCGCGCGGCGGGACCGGACTCCGGCGGGCTGATCACGTGAACAACACTGTCAGCCGCGGCCAAGCGGCCCGTCGGCGCCCCCCGCCGGCCCGGCCGGGCCGGCGGGGGGCTCTGACTCGCCGCAGGCAACGGCCTGCGCCTGGTGACGTAAACTTTGGACCCAGTGGTTGCGGATGCGGGCAGGCTGAGGGGAGGTAGCGCTCTTGTCGAGTGAACCTCCAAGTACCTACCTCTCGGCGATGATGTCGCCGGTACCTGTCTCGCCCGATCTGGCACCCGCCATCCCGCTCACGACCAGCTGGTAACCGGAGCGCGGGTGCCCCGAGCTGTCGGAGCCCGCGATGACGTCCTCCTCACCACGCCGCTTGATCGCGCCAGCGGCCGATGCCCTGCGGCGGCGTAATGACCGCCTGACCACGCGTCGTGCGGTCAGGCAGGCCATCGTCAGCCTGGCCAGCCTGGTCGGCGCGCCGGTGTTCAACCAGGCGGGGCAGCGGGTGGGCCGGGTCGTCGACCTGGTGGCCCGGATGCACGGGCAGGACCCCTACCCGCCGCTGACCGGCCTGCTGCTGAATGTGGGGTCGCGCACCAGCTTCCTGCCCATCGAAAGCGTGGACAAGATGGCCCACCAGGCGGTGTACTTGCGCGCTGCGCGGCTGGACCTGCGTGAATTCACCCGGCGCCCCGGCGAGGTGCTGCTGGCCAAGGACGTCCTCGATCATCAGCTCGTCGACCTGGACGGCCGGCAGGTCATCCGGGCCGCCGATTTGTACCTGGCGCCGGTGGCCGGCCAGTTCCTGCTCGTCGGGCTTGACGTCAGCCTCGGGACGCTGCTCCGGCGGCTGGGCCCGAAACGGTTCCGCAGCCTGCCCACTCCCGAGCGGGTCATCGACTGGGATGCCGTCGCCCCGTTCGCTGATGACCTGACCAGTTCGCCGCCGGCGGTGCACCTGCGGGCCAGCGATGAGGAACTGCGCCGGATGGCCCCGGCCGATCTCGCCGACCTGCTGGAAGACCTGGAGCGCCCGGGTCGTCAGGACCTGCTGTCGCGGCTGGGCTACGACACTGCCGCGGACGCGCTGGAAGAAATGGACCCGGACGAGCTGGAAGCGCTGCTCCGCGAGGCGCCCCCGGAACAGGCGGCGGCGCTGATCGCGGCGATGGAACCAGACGAGGCCGTCGACGCGCTGCGTGACCTGTCCGGCAGTGAACGTGACCTCATCCTGGGGCACCTGCCCGCGGAGAAGACGGCCGAGCTGTCCGCGCTGCTCACCTACCCGGAGAACACCGCCGGCGGTTTCATGACCACGATGCTGGTACCGGCGGCGCTTGGTGACACGATCGGCGCGGTGCGGCGCACCGTTTCGGGGCTGCGGGAGCACCGGGCGGAGATCGACGCGGTGGTGGTCTGCGACGCCGACGGGGTGCTGCTGGCTGACGTGCCGCTGTTCGACCTGGTCATCCAGCCCGGTGACACGGTCATCAGCGACATCCTCCAGGCGGAAGACCATCCCGAGCCGCTGACGGTGTCCGCGGACGCATCGGTGGCCGACGTGGCGGACCAGCTGGTCCGCACGCGCCGGTCCTCGCTCCTCGTCGTCGACGATAACTGCAGGCCGCTGGGTCGGATCCTGGCCGACGACGTGCTCGACGCGATGCTGCCGGAACGCGGGCGGCTGCACTTCCCGAGGCTGCTGCAATGACCGGGCCGGAGCCGCCGCGGCACTTCCCGAGGCGGCTGCACTTCCCGGGGCGGCGGCCATGACCGAGTCAGAGCCGCTGCGGCACCGGGCCGCCGGGGTGGTCAGGCGTGTCCCCGGTGGCCGCCGGACCCTGGCCTATCTGGCCATCGCCGGGCCCGGGCTGGTCGCCGCGAACGCAGGCAACGACGCGGCCGGCATCGCCACCTATTCAAGCGCGGGCTCCCAGTACATTTACCGGACGCTGTTTTTCATGGTGCTCGTGACCATCGCGCTTGTCATCGTCCAGGAAATGGCCGTCCGGCTTGGCATCTTCACCGGCAAGGGAATTGCTGCTCTCATCCGCGAGCAGTTCAGCCTCCGCCTCACCGGGCTGGCGCTGTTTTGCGTGCTGCTCGCCAACACCGGCTTGGTAGTCAGCGAATTCGCCGGTATCGGGGCCGCGTTCGAACTGCTCGGCGTCAGCCGCTACTGGGTGATCCCGCCGGCCGCGTTGCTGATCTGGGGGCTGGTGCTCTTCGGTTCCTACCGGTACGCCGAGCGCATATTCCTGATCTTGTCCCTGGCATTTTTCGCCTATCCGGCGGCCGCTATCCTGGGCCACCCGCACTGGGCCGCGGTCGGCACCAACCTGGTCATTCCGCACTTCCTGCTGTCCAAGGACTACCTCCTGCTCGGGGTGGCCCTGATCGGTACCACGGTCAGTCCCTATATGCAGTTCTACGCGGCGGCCGGTGTCGTGGACCGGGGCGCCGGCCCGGCGAACTACCGCAGCGCGCGTCTCGACGCGGTCTCCGGGGCGCTGTTCGCCTGCATCATCAGCATCACCATCATCATCGCGACCGGCGCCACGATCGGCGGCCGCGGGCCGCTCAACTCCGCCAAGGAGGCCGCGGAAGCGCTCAGGCCGGTGGCCGGCAGCGGCGCGGAACTGCTGTTCGCGTTTGGCCTGCTCGGAGCCAGCGCCCTGGCCGGCGCCGTGGTCCCGCTGTCCAGCAGCTACGCGATCAGCGAAGCGATCGGCGTGGAACGCTCGGTGTCCCGCCGGTTCGCCGAGGCGCCGCTGTTCCTTGGCCTGTTCACGTTCCAGGTCGCGCTGGGGGCCGCGGTCTCGCTGACCCCGGTCAACCTGATCACCTTGCTCATCGGCACCCAGGTCCTGCAGGGCGTCGTCACTCCCGTCGTGCTGGTCTACATCCTGATCCTGGCCAACCGCCGGGACGTACTCGGCGCCGCGGCCAACAAGCCAGTGACCCGCGTCGTCGCCACCATCGCCGTGGCCGGCATCAGCATCATGTCCGTGCTGCTGCTCGCCGAGACGATACTCAGCTGGTTCGGCGTCGGCTCCTAGGGCTGCGATCGCCGTAACGTTCGCCCCGCTTCCAGCCGCTCTCGGCCCCGGGTCCGGGCATGGTCCGTTTGTTGGTGCGGGGGCTAACCGGATGCGCTGCCGGGGCTGGGATTCCAGGAGGGACCCTTTGTGCTTGGGTGGGGAGGGTTTGGGAGGCTGGGGCGGCTTTCCGGGGCGGCCGTCTCTCCGGGTCAGCCGGCGGGACTTCGGAGCGTGGTCGTCGCCTCGATGACGAGCCGGGTAGACGTTCTCACACCCGGCATATGACGCTGGGGTCCGCTGGATAGGCCGCCGAATGCGGATCCATCGTAGGTGCCCAAGTCTCCAGTGAGCGTTCCGGAGCCAGGTGTGCCGCCAGTTCTGGATGTGGCTTGATGCCGTCCCGCGGCCCGCTGCCCCCGGCCGTGCCTGCCCGGATTCAGCCCGGAACCGGCGATTTGTCGGCGATCTCGGGGGTTATCACACCCGAAATCGCAGACAAAGGCCGTCTCGCCTGGCCAGCCGCGATCGTTCGCCGGTGCGGGTGCGGGGGGAGCGGCGCGGGTGACGGCTGGGATGCGGCGCTTCGGGGTCCTAGAGCGTGACCGCTTCGATCGTGAGCCTTCGCGCGGGCCGGTGCTCGTAGTTGGCATAGGGCACGGGGTCCGCTGGATAGGTCGCTGGACGCGGATCCACTGCGGTCGTTCTGGTGGTGCGGTGGCTGCTGGGTGTGGTGGTGCGGGGTGTGCGCCTGTGGTGGTGCGGGGTGTATGCCGTGCCTGGTCCGGCCGGGCGTGCTGTGGGCCGGGCCGTCCGGTTCGCGTGGAGGATTGGGCCCTCACGGATGATTTGGGCAATCATGGGATACCAAAGTGTCCACGTAAGCCAAATATTCCACGACTTTTTTCGATGACGGTGGCGGGTGAGTTGTGGGTGCGGGGGGTGGCCGGGGTGGCGGCTGAGGTGCGGTTCCCCGGGCCCTCGGAGCGTGACCGTCGCCTCGATCGTGAGCCTTCGCGCGGGCCGGTGTTCACCGTCGCCTCGATCGTGAGCCTTCGCGCGGGCCGGTGTTCACCGTCGGCATTGGCACGGGAACGCACCGGATGCGCCGCAGGCTCAGGTCCGCTGGATCAGGCGAATCTTAAGGCGGCCGCAGTGGTACCTGCAGTCCCTCCTGGCTCAGCCAGGCCGGGTCCGGAGATGACAGGCACCGCACAACCAGGATTGTGGATCGTTAGCTTCTTTTTTCAAAGGTTTCGATCCACAATCATGCCTGCGAGGAGCTGGAACCGGTGCCGGGCCGGCGCTGGGGGGCGAGAATACCCCGGTGAGGCGGGTGGGGCGGGCGTGTCCGGGGCCGGGCGGGGCCGAGGAGGGCCAGCCGCCGCCGGGTGCGATCCCTCGCTGCTGGGTAACCGGGCAAACGCTCATCGATGCGGTCCTAAGGCTGCGATCGCCGTGACGGGATGGTGACGGCAGCCGCGCACAATGGCTTACCTGCCGCTGCCCTTCTGCCGCTAGCTTTGCGAGGGACTCATGAGCGACCACGTGTTCGCGCGGGCGCGTGCGGACGCCGCGCAGCCCGATCAGGCACCGCGCGATCAGGCACCGCGTGCGAGCCTGCGGGGTGACCTGCCGGCCGACCAGCGACATGACCTGCCGGACCGCGACGGGCCAGGTCCGGCCGCCCCCTACCCCATGCGCGCCGCCGATTTCAGCCGGGTGCCGGTGCACGGCATGCCGTTGACGTCGGTGCCGCAGGCCGGACTGTGGGCTGACCGCTTCGGCACTGACCTGTCCTCGGTCTGGCTGCATCCGGAGAGCCCCCGGGCGGGCGGCCGGGTGCACGCGGTCACCGAAGGCGACCAGGTCTACTTCGCCCCCGGGCGGTTCGCGCCAGGCACCGGGCCAGGCGACCGGCTGCTCGCGCACGAGCTCGCGCACGTCGCCCAGCAGCACAGGTCCGGCGCGTTCGCCCCGGAGATCGCGGCGGAACTGGACGCCGACGCCGCCGCGGACACGGTGCTTCGCGGCGGCACGCCGCATATCCGCGCGCCGGCCGGGGCCGGCCGGCACGCCTACGAGGCGTGGGAGCACAGGGAACTCGGCGATGCTGACGGAGGTGACCAGCGCAAGATCCGGCTGCCCAACGGCATCGAGCTGACCTACGGGCAGATCATCGCGCTCAGCGGCGACTTCTACCGCTCGCCTGAGGCGCTGCTGCGAGCACCGCGAGCAGAACTGGAAGGCGTCATCGCGGCGATGGAGGACGAGCGCAAGGACGTGGCCGCGAACCCGGATCGCCGGCTCACGTCAGCGGATGCCGTTGACGTCACCGTGAAATACGAGGTCGCCACCATGGATCGCAGCCCGGCGACAGGGGCGGGGGACGCGCTGGCCGGCGACACGGCCAGCGGCGCCGCGGGCCCGCACGGCGAGGTACGCGAGGGCGAGCATGTGGAAAGCGGCGCGCCTGGGGCCGAGGCAAGCTTCCTCGATCTCGCCCAGGCCAACCCCGCCCATTTCTCCACGGACAACATCGACCTCAACTGGATCCCCAAGCACCAGCTGGCCCTGGACCTGGCGCGAAAGGCGTGGCAAACCCGTAACCCGGACGCTACCCCGACCAATCGTCCGGATCCTACGCGGACGGTCACGTCACCCGGACTGGCGAGCGCCGAGCCGTCGGCGCCGGCCGCGGAACAGGCCGAGGCCCAGGCGTGGCTAGCCGCGGGATTCGCCGACCACTTCCTGACGGACGCCTTCGCCGCCGGGCACCTCGTCTCCGGGGACCGGACTCCGTACATCAAGTTCCTGCAATCGAACGCCGATGCGATCGCGACGGCCTGTGCCGCCTGCGCCGCAGCCGACTCCTTCCTCCTCGCGTCCGGCGCCGGGACCTGGGCCACGTTCCGGGGAATTCTCGCCGCGAAGGGACCGAGCCTGCTGCTCAAAACCGTGCACGACGCATACAACCGCGACGGCATCCAAGTGCGCAACGCACTTGGCCAGACCTGGCGCACCTACGGCGACTCCCACCTGGACGCCAAGCCTGGCGCCGACACCCAGGCGATGGGAAAGCTCGCGGTCAAGGCGTCACGAGACGCGGTGCAGGACGTGCTGGAGACAGGGAGCACAGCACGCGCCCAGGCGGCGCTTGATTACATCCCCGCGCAGGCCAGCCTGGACGGGGTGGCCTTCTGGCCGATTTCCGCCTTCGCCACCGAGCCCGCGGTGCGGGCGCCGGTGCTTAATCTCTCCTTGTCGGCCGATCCGAAGACGAACGTCGTGTACAAGCTGATCAAGGACAATCTCGTCCTGCTGCCCAAGCTGGAGGCCGCGAAGGCAGCGCATTGGGTGGGCAAGAAAGCGCAGTCGGCAGCCAAGCAGGTGAGCGATACCGCGGCCGAGGCCGCCGAACTGCCCGGCCGTCTGGAACAGAAGATCAAGCATCTGTACGGCGCCCCGTAGCAGGCCCTTCAGTACACCCAGGACGGAACGGCCGGGGCGGCCTGCTCACCCGGCTCATCCTCGGGCGCGGGGCGCGGCGCGGGGTCGGGCGCGAGGTCGGCCGCAGGCTCGGGGCCCGGCGTGGGGTGCGGCGCGGGGTCGGCCGCGGGCGCGGGGCCCGGCGTGGGGTGCGGCGCGGGGTCGGCCGCGGGCGCGGGGTTCAGCGCGGGGCCCGGCGTGGGGTGCGGCGCGGGCGCGGGGCCCGGCGTGGGCGCGGGGTTCAGCGCGGGGCCCGGCGCGGGCGCGGGGCCCGGCGTGGGCGCGGGGTTCAGCGCGGGCTTACGTCCGGCGGCCGCGCGGCGCTCGGCTGGGGACGGCTTCTTGTCGGCGTGACTGGCGGTCGCCTTGGTGATGGCGCCGAGGACGGCGGCTCCGACCAGCGGGATCAGCAGCCGCGTGCCACTTGACATGCTCGGCACGATCGCGCTCCAGACGCCGGTGGGCTGGACCATCGTCCAGCAGACGTAGGCGGCCGGGGCGATGAGCGTCCTGATCAGGTCCTGCCACTCCCAGTTCTGCCAGCTCGGCTGGTTATCCCCGTTCTGCTGGGCGGCGGCGGGCGATCCGGCCGGGCCGCCCGCCCCGGCGGCGGGGCCGGGGGCGGGGGCGGGTCGACGGCCGAGCACGAACAGGACCGCGGCCAGCCCAAGCAGCAGCCAGAACATCCACCGGTAGGTGGCGGTGGCGGCGGCGGCGGTGACCGGTCCCAGCGGAGCGTGCGTTGTGACCGAGGCGACGACGATGGAGTTGATGGCGAGCACCTCGGCGGGCACCAGGCCGACCAGGATATCGACGTAGAAGCTGAGGCCGGGTGGCTGCTCCGACGTGCTCTTGCCGCTGTCTGACTGCTCCCGCCTGGTCGACAGCGCGCCGAACGCGACCGTGCTCATGACGGGCCTCCTCTCACCTTCCCGCTCGCTGGACGCCGGCTCGCTAGGCGAAGGTGGGCGGCAGGGCGATCGGGTTGAACGTGCTGCGCAGGTCGCGCGGGGCGCCGCTGTCAGGAACGAACGCGAGCGGGGCGTAGTGATAGGCGACGCCGAGCGGGGGCAGCGCCCGCGGGCCCGAGTCGTCCTGCGACCAGATCACGTCGGCCAGGACAGTCCTGGCCGGGATCAGCCAGTAGTCACCTGACCGGTAGCTGGCCGGTCCCTCGTCTTGAGGCACGTCCGGCTTGAGGCCGGCGAACAGCACCTGGACGCCGGATTCGAGGTTCAGCCACTGGCCCTCGGTCACCGCGGTCATGCCGGCGGAATCCCAGCGGCGCAGCAGCGGATGCAGAGTCGGGTCGGTGCCCGTGGTACCGATGCTCGCGGTGGGGTCGGCGCTCAGGGTGACCACCCGGTTAACCGCGTCGATCGCCGTCACCTGGAACAGCGTGCGGGGATGCGCGGGCGGGCGCTCGTCGGCGACCCGGCTGGCCGAGGCGTCGTCGGCGATCTCCACCCAATCCTCGATCTCAAGGCTGGAGACCAGGTCGCGGCCCAGGGTGGAGACGGTGACCTCCGAGCCGGCCAGCGACTCGACCGGGAACGCCGTCGAGCCGGCATCGCGCGACCATACGTACTGCGCGACCTGGTCCGCGGGCTGAGAGCCGCCCGATTGGACGGTGCCGGATTGGACGGTGCCCGATTGGACGGTGCCCGATTGGACGGTGCCCGATTGGACGGTGCCCGGCTGGGCGGTGCCGGCGCGGAAGATCTCCACCCGGTAGTTCTGGTTCTCCCGGCCACGGTACTGGGCCTGCGGCGAGACCGAGCAGATGTCGGTCTCGGCGTCGGCGGGCTGCTTGGCCCGGGCCTTGAGCGTGCCGGCCGACGCCCCGAGACCGGCCTGCCAGCGCTGCCAGCCCTGCAGTGCCCCCTGCGGATCGTCGCCGCCCTGCCCCTCGCTGTCCGATGGCTGCCAGTACACGACCTGCCAGACCACCTGGGCGCGTCCGGCGGTGTCCGGGCCGTGTATGCCGAGGGCGACCTCCCGGATGCCCTGATCCTGGATCGCCGTCACGGAACGCTCCCATACCCGCAGGTAGACGACGTACGGGCCGGCGGCAGGCAAGCGGTCGGCGGGCACGCTCGGGTCGAGGTAGCCGTCCGGCTGGGTGAGGTAGGTGACGCCCTGCGCCGCCTCGGCCAAGATGCCGCCCACGTAGATCCGCCCCGGCGCCACCGCCAGGTCGGACGTGCTGCCCTCTTGCGCCCAGCTGATCTGGAAGCCGCCGCTCGCGGCGGCGGCCGGGCCGACGACGTCGGCCATCGCGGCGCGCAGGTAGTACCGGCTGATCGCGGCCTGCTCGAACGCGTCGGAGTCGAGCACCACCCGGCCCTGCAGCGGGAGCACGGCCGAGTAGTGCTTGGCTGGGTTGAAGCGGTCCCATGAGGTGTCGAGGTACACGGGCGGTTCCTCCGGCTAGTCGTGACGGCTGCGGTGGCGGGCTCAGGTGACGAGGACGATCCCGGCGTCACAGCCCGCCGGCGTGTAGTCGGCCAGCCGCAGCGCCAGGTTGGCCAGCCGCTGCGGCTGGAAGAGGTCGTGGTAGACGCCCATCTCGGCGCCGTCGTCGGCGCCGCTGACGATCTGCGCCGGGGCGTCCAGGCTCAGCTGCGCGTAGCCGGGGGTGCCGTACCGGTCGCTGGTGAACCGGGGGGCGTCGAGCCGCGGATCGGCGCCAGGCGCGGGCTCGCAGTGGAAGGCCTGCGGGGTCCGCGACCCGGGCGCGATCCAGCAGAAGCGCACGCAGCCCTGCTGTCGCCTGGTCACCTCGAGCAGGCCGGTGACGATGCTGTTCTCCACGGTGGCGATGGCGTGCGGGCGAAGCCGGCCGAGCACCGTGCTGCGCCGCATGGCCAGGGTGACGTCGGCGGACTTCGCGTCGGCGACTCCCATTTCCGCGCCGGCCAGCGCGAAGCCGCCTGGCCCGAGGGCGTCAAGCACGCTGTCTTCGACGAAGAGCTGGCTGGGGTCGTCGTGCACTTCGTCGCGGATCACCCGGATGGGGCCCAGGATGCTCCGCCTGACCTGGACGCAGGCGGTCGTGTCAGTGAGCTCCAGGCTCGGCTGGCCGGGGTGCTCGCAGCCGCAGTCGGCGTCGACCGACCAGCCGGGAACGAGCGTGCAGTCGGTGATGAGCAGGCGGCCGAGCGGCCCCTGCACCTGGACGCTGCGCCCGGTGATGAGCAGCCCGTCGAGGGTGACCTCCGGCGGCCGGCCTGACGGCTCCCCGCCCTGAGCTGTGCCGGTGATGAGCAGCGCGTCCGGCCGGTTGGCGTACCAGTTGAGCAGCCGGATCACCGGGCGGCTGCCGGGGGCGGCCCGGATGGTGAGCCGGTCCCCCGGGCCGACGCTGATGTCGAGCTGCTCGGAGTAGGCGGTCGAACCGCGCAGCTCCACCACCGCCTCGGCGGGCGGGTGCGGACCCGCCTTGTCCGCGTCCCACTGCTCCAACGCGGCGGTGATCGTGGCGTACCGCTGGCCCGGGCCGACCGGGTAGACGGTCGCGGTGGCCGGGGACGCCGCGCGCTGGTACTCGCCGCCGCCGATGTCGGCCGGGAACAGGTACCGGTAGCTGACCCACACGCCCTGGTCGGGCGAGGACCGCGGCGGGAAGGCGATCCGGCCGAGCACCGGGTCGACCGCAACCTGTCCGCGCACCGGCGTGTAACCCCAGCCGGACAGGTTGGCGGGCACGATCTGGTCCAGCGGGACCGGCTCGGCCCCGGCGTCACCAGACAGCCAGATGCACAAGCTCTTCTCCGGCCCGTAGTACTGCCCGGGGTCGCGTTCGAACGCCAGCCGCCGCACGAACCCGGGGACGCTGGTCTCATCGGCGATGTGCAGCGGGGCCGGCCCGGCGGCGGGCCGGACGGCGAGCGGCGTGTTGTTGCCCAGGATGCTGAAGGTGAATCGCATCCGGTCCCGGTCGACGCAGGACGCCGGAGCGTGCGTGATCGAGTAATCGCCGAGCCGCCACACGAACAAACCGACCTCGTCGAGGCCGTACCGGCCCGGGGTGAGCGCCGAGGTGATCCGGCGCACGTCGACGGAGTGCGCTGTCACCTCGAACGGGCCGTCGATCAGGCCGAGCGGTCCCGGCTGCCTGATGTCGGCCAGCCGGCCGGTCCGCAGCCGGGCCGCGGTGTCGGTGCCGAGCAGCCGGACCGGCTGGGCGAAGACGAGCAGCCGCCGGAACTCCACCGCGCGGGACGGCCAGCCGGTGACGTCGGTGGCCAGCTCCTGGAGCAGGCTCAGCGTGCCCTTGCGGCGGCGGGCGGCGATGGTGTCGGCGACGTCGCTGCGCGGCGCGATCGCCCGCAGCAGCCGGCCCGCCTCGGGGGTGCCTGCGGCCAGCGCCTCCTCGTAGCCGTGCAGCGGCTGGTAGCCGACCAGCTCACCCAGGTACGGCACCAGCCAGTCCTGGCAGGTCTCGATGAACCAGTCGTCGAGCAGGCCGCACAGCGGGTAGCCGACGTCGGCGTCGCGCCGCTGGTAGACCCGGGGCAGCAGCTCGTACAGTCTGGTCACGGGATGCTCCTCAGCAGCAGGGTCTGCGGCACGTCGGGGCTGAACAGGGCGAGCTGACCGGGCTGGATACCGCTGGCCACGGTGACCTGCGTGTCCGGCTGGAGCGTGATGCTGGTCAGCGCCGGGTTGAGCGCCGCCAGCGCCTCGATAGTGGTACCAGCCAGGACCGCGATGCTGGTGAGCGTGTCGGGCACGCCGGTCGGGTCGGTGCCGACGGTGACGGTGTCCTGCTCGAACCGGGCCGGCTGGACGTTGATCACCTGCTGCACGCTGGGCCCGGCCCCGGTGAGCTTGAGCAGCGCCAGCAGCAGCGACACCGGGTCAGCGGTGCCGGGCAGCGCGGTGAACAGGTCGACATCGACGTACTCCACGCCGGGCACGGCCTGCATCGCGCTGATGATCTCGCTCAGGTACACGGGCTGGCCGAACCCATGCGCGGCGAAGCCGCCGGCGGCCAGCGCGGCGGCGCGGACGGCCGGCTCGACCAGGTCGTAGCTGTAGGCCGCGCCGACCTTGATCCCGGCCGACATCACAAGCAGCAGCAGGTCGCGGACGCCCACCTGGACCGGCAGGTACGGGTCGCCGAGCTCGGCCAGCGCCTCGGCCAGGTCGGTGACAAGCAGGTCGGACACGTCGACGGGCGCGTCGTCCACCCCGGCGATGGTCACGTAGATGACCTCGCGGCTGCCGTCGCTGAGCCCGGCGGACGCGGCCTTGCCGATGCCGGCCCGGGCGGCGGTGAAGTCCGCGTAGTCCTGGACCGACACCAGCCGGTCCAGCGCCAGGGTGGCGATCGCCGCGTGGCCGCGAAGATCGGCGGCGGCGTCGCCGTCGGCGCCGCCCGTGGTGGGCAGCGGGTTGGTCACCGCGGTCACGCCGAGCGGGCGGCTGGCCAGCTGGGAGACCTGCCCGGCCGCCAGGTTGCCGCCGCTGCCCGCCCCGGTCCGGTAGGTCGCGGTGACGTTCTGCTGCCCGGTCGGCAGCCGCGCGCCGTGCACGCCGTCGCCGAACGCCACGCTGAGGGTGCCGTCGCTGGCGGGCAGCACCGTGTATTCGGTGTCGCTGGGCCCGGCCTGGCTGAGATCGCCGGTCTCCTGCCAGGCCATGCCGTTGACCCGGACGGTCAGCGTGTCGGCCGCGCCCAGCGCGTTGCCGGACGGCAGGTAGGTCAGCGGGCTGGTGGCGGAGACCTGCTTGACCGTGAACACCTGCCCGGCCTGGGCCGCGGTTCCGCTGCCGAGCACCTCCGAGGTGGTGGCCCCCTGCGTCGCCAGGGCGACGTTGCCGCTGATCGTTACGGTGGCGCGCTGGTAGGCGTAGGCGAGCGGGGTGGCGAGGGTCAGGACCGGCAGCGTCGCATCGCCGGCCAGCCCGGTGTTGACCTGCTGCTGCACGCCGCCGACCATGGTCAGCTCGCTCGCGGTGATCCCCGGCGTGCCGGGGATGTCGGTGCGCTCGCCGGTGACGACGAGGCGCTGGCCCGGGTACAGGCCGTCGTAGTTCTGAGCCAGCTCGAGCTGAGAGCCGCACACCTCGGCGGTGATGGCATCGCCGGCCAGCTGGAGCGCCGAGTTGCCGTAATAGGCGGTGAGGTCCTGGAACGGGTAGCTGCCGTCACCGCTCCACGCGACGCCGCTCAGGGTCACCATCGTCCGCGCCAGGTAGGTGACCGGGGCCGCAGCCGGCGTGGCGGCAGCACCGCCCGATCCGCCGACGGCGGCCAGCGCGAGCGGCACCGTGTACGTCTGGACCGAGACAATCTGGTTGACGAACGGAGAGGCGGCCTCATCCTGCTGCTCGGTGACGAGCCACCCGCCAGGAACCAGGGAGCTGAGCGTGCCGTCAAGGACCAGCTGGATGTTCGAGGTGCGCGCCTCGTCGTCGTCCTGCGGGGCCGGCACGCTGGCCTTCGTGGTCAGCGCGATGACGCCCGCGGTGGCCGGCGGCGGGGTGGCCGTCTGGTTGCCGATGGCCTGGGCGAGCACTCCGGACAGCCTCGGGTCGGCGGCGGCCAGCAGGGCGGTGACGGCGGCGGACCCCGGGTCGAGCGCGGCCGTCGTCGTCTGCGGCAGCGCGGTCGCCGTCGGCGCGGCCCCGTCGCCCCCGTCGCCCCCGTCGGACCCGGTCAGCTTCGCCGCCAGCTGCTGGAGGTAGGCGATGCCCGGGAGCAGCCGCCTGTCCTCGGCCGCCAGCAGGGCAAGCAGGAGGCCGGCGTCGTTGAGTACGACCGTGACCGGGCCGGCCAGCCAGTCCGCGACGCACGCCTGGACCCGGTTCGCGGTGATCGCCAGCCACTCGGTCAGCTCCCTGGCCAGGGTCGCGACCGCGTCGAAGTTACTGTTGTCGCCGTACTGGTCCAGCGTGTCCAGCACGCCCGCGACGAGCTGCCCGGACAGGCCGTTTTTCGCCGCGGCGTCCTGCGCCTGGCGGACCGAGCCGTTGAGGTGGACCGTGGCTGCCTCGACAGGAGTTTGCGGACTGACCGGCACCAGTTGCAGCACGGTCTGCCCGGCCTGGTAGTCGGCCGTGA